>JAKAUB010000167.1 GCA_021827845.1 Acidobacteriota bacterium | reverse complement strand
ACGGCGTTGCGCAGACGCAGGCCGGTCACTTCCTTTTGCTCGACGCCAAGGACTTCCTCCACGATCGTGTTGGCGAGAAAGCGAATCTTCTCGTGGGCCATCGCCCGCTCCAGCATGATCTTCGACGCGCGGAAATGCTCCCGGCGATGAATGAGGGTAACCTTCGTCGCGAAGCGCGTGAGAAACAGCGCCTCTTCCATCGCGGAGTCACCCCCGCCGATGACGGCAATCTCCTTGCCGGAGAAGAAGAAGCCATCACAGGTCGCGCAGCTGCTGACGCCATGGCCGATGAGCGCATGTTCACTGGGCAGCCCCAGCCAGCGCGCCGACGCTCCACTGGCGATAATCAGCGTGCGGGTATGCAGTGTTTCGCCGTCGATGTTCAGCCGGAACGGGCGTTTGGACAGATCAGCCGACGCGAGATGACCCAGCCGGAACTCCGCACCAAAGCGGGAAGCCTGCATCCGCATGTTGTCGATCAACTGCGGGCCCTGGATTCCCTCTGGCCAGCCGGGGAAGTTTTCTACCAGTGTGGTGATGGAGAGTTGGCCGCCCGGCTCGTGGCCTTCGATCACCAGTGGTTTAAGGTTAGATCGCGCGGCGTAGATTGCCGCTGTCAGGCCGGCGCAGCCGGAGCCGAGGATAAGGGTGTCGTGAGTTTCGTCTGCCATAGGAACCTATTCAGTGTATCGGGAGTCATTGGATGCCGCTGCGTATGATTCGATGTAACGGGCGAGAGCCGCCGGACATCTAAACCACCAACGGAAAGGAAATGGGCAAAGAATGCAGGCAGATACGAAGACCAGCCGCGTGACGAGGCCGCGAGTAGTGATCGTGGGGGCGGGTTTTGCCGGCGTTTGGGCTGCCCGCCGGCTCTCCGGTAAGCCGGTGGAGGTGACGCTGATCGATCGGCGTAACCACCATACCTTTCAGCCGCTTTTGTACCAGGTGGCGCTGGCTGCGCTCTCTCCTGGAGATATTGCGCAGCCCATCCGCACCATGTTCCGCAACCAGCAGAATATTGACCCGCTGATGGATGAAGTGGAAGCGATTGACGCGGGGAGCCATCGGCTGCGAATGCGCAGCGGCGCGACGCTCGAATTCGACTACCTGATCCTTGCCACCGGCGCAACGCACTCTTACTTCGGGCACGACGAGTGGGCGGCGGTTGCGCCCGGACTGAAGACTGTCGAGGACGCGCTGGAGATTCGCCGCCGGGTGCTGCTGGCCTTTGAACTGGCAGAGCGCCAGAAGCTGGAGCACGGATCGCATCCGCCGCTCAACTTTGTCATTGTCGGCGGCGGCGCCACCGGTGTTGAACTGGCAGGCGCCATTGCAGACATCTCCCGCGTTTATATGCGCGAGGAGTTTCGTCACATCGATCCGGCGAACGCCCATGTACTGGTGATCGAGGGATCGCCGCGCCTGCTGAACAGCTATCCGGAAGACCTATCCCGCGACGCCGAGCGGCAACTCCAGGAGCGTGGAGTTGAAGTGCATTGCAACAGCCGGGTCACCGACATCCAGCCGGGTTATGTGGTGGTGGATGGTAAGCGGATCGAGTCCGTCGTTACGCTGTGGGCAGCGGGTGTGCAGGCGTCGCCGCTGGGCGCCATGCTGGGCGCAAAGACGGACAAACGCGGCGCGATTCTTGTGGACCTGCACCTGAACCCGCCCGATATGCCGAACATTTTTGTGTGCGGCGATCTGGCGCACGTGGAAGAAAATGGCCGTCTGATTCCCGGCGTGGCGCAGCCCGCCATGCAGATGGGCCGTCACGCGGCGGACGAGATTCTGGCAGACCTCGCCGGCAAACCGCGGACACTGTTCCATTATTTTGACAAGGGAGATATGTCCACCATCGGCCGCCATTCGGCGGTGGCCAACGTTGTGTGGCCTTTCAAAGCGCACCTGCAGGGGTTTGCCGCGTGGCTGGCGTGGCTGGTGGTTCACATTTATTTTCTGATTGGCTTCCGCAATCGCATCCTGGTGATGCTGCAGTGGGTTTGGATGTACTTCGGTCTCTCGGGAGGCCCGCGGCTGATTACCGGCAGCCAGAAGCTACCGGGATGGTCGATGCTGACCGGCAACGATGCTCCGGCCGCAGATCCCATAGATCCCACGTCGCCCGGCGTCGTCGAAAAGCATTACTTAGTGCGATAGCCCCCGCTGCCAAGGGACGAAAAAAGAGCGCGGCAACGATGCGCCGCGCTCCATGATGTGCGTTTCGGCGATTTCTGCTTTATGCCGAAACCGGCTCGCCCGCCGTGACCTTTACCGGCGTGAGCCAGTTGAAGCGGTCGGGCCGCTTGCCGGCCGCGATGCCGAAATATTCCGCCGCCAACTTCTGCGTGATGGGGCCCGCGTGGCCGTCCTTGATGACAATCCGATCCACCGAGCGGATGGGCGTAACCTCGGCCGCGGTTCCGGTGAAGAACAGCTCGTCCGCAATGTAGAGCATCTCGCGGGGAATCGACTGCTCAAGCACGGTCAGGCCCATCTCGCGCGCCAGTGTGATGATCGAGGCGCGGGTGATGCCATTCAGCACTGAGTTCGAGAGCGGTGAGGTCAGCAGTTGTCCCTTGCTGACGACGAACAGGTTCTCGCCGGAGCCTTCCGACACGTAACCGCTGACATCGAGCGCCACCGCTTCGTCATAGCCGTTCACCGTCGCTTCCATGCGGATGAGCTGCGAGTTCATATAGTTGGCGCCGGCCTTGGCCATCGCGGGCAGCGTGTTCGGCGCCAGGCGGGTCCAGGAGGAGATGCAGATGTCCGCACCGTGATCTCCGGAGACATACTTGCCCCACGGGAAGTTGCCGATGTAAACCTCCATCGGATTGCGCTGCGGGTGCACGCCCAGCTCACCATAGCCACGGAAGGCGATGGGCCGGATGTAGCAGGGCGCAACGCCGTTGGCCTCAACCGTCTCTACAACGGCGCGGCAAAGCTGATCGACGGAATAGTCCAGATCCATTCGGTAGATCTTGGCGGAATCCAGCAGGCGCTGCATGTGATCCTGCAGGCGGAAGATGGCTGCGCCCTGCTCGGTCTTGTAGCAGCGGATCCCTTCAAAGATCGAGGAGCCGTAGTGGATCACGTGCGACATCACATGAATTTTTGCCTGATCCCAGGCGATCAGTTTTCCGTTGTGCCAGATATATTTGGTGGGCTCCAGAGGCATAGCGCAAATCTCCTTAATGAAAGCGAACCCTCTATTATAGCGGTCGCGCCGGGCGGGTCGCTGAAGGCGGAGGGCGAGCGAGTTCCGATAGTTTTTGCGGCCGCGAAGCCAAATCCCGCAGCCTTCACGACGCGGGAGCCTCAGTGTTCGTACGCGGACCACGGTCCCGGACCGAGCAGTGCGTGGCCGGGGAAGACGCCGGGCAGCATCTTTCCCTGATCGATCAGGACAGTGCCGCCGACAATCAGATAGTGCACGCCTGTGCTTGGCACCATCGGGTGCGCGTAGGTGGCGCGGTCGGTGATCGTTTTGGGATCGAAGACCACAATGTCCGCGTCCGCGCCCGGTTGCACGCGGCCTTTACGGCGGGCGGCAGGGGTAGAGCGTTGCAGCATCTCGGCCGGCATCAGGCTCATCTTGCGCAGCGCATCCATCAGCGTGACCGTGCCTTTTGCGCGCACGTACTCCGCCAATATGCGCGAGTAGGTTCCCGCGTCGCGTGGATGCCCTTCGAGGCCGTCACTGGCGATCATGATCAGCGGATTGGGGATCAGCTTGTCGAGCACTTCCTGGCTGTTGCCAAAGATGACGACGAAGAGCGGCTTGCTCGATGCATGCAGTTCGTCAAAGCGCGCCTTCGTCAGCCGCTCGCCGGTGCTGGGGATCATAATGTCGTGATAGCTGATGCCAAGCCGCTGCTGCCAGCCGGGGCTGAAGATTGCCGAGTTGATCGTGGTCATGCCGGCGATGTACGGGTACGCTTCGGTCGTCACATCCAATCCGCGTGCTCGTGCACCGGCCACCAGAGACAAGCAATCCAGCGCGTCCAGAGCACAGGTGCTGTTGATGTGCACAATGTGCAGCGGGGCGCCGCTGATGGCGGCCGCACCAATCACTTCTTCGACCGATTCAATCGCCGAGCCGGGTTCCAGATGACCGCTGCTGCGCACGTGCGTGTAGACAGGAACGCGGCGAGACGCGGCCAGACGGAACAGGTCGATCACCTCCAGCCGGGTCGCGCCTGGCGTATACCCCAGCCCCATCCCGATGGCGAGTGCGCCTTCGTCCAGTTGCTGGTTCAGCCGCTTCTCCATGGCTGCCATCTGCTCGGGCGTGGCGGCATCGTTAGTGGCCGGCCCGATTGTTGGCAAGATGGACCCCGCGGGCAGCGGCGTGCCAAACGCGAGCGAGCGCGCGGCCACCTGACTGGCGGAGGTGCCGTAGTTGATGAGCGAGTGACCTTGCTTGGCCTTGAGGAACTGCGCCACATCCGGCACGCCGATCTCGAGTTCCAGCGCGCTGGTCACGCCGTCGAAGGCCTTCAGCCGCTGGCTGGCAAGGTCCTGTGCATGCTGGTGCAGATCGATAAAGCCCGGCGCGACCACCAGCCCGCTAGCATCGATGACGCGACGCCCGTGCAGTGGCTGCGCGGAGATAGCGGCGATGGTGCCACCTTTGATGCCAACATTCCGCACCGCATCCAGATTGGTCTCCGGGTCCATCACGCGCCCGCCCTGCAGGACCAGGTCATACTGCTGCGCCAGCACTGGGCCCGAAAATATCAGCAAAAGAAAAAATAGAAAGAGTCTGCGCATCATCACCGCCGCGAGCGCTGATGATAACAGGGACACGGCCGCACAACGAGAGCTGACAAATCCCGCTCCGGTAGGTTGCTTCGAGATGACCGGATTTATTTCTGCACTTTCTCTGCGCTAATGTCGCCAACGGGCATGAGCACGAATTGGCAGGAGGTCTGACGGGCTGGGCATGTGACGGCCGCGTCCCGCAGCAGATATGCCGAAGATCCCGTGGGAACGTAGTGCTCGAGAGGTAATTTGCGGATCGCATTGGTTGCGCTATCCAGCGATGCATCGCCACCAACCCGCAAAACGTTGTGGACCCCCGATGATTGCAATTGCAAGCGGAATATTCCGACACGATATTGTGGCGCGGCAGGGTGGATGGGCACCTCGAATGTACGCATCTTTTGTACTTCTTTCGCGCTGTCGACTACGGGGGCGTTTGGTTGCTGAGCTTTGAGCCGCTGAATAGCATCGCGCAAAAGAGGTTGGTCCTCATTCGAATTCGGTCCGGAGGAATCTGTCGATGAAATCTGGTATGTGCGCAGGGCCTCGCGCTTGTGACCCAACTGCTGCAGGAGTTCCCCGTAATGGAGGCCATCGGTGACATTTGGCCGATTCGTCCACGAAGCCTGCAAATACTTCTGCGCTGCGTCCAGCTTTTTCTCTGAGAGAAAAATGTATCCGAGAGTATCCCAGTTCGCGATCAGCGACTGCGCTTGCCGGAATGCTTTTTGATCTGCAGCCGCAATATCGTTATTTGACTCTGCGGTGAGCATATCCACAGACTGTTGCGATTTTTGCTCAGCAAGAGAAAGGTCAGCGCCGGTAAGCGCTAGTTCGTAACTTGCATCGTTGAGCAGCCCGGGATCATGGGCTGCATCGAGCACCCGTTCCAGCATGGAGACAGCTTCTTTCGAGCTCCCTTGGCGGCGCAGGAAACTCGCCAGAGCAAGTTTGAAGTTGAAATTGTCAGGTGCCGCAGCAACCGCCGTGCGAAGCGTAGCGATGGCTGCCGGGACATTACCATCCGCTTGCAGACCCGTCATGCGAAAGACCAGCCGCGGATCGCCCGGGAAACGTTTCAGCGCCGATTGCAGCAACGATTCGGCTTCTCCGTCCTTGTGCAGAGAATGGAGGAGCCACGCATCGAAGCTGACTGCAAATGTTTCGTCAGGATGTTCGGAAATCTCGCGGCGGTAGTCCTTGTCAGCCAGCTTGAGATTTCCTGCCTTGTAGGCCACATATCCATAACTGCTCCAGAGATACGGCTGATCGATACGGATTGTGCGGGCTTCATCGAGCCGCTTTTTCGCATCGGCGTAATCGTTTGCGTTCTCAAGTCGCCAGGCCTCCTGAATCAATTCTGCAGCCGCCGGATTGCCATGCGCCGCCGCATTGCTCTCCGTTTGCGCAGTACCGGGCCGATGCAGCTGGATATAAGGAAGATTATTGAGAGATACGTCCTTCGTGAACTTCTGGTACTGTTGCCAATCGGCTACGGGCAGCTTGGACTGCCGCACAACGACGGTGCGGCGAACCGTCAAGGTCTGATCGACAACTTCATAGGTTTGATCGAACGTGGCGAAAGGTGTGTTTACGTGGATCGGATCGGGCAGGTCCGCGCGGAAGCCGGGAGGCAGCTTTATCTTCGTGATTGCGGTGTCAGTTCTAGGGGCGCCAAGCTTTAGCGCATTTTCTGGTGCCTCCTCGGGCGCCGCCGGCAATCCGATCGCTGGAAATAGCGGCAGGATTCTGTAATTGTCCCAGTCTCCATACGGTTTGCGCGTGTAGTCGTAGGTGACCTTCATGGGCGCAGTAAAGTCATCCGCGCGTCCAAATTCAGATTTACTGGTCTTACCGCCAAAGCCGTAGATGCGGGCAATATACTGTGTCCCATCGTCCCACTGTGCGGGTGGTACGGACATTGCGATGGCCCGCAGTATCAATTCCGCATCGCTGCGGTCAGTGATGGTGATGTGGGCTTGCATGCCGCCGTCAGCACTCAACACACCCTCAGCCAGAAAATGATTCTCAAACGGATAGGGTGGTGCTGCAGGAGTCTTTTCGAGTTTTGCCACGCCCGAATTTGGGATCACGAGCGCTTCTTTATCGCGGACTGGCGCCGTAAGCAGCTGAAAGGGCGCAACGGCCGGGGTGCTATCCAGCCAGATTTGTCCGGAAGCCATCTGGACCGTCGTAATGACGTGGTTGAATTGGAGCGGCGTTGGAAGATCAGGAATGGAGGCGATGCCAACGCCGACCAGCGCGGGAGCGGTGGTGAAACCCTTCGCCCGCAGCAGCGCTTCGAGAAGGGTGTCTTTATCCTTGCAATCGCCATACTGGTTGGCCAATACCATGGCCGCAGAATGCGGTTTGAGGCGCCCAATACCAAAATCAATCCCTACATAGCGGATGCGCGTCGCGACGAACGTATAAATCGCTTTTACCTGATCTTCCGGCGTTTTCGCATTCTGGGTCAGCAGGTTTGCTTCCGCACGCACGGAGTCCGTAGGGGATGCCTCCGGCGCGGCCAGTCCTCCGTACCAGTCACCCAGTTGCTTCCAGCTGGCGAAGGTGGTCCAGAGGATGTCGGGTTTGCTCTCCTCGGGCGCGGCTGACTTTTTGTCGTGGCTGGCAGTGGGTTTCAGCTGGTTGTACGTCCAGTAGTAAACGACGCGGCCATCATGCCGGCTCAACGCTGCCTGGTGGCGCGGACTCGAGACTTGCACGTGCTTGCCGTCTGGCACGTCCAGGGTGACAGTCTGCGATTTAACGACCGCATCCTTTAAAAAATTTGCACCATCCCAGAACTGGTTGGGCGCCTCCGGCTTCGTCTGGGTAATGGTGATCTGATAGTCCAGCGTATCGCCCGGCCGCAGACCACGTACGGGTGTCTGCGTAACTTCGAGATCAGAATAAAGAGGCGCTTGCTGGGTCACCTGCGCCGGCAACGTCATCGTGTCGGACGCCGGCGTGACCGTTACTGTGCCGTCCGAATGGGTGACGGTAAGACTTTCGACGTGCGCTTTCTGGGTATCTGACGCGAATGGCGTCGAGATAACGGAAAAATCGTGGACGCCTGCGTCGTTCTGCACTTTTACCCGGAAATGATGCGACTGCGTGCCGGTTCCGTCGCTGTTGTAGCGGAAGACCTTGTCGGACCGCTCCACGATATACGCTTCTGAAGAATAAGACGGCGGCGTCGTCGCTGACGGTTTGCCAGTTGCCGGTTTTGCAGAAGCAGCGACAGTCTGGCCAGTTGAGAGAATCAAGGCAGATAGGATCATTGAAAGCACAGGAAGCGGCCCCAGCCGAAATTTTGCAGCAGCCGTATATTCGCATGGCGGGATAGAAGTGAAAAGAGAAATTGAAAAACCGGGGTCGAGGCTGGCGCAGGCGAAGCTAAATCGTGCATGGGTCTTTCTATAGGCTCCCCGCGCCGTCGAAGCACTGTATTACGCCGGCAGCCAGGACTATCGGTTTGTTCAAGACGCGTAATACGATTCCGATTTAGGGATAACTGCCCGTCGGGGGCCCGCGAAGGAGAGTGCAATGCAAACACGCGAGTTAGGTAAAGGCGGATTAAAGGTTTCGGCCCTTGGGTTTGGGTGTATGGGCCTCAGCTTCGGGCTGGGCGCGGGAGTGGACAAGGAGCAGGGAATTCGGATCATCCGCGCGGCGTTTGAAGCCGGCGTTACGTTCTTCGATACAGCGGAAGCCTATGGCCCGTTCACCAATGAGGAACTGGTCGGCGAAGCGCTGGAGCCGTTCCGCGACAACGTGGTGATTGCTACCAAGTTTGGCTTCAAAGGTGGCAAAGCGAACGACGGCACGGACAGCCGCCCTGAAAATATCCGGAAGCATACGGAGGCCGCTCTGCGTCGGTTGCGCACCGATCACATCGACCTGCTGTATCAGCATCGGGTCGATCCCAACGTCCCCATAGAAGACGTTGCCGGAACCGTGAAGGAGTTGATCGTGGCCGGAAAGGTCCGGTACTTCGGGCTTTCGGAGGCCGGCGCGCCGACCATCCGCAAGGCGCACGCCGTGCAGCCTGTGGCGGCGCTACAAAGTGAATATTCCCTGTGGTGGCGTGAACCGGAGAAGGAGATTCTCCCCACGCTGGAGGAGCTGGGCATTGGCTTCGTACCGTTCAGTCCGCTGGGAAAAGGTTTTTTGACGGGAACGATTGACGCGGCCACGCAATTCGAAAAGAACGATTTTCGCAACGTGGTGCCGCGTTTCTCCGTCGAAGCGCGTCAGGCCAATCAGCGTCTGATTGACGTGCTGGGCCAGCTTGCGGATGCCAAGGGTCTCACGCGTGCGCAGATTGCGCTGGCGTGGTTGCTGGCGCAGAAGCCTTGGATCGTACCGATTCCCGGGACGACAAAGCTGCATCGTCTCAAGGAGAATCTTGGCGCGGCGGAGGTCTCGTTAACTCCGGCGGATCTCGAGGAAATATCTGCCGCGCTGGCGGAGATTCGCGTGGTGGGCGAACGCTATCCATCGCACCTGCAGGCGATGGTGGGCCGCTGAATTGGCGGGAGTTTCCGCTGAAAATTCTCCTGCTATAACCTTCCCAGGGAAGCTTTCCGGAGCAAATCAGCATCGGAGAGCGTTGGGGGGAACGGGCAGCATGAACGCGGATATCTCGCGGCTGGCGCGGGCACTGGTTCTTTTAGCGGCTTTGGGCGGCGGGCCAGTTCTGGCCGCCACGGAACCGTATTATCAGCCGCACTACTGCAATAACGCCTTCACGTATCAAAAGGAGATTGCCGAAGGCAAGAAGGCCGCGCAGCAGGTCTACAAGCAGATGAAGGTGCTGCCGGACTCAAGCCCGATCACGCAATATGTGCGTTCTGTGGGGGAGCGGCTGGTGGCGTATGCGCCCGGCTACAAGTGGCCCTACAACTTCCACGTGGTCCAGGACAAGAGCATCAATGCATTTGCCCTGCCCGGCGGTCCTATCTTTGTAAATACCGGCCTGATCGCCGCCGCACAGAACGAGTCAGAGCTGGCGGGCGTGATGGCCCATGAGATTTCGCACGTGGTGCAGCGCCACGCCACCTGCAACATGACCAAGCAGGCCAAGAGGAACGTGGGCTGGGGGCTGGCCGGCGTGCTTGCGGGCGTCCTGGTTCCCGGCGCCGGAGGCGTGCTGGCGCAGCAGGGAGTGGGCATGGCGCAGAATTTGAGCTATCTGCAGATGTCGCGCACGGATGAAAAAGAGGCCGACCTGCTGGGGACGGAGATCCTCTGGGCGGCGGGCTACAATCCGCGCGGCCTGGTGCAGATGTTCCAGATTATTGAGAAACAGTCAGGCAGCGGCGGCGCGCAGTTTTTGAGCGACCACCCTAACCCGGGCAATCGCGTGCAATATGTCGATAAGGAAATCCAGGCTCTGCCGCCCAAGCCGAACCCGATTAACAACACGCCGGAGTTCGAAAAGATTCGTGCGATGGTCGAGAGCAACAAGGAGATGGCTGGCAGAGTTTCGGCCAGCAGTCAGTCGGCAGCGCCATCTGCCGCGCCCGTGCCGGGCCAGCCGGGCAACGTGGTTGTCAGCGCACAGTCGGTCCCATTCCAGCATCAGGGGTACAGCATCCGCTACCCGGCAAACTGGAAGCTTTACGGAGACAGCGGATCAATTGTGACCATTGCTCCACCCGGCGGCATCGTCACGGATGCCAAGGGGCAGACGCAGGTAGCCTACGGGTTGATCATCGACAGCTTCCAGCCCGATCAGGGTTCAACTTTGGCTGAGGGAACCCGGCAGTTGATCGCGCGCCTGCGGCAGTCCAACCCGCAACTGCGGGAGACCGGTTCAGCGGAGGAGATCAACGTCGATGGCATGCCGGCGCGCAGTGTCGAGCTGGAAAGCCGTTCGCCGCTGAGCACCGCTCAGAGCGATGTGCCGGAGCAGGACTGGCTGGTGACGGTCGGGCGGAGCGACGGACAGGTCGATTACTTCGTCTTCATCGCTCCCAAGCAGGACTTTCGTACGCTGCGTCCGGCCTACACGACGATGCTGCACTCCGTGCAGCTCTCCGCTGCAGGCCAGGGTGGCAACTAGCCGCGTCTGGGCCGGTGCGCGGCGGTAGAGCCAAGCGTGGCCAGGTCGATTTTCTTCCACTCGCCGCGCTCGATGCCGGCCCGGATCTGCTGCGGTGTCCAGCCTTTGCGGGTCATGCGATAGGCGTATTCGCCCTCCTTGGCGCAGACATCGCACTCGGCGCCATGCAGCCCGGTGAAGCAGCTACGCAGGCTGGTGTGGCCCAGCGCCAGATCGCAGCGGCAATAGCAGGGCAATTGATAGAGGACATTCGGAACTTTTGCCGCATCCTTATAGACCTGCCGCTGCCAGGGCTGTGTAAAGTTGGGGCCGGTGAGCTGGCTGCCGTGCAGAATCTGCGATTGCACCTGGTGCGCGGGCGGAGGGGTGGTGTGGAACGCCGGAATATCCGACACGGGGCCGGTCCACTGCGCCTGGCCTGCGGCGCATATCGCGCCAGCGGCCAGCGTGAGAAAAAATTGCTTTTTCAACCGGGATCGAGTCATACAATTCGAAGCATACCGCGATGGCAGAAGAGGAGGAAAGCTGCGGAAGACGCAGCGTGGGCGAACAATTGACGCATCCTATGTGACGTTGGTAATCACGGCGATGACATGAAAGTCGAATCGTCGCAAAACCCAAAGAAATGCCGCCATTTCACGTCCGGCAGGGCTAATATAGCCTCGGCAATCCAACAGAACACATAGCGCGTATCGATAGCACGAACAAAGGTTGCTGCAGTTAGTCGTCCCCCTGACTCTAATGTTTGACTACAGCTCTCTGCCGGATTTAGTCGCCCTCACGGTTCTCGTGGGAGTGTTTTGGTCCATTCTGCGCCGTCGCGCTGCGGGCCAGCTTTACGGCTGGCTTGTCGCCTGGGTCTTCATTCTTCTGCATTTTGCGATTGCGTTGTTTGGTGGGCCTGGCCCGCAACAGGCTTTTGCGCTGTGCCTGTCGGAAATCATGCTCGATCTGGCCGCCGCGGCCTTCATTTACGCGGCCGGGCAGTTGGCATTCACCCCGCGCTTCAAGGTCTACGCCGGCCTGGGAGTGGTGGCGACAATCGCCTATATCCTTTTCGACTGGCTGTCGCTTACGGCGGTCGCATGGTACTTCGGCGCCGCGATCCTGCTGACCATCGCCGGACTGGGCCTGTTTGTTGAAGAACAGGAGCCCGTCCAATGGTCACGGACGGTCTACGGCTGGTCGGCGTTGGTGCTCGGCTTCGCGCTGGGTCTGCTGGCTCATTTCAAAATGCAGGACTTTGGCGCGGATACGATCTTCTTCGTCATGTATCTGCTGGCGGGCTATCAATACTGGCGCGCGTTTCCTGAGCGGACGACCGGTGCAATTACCGCAGCCCTCGGCTTCGTCGTCTGGGCCTGCGTCTTTCCGGTCGGTGTTCTGGTCGGCACCACGACAAAGATTCATGTCCCCCCGTCGGTGTGGAATCTCCCAAAATATATTGTGGCCATCGGCATTTTGCTTACACTGCTGGAGCAGGAGATCACCCGGACGGAGCACCTGGCGCTGCACGACCCGCTGACTGGCTTGCCGAACCGCAGGCTGCTGCAGGACCGCCTTACGAAGGCGGTGGAGCGCGCCGAGCGCAACGAGGCTCGCCTGGCGGTGCTGCTGATTGATCTCGACAACTTCAAGCAGATCAACGATACCTACGGCCACGCCGTCGGCGATGAGGTTCTACGCGTCGTCGCCACCCGGCTCCAGATGCGCATCCGCAAGGCCGATACGATTGCGCGCGCCGGCGGCGATGAGTTTCTGGTGGTCGTCTCCGACCTGCTGCAGCCGCACGGCGCCGAAATTCTGGCCGGAAAGCTGATGGCCGACCTGAACGAGCCCATCATCCTGCGGGATTCCACGCTGCGTGCCTGCGCCAGCATCGGAGTCGCCATCTATCCGGACGACGGACAGACCGCCGATGCTCTGTGTGAGAAGGCCGACCTCGCGATGTACGACCAGAAGCGCGGAGGTCCGGCAAAAGAGGCTGCGCCCAAAATGATGGCGACGACTATTCCGGCCATATCCACCAAGTAGCTCCCTCCAAAAAAAAAGACGGCACGAACGGTTTTCAGTTCGTGCCGGGAGGCCAGTGACGCAACTTGCGGGTTGGAGCACCGATAATCGGGTGCAAACTGATCAACCCTTACACCGATAGGATGGCATATCCCCGCTTCGGGGTGCAAGAAAAATTACGATTTTCATAGATTTTTCGGTCAACATCTATGTAAATCCATAGCAATTGTAAATATCATCGACATAAGCTGTTTATTTGCAACACGCGTTATTTGCAAGCGCCTTGGAGGCTGCCTTGAAAGTTCCATGGAAACGAAATCCAACGACGGCCCTCCCCGCATCGGAGTCTGCTGGTTCTGACCAGGGGGCAGCCAGCGCCGCACCACTCCCCCAAAGCCGGTGGACGGCGGCCCTTTTTCTGGCGGGATCGGCGGTGATGGGGGCGACGGCTCTGGCTCTCTGGAATCGCCGCACCATCATCTCTATGCGTGCGCAGATCGACGCGCTGGCCAGCGAACGGCGGGAACAAGACTCCGGCGAGGAGATTGTCTGATCGGACGCCGGACGATAACAATTTCCCGATTTCCGTAGCCTGACGTTCGTCATTCTGGTCGAAGCGAAGAATCCGAGATCGGCAATTCTCCGTAAGACAGCGGTCCCTGGCTACGCTCTCGACGACACACGGCGATGCGAAGGCACTTTCTACCGATCGCGAAAATGCTCTAGTTTTCGCTGGCCCGCTGCTCGATGACTCTGAGGGCGATGAGGGTCTCGTCGTCAAAATGTTCCACGGCGCCCTGGAAGGCGGAAACCGTCTTCAGGATATTTGTTGCGACCGTCTCCGCCCCGCAGCGGCGGTTCTTGTGCAGGACGGCTCTCAGCCGCTGATCGTCGAACATCTCGTCGCGATCGTTTTCCGCATCCAGCATGCCATCGGAGAAGAACAGGATCAGATCGCCGGGCCGCGTTGAGATTGTGAACTCCTCGTACGCAACGTCCGGGAACATCCCCAGCGGAATGCCAGCCGCCTGAATGGCCTCAATACCCCTGGCACGGGCGAACAGCGGCTGACAGGCGCCTGCGTTCGCGACCTGCAGCGTGCGATCTTCGTCGTTCCAGATGGCGAAGAGCATGGTGACATACTGGCCGTCGAGTTTGCGCTCCTGCAACTGTTCATTCAGTTGTCCCAGCATTTGCGCCGGGGACGGACGATGCGCCGCCAGGGAGCGCATGATGCCGCTGACCAGCGCGGCATAGAGGGCCGCCGCCGCGCCTTTGCCGCTAACGTCGCCCAGAACAATCGCCGTGCGGCCCGCACCATAATCGAGAAAATCATAGAGATCCCCGCCGATGGTGCGAGCGGGCACAAATCGGGCCGCAATTTCGGCATGAGACGGAGTGGGCATAACCTGCGGCATCAGGCGGAACTGCACCTTGCGGGCCATCGCCAGATCCTGTTCCAGCCGCTGTTCTTCCCGCGCTAGCCGCTGATACAGCTCGGCGTTCTCAATGGCAATCGCCAGCTGCGCGGCCAGTGTACTAACAGCGTGGACGTGATCCTCATTGAAAAAGTTCGGCCGCGTGTGCTCAAGATCCAGCACGCCCAGAACCTTTCCCTTATAGATCAGGGGCACGGCCATTTCCGACCGCGTCTCGGCGTGGACCATGATGTAGCGCGGGTCGCGGCGGACTTCGCCAACGGTGACGGTCTGCCGGCTGCTGACGGCGGCGCCGATCAACCCCCGTTGGATGGGAACTGGCTCGGAAAACTCGGAGTTGGCCTTGCCAAAGCGGATGGAGAAGCGATGGATGAGCATGTTTCGCCGCTCATCCAGCATCCAGATCGCGAACATCTGATAGGGAATCACGCGCTGCAGCAGATTCCCGACACGCTCCAGAAGCTCCTCAGGGTCGAGAATCGCGGTCAATTCGCGGCTAATCTCGTGCAGCAGCTCCAGCGTCTGCGCCTGGCGCGAGATGCGCGTGTAGAGGCGCGCATTTTCTACTGCGATGGCGACGCGCGATGCGGTCAGCTGCAGCAAGTGCAGGTGCTCGGGCCGGAAGTAGTCCGGCTGCTCGGACTGGATATCGATGACGCCGATGACGCGATTCTTGGTAACAAGGGGAACCGCCAGCTCGGAGCGCACTTCCGGGTTTGCGTCAATGTAGTTGCTCAGCGTGCGCACGTCGTTAATCAGCATGGCCTCGCGCCGCTCAGCCACCTGCCCTACGACTCCCTGGCCCACGCGGATACGCATACGCTCCACCTCCGGCGTGTGGCCGATCTGGAAGCGCATGCGCAGTTCATTGGTGCGATCGTTCAACAGCAGGATGGCGAAGATGCGGTAGTCGATCACTGCCCGGACCAGGTTGGCCACGCGATGCAGCAGCGTCTGCAGGTCGAGCGTAGTGTTCAGCGCGTCGGCAAGGCGCGTGAGAAAGTCGATCTGCTGGGCTTCAATGCGCGGCTGCTGGCCGATCGCCGCACGGGTCGATGCCGGCCGGTAGTCCCCTTCAAAGACGTGGGCGATCTCGGCTGACTTCGGCTTGATTCCGGCCTCGGCAGCCGGGACGGGCGCTCCGACCGGCGTCCCATCCTTACCTTCAGCAGCGGATGGACGCTTCGCAGACTTTTCTGGTTTGCGCGGCGTGGCGGAATCGGCGCTCATCGTGTGATCTTCAGCATAGCGTAGGGAAGGCGGATCGATTTCCTCTACCAGCTTTCCGGTATAACCGTAGCAGACTCACAAGCCTACACCAGAACGACGGAGGAACTCTTGATGCAGTGTGCCGTTACGAAAAATTCCCTGTGGATCGGATGCGGTGTTGCAGTCGCCGTAACCGCTGCCGCTGCGTACTGGTTCTGGCAAAAGAAGCGTAAGCCGCCGGTGCAGGAACTTGCTGAAGAGCTCACTGCGGCCTGGTCGGATCACCACACGGTGGTTTAGCGCGGCCGGCACGTCGCTTCGTCCTGATAACCCCCCAGCAACTCCAAAATCCGCGCTCCGCCCAGACGGCTGGCGCCCGCCCGCAGCCGTTCGACCGCCTCCGTGCGGGTGGAGACGGGCTGATAGGTCTTGATGCCACACTGGGCGCCGGCCACGCCGCGAAACAGGCTGATGTCCAGGATGTCTCCGCAGACGCCGCGCGTGCTCTCCGGCGCCAGAAAGTCTACCCCTGCCGCCAGACAAATCTCGGCAGCCCGCAGCTTTTCCTCGATGCTCAGCCGATGGGCTTCGATGGTTGCCGTCACCAGGGCGCCCGCGCCGTGCGCCACGTCAACGACTGCGGCCAGATCGCTGCGAACAACGGTAAAGTCACGGCCCTTAAGGGCGCCGAGCTGCATCGAGGTCGTGATTTCTCGCGCTCCCAGGCGAATGGCAGAGTCCGTCTCATCCCGCTTGTTGTGGGTCAAAGTCGCGCCGCCTGGGGCGCCGGCGACGGCGCCAACGCAAATGCCGGTGCCGGACAACAGGCTATGCGCCAGCCCGATCCAGAACGGATTCACAGTCACGCACGCCAGAGGGTATTGGGCCGCCAATTCGCAGGCGGCCGTGACATCTTCAGCGGACAGATCGGCAGAGACCAGAACCAGCTCACAAGCGGCGGCCAGCGACTGGGTGGTTGCAAGGACTGCTTTTGTAAATGCGTCGGTATCGAAAGTGGCGGCGAGGGGGTGTTCCAAAGAACGGATCGCAGACATCTGCGGCGTGGCAATACTCATCATTCGACGGCAACCTGATTTCTGCAGCGTGACACACCCGCCATGCGCGAGCCGGAAAAATCCATCGACATTCGTGGGCGTTCTGTTCTGTTAGATCGTTTCAGGCAGGAAGTGGATAGCCGGAAGCTGGCGATATCGTTCAGCGAAATCCATGCCATAGCCAACCACAAATCGATCAGGGATCGTGAAGCCGATATAGTCGGCCGCAACAGGGACGCGGCGGCGTGAAGGCTTGTCGAGCAGCGCAGCGATGGCAAGGCGCGCGGGCTGCTGCTGCAGCAGGCTGTCCCGCACGTGGGCGAGCGTGGCGCCGGAATCGAGAATATCTTCCACCAGCAAAACGTTACGACCGGTGATAGAACCTTCCTGCAGATGGCGCGTCAAACGGACAGAGCCGCTGGACTGGGTCGCTCCGCCGTAACTCTCCGCCGCAACAAAGTCATAGGTGCAGTCGAGTGGGATGGCGCGGATCAGATCCGCCAGAAAAATTGCGGCGCCTTTGAGCACTCCGCACAGCAGCAGTTGCTGGCCTGCGAAGTCGCGGCCAATGGCTGCGCCCAGCTCCGCAACGCGGGCCTGAATCTGGCCGGCAGTGAATGCGAGCGGGAGCTTTGGGTCGCTTATACTTAAAGGCAGGGCCTCGCCCGACGTATGTACCCCTTCATTCATATTGGTCATTATTCCATCGGAACATTCGGGATTCTGCTCTGGCTGGCGGCCGTCTCTGCCTGCTGGGTGCTGGCGAAAAACTTTGAACGCCATGGCGTGGAAGCGGATGCGATTAACGTAACCGCAGTGACGACCATCGCCGGCATTGTGGGCGCCAAGCTGTGGCATGTTTTTGAGATGCCGCATCTGCTGATGCAGATTCCGCTGCAGCTATTGCTGGACCGGGCGGGCTTTGCCTGGTTTGGCGGACTGCTGGCCGCAATTGCGACGCTGATGTGGATGGGGCGGCGCGCCGGCGTGGGCGCAATGGGCATGCTGGATCTTGCAGCCCCGGCGGCGGCGGTCGGATATGGCGTGGGCCGGCTGGGCTGTTTTACTTCGGGAGATGGCGACTACGGAATTCCGACGTCTCTCCCGTGGGGCGTCAGCTTTCCCAATGGCCTGGTACCGACCACGCAGCGCGTGCATCCCACCCCGATCTATGAATTTATCGTCGCCATTCTAATCGCATGGTTCCTATGGCGCCGCGGTCGTACCGAGCAGCCGCTGGGTGAGTTGACTGGCGAGTATCTGGTGCTTTCTGGCATCGCGCGCTTTCTGGTGGAATTCATCCGCATCAACCCGCGCATCTACTGGGGCATGAGCAACGCGCAGGTCGCGAGCATTGCGTCTGTCATTGCCGGCGTTCTATTGATCGTGCTGGCGCATCGTCACGCGCGCATTGCTGCCGCGGCGGTGGTGCGGCCCACCCAACAGGTGCACGGGCGCACCTGACGCTCCGAAGCACGCGCCAGCAGCCGGAACGGTTTCCCTTTTCTTCCGGCTACATCTCTTTCAAAAATCGTCGCGCCTCTTCCAGGTGAGGAAACGTCCGCTCTTCGCGCTGAAACTCGCGGGAGTGAACGCATCGCCGCGTGCCGCGCACCGTTACGGGATGTTTGAGGTGCAGCATCTCGTGGAACAGCAGGTACTCCACGGCATACCGGGGCGTCTTTGCCGTGTCGAAGATGCGGCTGACAACGATGGTGTTGTGCGCCGCGTCATAATGGCCCAGCATGCGGCGCGCGGCCTGTGTGCTCCATGTCAGGATTGGCTGGCCAAGAAGTCCGCCAAAAAAGCGCCGGTTGAGATCTTCAAAAATCTCCTGAAGGTTGTAGTACGTTCCTTGCGGCGTGGAGATATTCTTGCGTCCGCGGCTGCGGCGCACCTGCTCGGCGCGGCGGCAGACGGCATCGCTGACCAGGTGCCGTCGGTAGCGGGCCGCGTGCGACGGCTCAATGGGTTTGCGATAAAGCTTGGCCAGGAGAATGTGCGCGATCGCATGCAGAACCGATGGCGGCGCGCCCTCCAGCATGTCCGACAGTCGAACAAACGCTTTGCCCTGGCGCAGGCGGATCGTCGTGTTGATCCCGGTGAACGGATAAAAGCGAACATCGAATTCCGGAACCGCAGAGCGCGGGCGCAGCCGGCGACACTCGCGGGCGAACATCTGCTCCAGCGTCTGGGGCAATGCCGCCGGCGGAAGCTCCATCTCGGCAAACAGTGCGGGATAGGGATTCAGTTCAGCCATGGAAACAGGAGCGAATACCCCTATTGTAAAGAAGCATTCGCTGGATGCGCAGAACTATGGAACCGCATTGAGTTCCCGCAATCGCTGCCGGGTCTGCGATTCTTCTTCGGCGAAGTGGCCGTTGGCGAGCGTCAAAAACTGCTGGTACGCGGTGATCGCCTGCTCGGTGTGGTTCAGGTGGTCCAGCGATGTTGCTTTCAGAAACAGCGTGGCGGCGTCATCCGGAGAGTACTTGGCGCGCTGCGTTAAGGCGTTGAGTGCGGCTTGATACTGTCCCAGTTGCCACGCGGCAAAGGCCTCGCCGCTCCACGCCTCAGGCTGCGCGGGCGATAGCTGCAGTGAGCGCTGAAAGCGCTGCATGGCCTGCGGCCAGCGTTGCAGCCGGATGTCGTTTTCTGCCGCGGAGGCGAGCAGGCTCGCGTTGTTGGCATCCGCGGCCAGCAGAGAATCGTAGAGCGGGGCAGCCTGCGCCGGCTTGCCACCGGTGCTGTACAGGTCTGCCAGCATCCGCGTGACCGCCGGCTGGTCGGGCAGTTGCGTGTGGAGTGTCTGCAGTTGCTGAATGGCAGCCTCGGTCTGGCCGGCGCCGTTCAGCGCACTGGCATACTGCGCCAGCAGACCGGCGTTTTTCGGATCGCGCTGAACAAAGGGCGCCAGCACGTTCGCCGCTTCCTGATAATTTCTCTGTTGCAGCAGCAGATGGACCAGCCCCTCCATCGCAGGCTGCGATTGCGGGTCCAGCCGCAGCGCCTTGCGATAGGCCGCTACGGCGCCATCCATGTTGCCCTGCTGCGCGGCAAGTTGTGCCGCGAGGATGTCGTCGTCCGGCTGCTCCGGGCTTAGCCGCAGCGCGGCGAGCAGTGCATCGCTCGCGCCAACTGGATCATGCAGCGCAGCATCGACCTGAGCCAGTGCGCGGTCGGTAGCGGCAAGGATCGCGTTGCGGTCACCACTGGCCGGTTGCAGCAACAGCGCTGCGGTAAGCTGCGTCTGCGCCTCGTGCCACTTCTGCTGCGCTTCCAGCATGCGGCCGAGCGCCGCGTGCGCCTCAAACTGATTGGGGTCCGCGGCAATCGCCGACTGATAGGCGCTTTGTGCGGCGGCAGCATCGCCCTGCTGCTCTTCAATGTAACCGCGGTCGTAATACGCGCGCCCCGCTGCGGCAGATTTTGCCGGAGCAAGGGCCAGCGCCTGCGACAGCAACGTAAGTGCGGCTGGATAGCGATTGCCGAGAATTGCATCTTCCGCTTTTGCGATCA
>JAKAUB010000098.1 GCA_021827845.1 Acidobacteriota bacterium | reverse complement strand
ACGCCGCAGCAGGGCGCGGCTGAGGCGCTTTTTGGTATTGCTGCGTCCCTGACGAATCGCTCCAGCGCCGACGTGGCAATTCTCTATCTGCGCTTTGCGCTCTATCTCGCGCCACATCTTGACATCGCCAAGATCGTGCTGGCGGATCGCTTTGAGGCGCTGCACAAATGGCGGCTCGCCATCGATACCTATCATAGTGTTTCTGCAGATTCACCTTACAAGACCGCCGCGTCGATTGAGGCTGCGATCGACCGTACCCGCATCGGTGAGAACAATCTGGCTGTCGCAGAACTCTCGGCGATCACCAAGGTCGATACCACCAGCGTAACAGCCTGGACCGCGCTTGGGGATGCGCTGCGCAACGAAAACAAGTATGCACAGGCGACAGTGGCGTATACGCATGCGCTTGATGACGTTGCAGTTCCTTCTGCGAATGAGTGGCCGCTTTACTACGCGCGTGCAATCTGCGAGCAGCAGACAAAGAATTGGCCTTCCGCCCAGTCCGACCTGGAACGCGCTCTTGCCCTTTCGCCCAACCAGCCGGACGTTCTTAACTTCCTTGGCTACAGCTGGGTAGATCGGGGTGAGCGGTTGCCGAAGGCGTTGGCGCTGCTCGAAAAGGCACGGGCACTAAGTCCCCTAGACGGGTATATCGTCGACAGCGTGGGCTGGGCTTATTATCGTCTTGGACGCTACAAGGATGCAGCTGCTGCCCTAGCCCAGGCGGTAGAATTGCAGCCCGGTGACGCGACGATTAACGATCATTATGGCGATGCCTTGTGGCGTGTCGGCCGTCAGTTGCAGGCGCGTTTCCAGTGGAACCATGCCCTGGCCTTCGGTGCCAGTGGTCATGAGAGGCTGCTGATAGAGAACAAGCTGCTATACGGGTTGCCCGGCAAAGCGATAACGTCGCGAACGCAAAGACCTTGATGTTGCACGAACGGGCGCAAGCCAAAGTCAATCTCTACCTGCATGTCGGTGGCCGCCGTGCTGACGGCTATCATGCGCTGCAAAGCCTGGTCTGTTTCACCGATGCGGGGGATGAACTGCAGTTTGAGTCCGCTTCCGACCTGCGTCTTGAGCTTGAGGGGCCTTTTGGCGCCGTTCTTGGCTACACTCCAGATAATCTTGTCCTGCGCGCGGCCAGGGCGCTCGTCCAGGCCGCGGGCCGCCCCTTGGGCGCGCGCATTCGGCTGATCAAAGTCTTGCCCGTAGCCTCCGGTATCGGTGGGGGGTCTGCAGATGCCGCGGCTGCGCTGCGCGGACTTTCCCGCCTGTGGCAGCTCAAACTGGAACCGGCGCAACTCGAGCATATTGCCCTGGAACTCGGTTCGGACGTGCCGGTCTGTCTGTTGAGCCAGCCAGCTGAGATGTCCGGTCGGGGCGAGCAGGTGGATAAAGTCGAGGGACTGCCGCAATTGCCAATGCTCCTCGTTAATCCCCGGGTCGCGGTGTCGACGGCGTCGGTCTTCCGTCATCTCGGGCGCCGCGCGGATGATCCGGCACCCAAGGCACCAGCGTGGCCAGGATTGCTAACCGCCGGCGAGCTGGTGGAATGGCTAAAGGACACACGCAACGATATGGAGGATGCTGCCCGTAGTATTGCCCCGGTGATTGGCAAGGTGCTTGTGCAGCTGGAACGGTCAGGAGCACTGATTACCCGCATGTGTGGCAGTGGTGCGACCTGCTATGGCCTTTTTGCCGACGCTGCCAGCTGCGCAGGGGCTGCACAGGCCATTGCATCCGTGCAGCCGGGATGGTGGGTATACCCGACGCGAATTGCCGGCCGGTTCTAGACGAGATTTTTTGCCGGTGTGGGTGGCTCAAATCAGCACGACGAGAAAATTTCCATTGGTGCATGCAATCCCCGCGCCGGCTTGCCGTCGACATGATCTGGCGTGGTCTAACCCGTCTTCGCGGATTGGGGTGTTTTTGAGATGCCTGATTGTTGCAAATCAAAGGTTTAGTGCAAAAAGTCTTCACTACGGCGGTGGGCCGTTGTGATGGCTGCGGCACAGATCCGTGGCGGCGGCTGCGCGGGCAGTCGGAGCCTGAGGCGGTCGATGAGGAGTTGAAGTTCGGGTTCAGGATGGGTGTAGCGAGTGAGTACGATTTCGCGCCCATCCGTGGTGGGCAGATAGACATCGATCATCTGAACGGCGGCAAATTTTTCGAGTGCGCTGCGCGCAGTCAGCCCGGGTGCCAGAGCGTGAAGGCGTCGGGTCAGGGTGATCTGCATGCAATAAGCCAAAAAAGCGATGAAGATGTGGGCTTCGAGCCGCGCCTCGGTTTTGTGGAAGATGGGACGGATTGCCAGGTCGCCTTTGAGATTACGGAAGGCCTCTTCGACAGCGACGAGCTGGACGTAGTATTGCCATAGCTGGGCAGGGTCGTTGGCGGCGAGATTGGTGCGCAGCAGATAGCGACCTTCGCGCCGCCGTACGGTTCGCAGCTTGTCGCGATTGAGCGAGAAGGTGAAGCCGGGGGTTTTCTTGTCCACCTCGATATTGACCAGACGCCATGCGGCCGGCGCCTTGGAGCGCGCGGCCCCGAGCTTCATCAGCAACTCTTCGCGGGTGACCTCCATGGCGACGAGTTGCTGGAGCCGCTTCCAGAGCCATTTCAATTGTCGGCGGCGCATCGCCCGCTCTTTTGTGACCCGGTCGGCGCTTTGCGCGAAGACGTAAAGCTCGCCATCCTCGGCCAGCAGTTTTACCTTCACGCCATCACGCACATCCTGCCAGGCTTTCTCCAGCAAGGGCTTTTCCAGCCGGTTCAACCGTCCCTTGGGTGTTCCCACCAGATACTGGACCGGCGGGTCGCTGTTGCGCATCTCGGCCAGTACGGCCTCAGTGGGCACACCACGATCCATCACCCAGACCCGCCGTGCCTTGCCGTATTGCTGCTCGATCTTGCTCAGGAACATCCGCAGTGTCTTACAGTCCGCGGTGTTGCCGGGCAGAACCTCGTAGGCCAGTGGCAGGCCCTCGGGCGTGACCACAAGCGCGATGACCACTTGCGGGCAGTCCGGCCGCTTGTCGCGGCTGTAGCCATGGCGGCGCTTGCCGTCCTCGGGCAAGTCCGACGCGTTGGCCTCAAAATAGGTGCTGGTCAGATCATAAAGCAGAACATCAAAATCGGCGTTGAAGAGATCGCGCCAGCGCCCGACCAGATGCGAGAACAGGGCCTCCTTATGCTCCAGCAGCAGATCGTGGCAGGCATAGAGCTTGTGCTGCTCCGCCAGGCCAAAGTCGCCGCCCAGAAGATCGGCCATGGCGCTGTTGCCAAACCATTCGCGATGCAGCCGCCACTCGCTCCCCGGAGCAATCAGCCGATAGGTCGCAAGAACCTGTAAAACCTGATCCCAGCGTGTGGCCTTCCGGCTTGGCGGTAAGCGCGCGGCCCAGAACCGGTCAAGCTCAAGCTCCTGCCACAACTGACCGGCCAGCCAGCATGCGCCCCATTGCCGTGGGCGCTGAAGCCGCATCTCAGACAGCCGTAGCCGAATGACCGACGCATCAGCCCCGACAACCTCACTGTGACCCTCGGCAAATAACGAAAGCGTCTGGGTGCGGCCCCTATCCTCGTCGAACACCTCAATCGCCTTGCCCCAGGCGGTCGCCTGCGCGGCATTGATCTCGCCCAGATACAGAACATGCCGCTGCACTACCCGGCCATCATCAAGACGCTTGTTCTCGACAATGCTCCAGTAGCTGTGCGTCTTGCCGTCTTTCCTTCGCTGCGTCCGCCGAAGAAACATGATGCAGCGAGCCTACGGGCATAACGCCCCCCTTGGGAATCGGGTAGGTCTTC
>JAKAUB010000216.1 GCA_021827845.1 Acidobacteriota bacterium | reverse complement strand
TTTACACGACGGCGCCCGACATGTTTCCTGCTGCCGCCGTGGGGTCCGTGACCGGGCTGGGCGGCGCGGCGGGCGCGCTGGGCGGCGTGCTGATGGCCACCGCGGCCGGCCAGGTGCTGCAATGGACGGGCAGTTATGTTCCACTGTTTGTCTATGCGGGCACTGCGTATCTGATCGCGCTGGGTCTGTTGGCGCTGAGTACGCGCGGCCTGCAGCGCGTGCCGGAGCAGGCGCTGATTTCTGCTGTCGAGGTGGAGCGGAAGTGACGGAAGGATTGCGCACGTTGAAACTGCGGCCGAAGGAAAGCTGCCGCTGGGATCTGGTGAGCCTGGGCGAGGTGATGCTGCGGCTGGACCCGGGCGAGGCGCGCATCGCGACGACGCGCAGCTTTCGCGCGTGGGAGGGCGGCGGCGAGTATAACGTGGCTCGCGGGCTGCGGCGCTGCTTCGGGCTGCGGACGGCGGTGGTCACGGCGCTGGCCGACAACCCTGTTGGGCGGCTGGTGGAAGACCTGATGCTGCAGGGCGGCGTTGACCTGCAGCACCTGCGCTGGGTTCCGTATGACGGCGTGGGCCGCACCGTGCGTAACGGGTTGAACTTCACCGAGCGCGGCTTTGGCGTCCGCGGTGCCGTGGGCTGCAGCGACCGCGGCCACACCGCCGTGGCGCAGATGAAGCCGGGCGAGATTGACTGGGAGGAAATCTTCGGGCGGCAGGGTGCGCGCTGGTTACATACCGGCGGCATCTTCGCGGCGCTGTCTGAGACCACACCGCTGGTGGCGCGCGAGGCCATGGAGGCGGCGCACCGGCACGGAACGATTGTGTCCTACGATCTGAACTACCGCGATTCCCTGTGGAAGTCGATCGGCGGCAAACAGCGCGCCTGCGACGTGAACCGCGAACTGGCCCGCTTTGTGGATGTGATGCTGGGCAATGAAGAGGACTTCTCCGCCGCGCTGGGCTTTGCGATTCCGGGCATGGGGGACGAGCCGGCCGAGCTGGACACGGCGCAGTTCCGGGCGATGATTGCCAGCGTGGTGCAGGAGTATCCGAACTTCAAGGTGATTGGCACGACGCTGCGCCACGCAAAAACAGCGACGCGCAATGACTGGGGCGCCATCTGCTGGGCCGACGGCGCGTTTTACGAAGCTCGCCCGATGCCGGATCTGGAGATTCTTGACCGCGTAGGCGGCGGCGACTCGTTTGCGTCCGGCCTGATTTATGGGCTGCTGGAAGCCAAGGGCCCGCAGTGGGCGGTGGACTGCGGCTGCGCCCACGGCGCGCTGGCCATGACCACGCCCGGCGACACCACCATGGCGACACTGGCCGAGGTGGAGCGGCTGATGCGCGGCGCCGGGGCCCGGGTGCAGCGCTAGGCGGCAGCTACGGGAAGGGCAAAAGCAGATCCCGTGCGGGGATGACAGAAAGAAGAGCAACAGCAAAGGCGACGGAGATTTTCGAATGAGCTCGATGGAATGCCTGCAGCGTATTCACGAGATTGGCCTGATTCCGGTACTGCGCGCTTCCTCACCGGAGCAGGCGCTGACCATTGCCGAGGCGATTCTCGCCGGTGGCGTCAGCGTGCTGGAGGTGACCATGACGGTGCCGGGCGCAATTGCCGTGATGGAGAGGCTGGCGGCCAGGCATGGCGACAAGTTGCTGCTGGGCGCGGGCACGGTGCTGGACGCGGAGACGGCGCGGGCCTGTCTGTTGGCCGGGGCGCAGTTCGTCGTCAGCCCGGCGCTGAACCTGCCCACCATTGAGCTGTGCCGCCGCTACGGCGTGCCGGTGATGCCCGGGGCGCTGACACCGACCGAGATTGTGACGGCGTGGCAGGCGGGCGCGGATGTGGTGAAGGTGTTTCCGTGCAGCGCGGTCGGCGGCGCAAAGTATCTGAAAGCGCTGCAGGGGCCGCTGCCGCAGATTCGCGTGGTGCCGACGGGCGGCGTTTCGCTGGCGACGGCGGAGGAGTTTCTGGAAGCCGGCGCGTACGCACTGGGAGTGGGTAGCGATCTGGTCGATGCCAAGGCAGCCGCCGCGGGCAAGCCGGAGATCATTACCGAAAACGCGAAGAAGTACATGGCGATTGTGCGGAAGATGCGGCCGGCCCGGGAATGATGCGAGCGGCTCGACCGGTGCGTGCGGCCTTCGCTACACTGACGGGTTGCTGAAAAGCAGATTCCCTGCAGGAATGACACGAAGAAAAGCAAGAACAACAGCAGAAGCGGCTTCCCTGCGGAAATGACAGAAAGAAATCTCACGCGATGAACATCCTGGTTTGCCTCAAGCAGGTTCCCAAGAAGGACGCACGGCTCACGCTGAACGAGGCGGGAACGTGGATTCGCGAGGATGTTCCGTATGAGGTGAACGAGCCCGATGCCTACGCGCTGGAAGAAGCGCTGCGGCAAAAAGAAAAGCACGGCGGACAGGTGACGGTGCTGACGGCCGGTCCGCCGCGGGCGCAACAAGTGCTGCGCGAGGCGCTGGCCAAGGGCGCGGACCGCGCGATCCATCTGCAGGATGACGCCTTTGCCGCTGCAGATCCGCTGCGCACGGCTCGCGCCATTGCGGCCGCAATCCGGGATGAAGCGTTCGACATGGTGTTTACGGGGCTGCAGTCGGATGACTTCGGCTCCGCGCAGGTCGGCGTGCTGCTGGCGCAGTTGCTGGGCTGGCCGAGCGCAACGATCATCATTGGCATTGAGAAGACGGAGGCCGGCGTCCGCGTGAAGCGCGAGCTGGAGGCGGGGGAGTTCCAGTTGCTGGATATGCCGGTGCCCTGCGTGCTGACCATCCAGAGCGGTATTAACAAGCTGCGATACGCCACCCTGATGGGCATCAAGCAGGCGAAAAACAAGCCGGTGCGCCAGGTAACGCTGTCGGAAGTGGAGAGCGACGCGGGCCAGCCGTTGCAGCAGATTACCCGCCTTTACGTCCCGCTTAAGCAGAAGCAGACCGAAATGGTTACCGGCACGCCGGCCGAGATTGCCCGCAAGCTGGCAGAACTGCTGCGTGACCGGGTCCGCGTGATTTAATAGAAGTGCTGCGTCCCCAGGACGCCTGATTTTCCGCGAGGAGAAGCGCAATGCCGAACCAGTTGTTGCCGCCCGAGGAACGCAATCTGACCCCCGAACAGGTGGTCGCTTTGGATCAGCGCCGTTTTCGCGGCCTGATGCTGCAGACGATGGGTGGAATCTTTGGAATTCTCGGCACACTGCTGACGGTGTGGGCCGGCCAGGACTTTACGTACGATCCGGGCTGGATTCATCCGATGGGCTACTACATGATCTTTGCCTTCATCATGTCGGCTGTGCTGTTGACCGCCGGGACCATCCTCCGCCGCGGCACTCCGGAATTTAACTAGCCAGCCTCCACGCGCCAGCGGCTGCCGCTCGCCTCCGGGATTCGACTGCGGTTCCCGGATTGACTGACGGCAGCGGGCCTTTCGAATGCCTGAGACCATCCTTGTCATCGGCGAGCAGCAGGCGGGGCGGCTCAACCGTGTGTCGCTCGAAACTGTAGCCGCTGCCCGCAGTCTGGCTGCCAGAACCGGGTGGGCGGTGGAAGCCGTTCTGCTCGGAAACCACGTTGGCCCCGCTGCGCAGGAACTCGCGCAGACCGGGATCGCGACCGTCTACGCGCTGGAGTCGCCGCAGCTAACCACCTACACCGCCGACGCGTATATTGCCGCCCTGCAGCCGTGGATAACGGCAAAACAGCCGAAACTTATTCTGCTGCCGCACACCTATCAGGTGCGCGACTTTGCGCCGCGGCTGGCGCTGGCGCTCGATACCACTTTGATCGCCGACGTTACCGGCTTCGTCTTTGACGGAGAGCGCCCGCTCTTCACCCGG
>JAKAUB010000014.1 GCA_021827845.1 Acidobacteriota bacterium | reverse complement strand
AGTACGCGCACATCCTGCTGCTGGCGGAAAACCCCTCCAGCCTGCTGCCCACCATCCGTTCGCGCTGCGCGCACGTCCGCCTGCACCCCATGCCGCTGCCGGAGCTCGAGGCCATTCTTGCCGAGCGTCGGCCGGACTGGAAGCCGGACCGCCGCGAGCTGGCCGCGCGGCTTGCTGAAGGCGCTGTCGGCCGCGCCCTGGGGCTCGCGATGGATACCTATCTTGCCAGCCGCAGCGATGCCCTGGTTCTGTTGCGCGGAGCGGCCGCCGAACCCGACGCCAGCACTCTGTTTCGCGTGACGGAAAGCTATCGCGCCGGAGCGGAGGGCCAGCAGAAGACCGTCGACCTGCTGCGCGCCCTGTACTCGCTGCTGGAAGACATTCTGCTGCTGCAGAACGGACGACCGCAGTCCATCCGCAATGTGGACATTACCCCGGAGCTGCGCCGCCTGGCGCAGGCTGTTTCGCTCGAATGGGTCGACCGCGCAGCCCACCGCATCGCCGATGTGGAGTCTGGCATGCGGCGGAACCTGCTGCGTTCCCTGTCGCTCGACGCCCTGGCCGCCGGGCTCACCCGGCGCTGACCGTTACTTTTAAAGCAACAGCCGGGATTTGATTTGGAAAACGCGGCGCTTTGCGCTAGCATCAAAGCCAATCAGCCGAATCATTTATCTCTACAGGCTTGCGGGTGGAAGGACTTTCCCTTCGCTGCCTGACGACTTTGCCACTCGCCGGATCGGTTCTCATGCCCCTGACTCGCCCCAAGTCTGCCGAACGCCCCGCTGTCGCCGTTGTTCCGCCTACGGCTGCACTGGAAGATTCCGATTTTTTTGGTCAGCGCCGGCTGATTCGTCCGGCACTGGCGGCGCTTAATGCGGCGGCTCGGCCTTCCATTATGCACAACCACAATGCGCCGCTCACCGCGCGCGGTATGGCATCGGCGCCGGGCCACGATGAGAGCTCGCACGCCGAAGCCTTTTATTTTCAGAAGCAGATCCAGGCGCAGACAAGAATCATTGTCGTTCTGGAGAACGGCTCCCAGCTTGAAGGCACCATTGAATGGTATGACCGCTATGCCATCAAGCTGCGCGCGGTTTCTCCTGGCGCTGCCGCGGAAAGTAATGGCAATGGAAACCACAGCGCACCCGGCCGCAATCGCGTTCTGATCTACAAGGACTGCATCCGCTACATCTATAAGGCGGGCGAAAATGCCCCCCAGACAATGACCTAAAAGCGGAGCCTCCGCGCTCGCCTACCGCATCGCCGCCTTCATCAGCCGATCGCGAATCGCCGCGCCCAGCCCTGCCGCCGGTGGCAACGGGCAATAAATCCGCGCCACCCCCAGATCATCCAGCGCTCGCAGCCCGGCAAACAGGCGCTGCGCCATCTCCTCCGGCTGCTCCCACGCTCCCCAGTCGAAACTACGGCCCTCCATCGCTGCCGGAACCGGCCAGCCGGTCGGCAGCAGCACACCGACCTCTGCTAAGGATCCGGCATTTTCGAGCGCCGCCAGAAACTGGTCGGCCGGGTTCTGCGGATCCTCTGCAGCGATCGCCACTGGGATGACCTGCGCTCTGGGTGCATAGTGGCGAATCCCGACGCCGGGCGATGGCAGCGACTGTGGGTTCTCCACATCGCGCGCTGGCGGCACGTAAATCGTCACGGGGCCGACGATCCCAGCAATCGCCTCCGCAATTACAGCTCCATGGCGATATAAAACGACGCCTCCGTCCTGCACCTCGACTACGGTGGACTCGATGCCACACTGCGTCGGCCCGGCGTCCAGAACCACATCGATGCGGCCCGCCAGGTCGTCCAGCACATGCTGCGCGGTTGTGGGGCTGGTGTGGCCGAAGCGGTTGGCGCTGGGAGCCGCAATCGGCACGCCCGCAGCGCCAATCAGCGCCCGCGCCACAGGATGGGCGGGCATGCGGACGCCGACGCGATCCCGCCCAGCGGTGACATTCGCCGGAATTTCACTCCCGCGGGGCAGCAACAGTGTCAGCGGACCGGGCCAGAAGGCAGCCATCAGCCGCTCCGCCGCCGCAGGGATCTCCCGCACCACCCGTTGCAGCATTGCAGAATCACTAACATGCACAATCAGTGGATCCCAGGCTGGCCGCTGTTTGGCGGCAAATATCCCGGCAACGGCTGCAGCATCGAACGCATTCGCCCCCAGCCCGTAGACGGTCTCCGTCGGCAGTGCGACCGTGCCGCCGCGCCGCAGCGTCTCCGCCGCAATCGCCATAGCGCGCCGCGCCGGCTCCTCGTCCAGACGTGCGGCATCGATCAGCAGGTGCTGCGTCGTTTTTGGGGCCTGGCTTGGCATGGGAGCTTCTGGATTCCATCCTAAATTGCATGGCGGACTGCACCCGCCGTGCGACACTGCATCCATGGGCGTACAGACAGAAGCCGCGAAGATCGAAACCGAGATCAAAGTGTGGGTCCGCGACCGGGCGGCCTTTGAGCAGGCCCTGGCCGCGGCCGGGTTGCGCATCAAGACGCCGGAGACGCTCGAGCGCAACGTTCTGTACGATACGGCGGACCGCCGCCTGCGCAGCCAAAAGCAACTGCTTCGCGTGCGCGAGTATGGCTCCCGCTGCGTGCTGACCCACAAAGCCCCACCCGCCGAAGAGGCCGATGGCACCTACAAGCGTCGTATCGAAACGGAGATCGCCATCTCAAGTTGCGAAGGGATGGGGATCATTCTCGAGCGGCTGGATTTGAAGCCGGTCTTCATCTATGAAAAGCGCCGCACGGAATGGGCCGACGGCACCGGTGAGGTGGTTGTGGATGCGACGCCGATCGGGGTGTTGGCAGAACTTGAAGGCCCGCCCGAGTGGATCGACGCCACGGCCGCCCGGCTGGGCATCCCGCGCGAAGAGTACATGACCGACAGCTACGGCACCCTGTTTCTTCGCTGGCGGGAAGAGACCGGCAGCTCCGCGGAGAACATGACCTTCGCCGAAGTTGGTCTGCCGGCCGCCACAGGGCCCGACGGAACCGCGTGAACCCGCTGCACGTACAATCTTTCAACAGATGAGCCCTTCATTGATCTGGAAGGCGCAACTTGCCCCCGAAAAGGCCACGCTGCGGCGCGCCCGCCGCCGGCTGGCAAGCGTTGTATTGGCCATCTTCGCTGTCTGCAGCGTCTGCACGCTGCATGCGGAGCGGGTCCGGGATCTGCAGCCCACGGGCTATGTCAACGACTTTGCCGGCGTTCTGTCTCCCCAGGTTCGCAGTCAGCTGGAAGCGCTGTGCACCGAGGTCGACCGTGAGGCGCACGCGCAGATCGCCGTAGTGACCATCCACACCACAGGCGACGACACCATCGACGACTTTGCCGTCCGCCTGGAAGAAAAGTGGAAAGTGGGCGCAAAAGGCACCGATCGTGGCCTGCTGCTGCTGGTGGCAACGGACGACCATCATTACCGCTACGAAGTGGGCTACGGCCTCGAAGGCATTTTGCCCGACGGCCTGGTTGGCTCCATTGGCCGCGAGATGGTGCCCTACCTGCGCGCCGGTAACTATGACGGAGCCATTACGCTCGGGGTCGAGCAGCCCGCCCAGATCATCGCTAAAGATGCCCATGTGACGCTGACCGCACTGCCGGCGCAACCCGCGCCCCAGCAGGCCCCGCGTGCCGGCATCGCGCTGCGCGACATTCTGCTCGCAATCTTCCTGATCTTCCTTTTCACGTCGCTGGTCCGCTCCGGCGGCAGCGGTTGGGGCGGCTTTCTGCTCGGCACCATCCTCGGCAACATTCTGGGCGGTGGCGGCCGCGGTGGTGGTGGTTTTGGTGGTGGGGATGGCGGCGGTTTTGGCGGGTTTGGAGGCGGAGCCTCTGGCGGCGGCGGGGCCTCTGGAAGCTGGTGATCCGCCAGGCAGATTTGCAAGCAGTTTTCAGGAGAGAACGGTATGAAACGTACGGGAATGGCAGTTCTTGTGGTCCTTGGGATTGTGGTCGTGGTCGGTCTGCTGATCTTTGGCAGCTACGTCTCCGCGCGCAACCAGATGGTCGTGAAGCAGGAGCAGGTAAAGCAGACCTGGTCGCAGGTTGAAGTCGTGATGCAGCGTCGCGCGGACCTGATCCCCAACCTGGTCGCCACGGTGCAGGGCTTTGCCCAGCACGAGACAACAGTTTTCGGCGATATTGCCAACGCCCGCGCCGCCCTGCTGGGCGCGCACACGCCGAAAGATAAGATCGCTGCCAACGGCCAACTGGACGGCGCCCTCGGCCGGCTGCTGGCAATCAGCGAGAACTATCCGCAGCTCCGCTCCAACCAGAACTTTCTGCAGTTGCAGGACGAGCTGGCCGGCACCGAAAACCGCATCGCGGTCGAACGGCGCCGCTACAACGAAGCGGTGCAGGATTACAACACCTTCATCGGCCTGTTTCCCAATAGCATCTGGGCCAACATTGCCGGCTTCAAGCGCGACAACGACTACTTCACCGCGACTCCCGCAGCCGCGCAGCCGCCAAAGGTGGACTTCTCCGGTATGGGCAAATAGCCGGAATCCGGCACGCCGGCCGCCAGCGGGCTCATACCCCGGGCGCGCCGGCGGCGCAATGCGCTGGTCGCATCCTGATGACAGACCAGGCAGAGCGTTCGCAAGTTTTCGAGGTCACACTCGCCGCCGCCTTCGCACACCGGCAGAATATGGTCGGCGTCCCACAGGCTGCGCCGCTTGAGCGCCCCTGCTCCCCAATACGCCAGCATCGCGCCGCGGCTCTTGCCTCGCGCCCGCTTCAACCGGCGATAGGCTTCTACGGTATCGATCCGGCAGACGGCGCAGCGGCCAGCATCACGGCCAAAGACACGCTGGCGCAGATAGCCGGGATCGGTCCGGATCCGCCACTGGTCGACACACCACGCGGAGCAAAAGGTACGGCGCCCGCGTGGAACCTCCAGCGAGCACCAGCGGCAGAGCGCACGGCCATTGGCGCCGCGCGGCAGCTTTGCCGCCGCCATCCATCCGCCCATCATCGTGCGCGCTGTGCTCATCCAAACTAGTTTGCCGCAGGGTACACCGGCGCGCCGGGCGATTCCCGGAAGACGAATCAGCCCCGCCAATGGATGGCCGCTCGTCCGGCCGACCTATGCAGGCGGCAGCAGGGAGTCAAAGAAGAGCAGCGTATCCACAATGTGCTCTCGCCAATAGGCCCAGGTGTGCTCGCCCTTGTAAATGACAAACTCATGCGGAATACCGGCGGCGCGCAGTGCCTCGTGCAGTTCGCAGTCCGCCGCAAACAGGTGGTCGGAGTCGCCGCAATCGATGCGGACCGGCGGCAGCATCTCCTGATGGCGCTTCATCCAGTACACAATCTCCAGCTCTTCGTCGGTCTCGGCCGGTGAGAGTGGCTCGCGCAGCGAGTTATTGAGCTGGGCAATCCCTGTGATCGGCGAGTGCGCGGCAATTCCCCGAAAGAGTGCAGGGCGCTTGGCTCCGAGACGCAGTGCGCCGAAGCCGCCCATGGAGAGGCCGGCGATAAACAGCGGAGAGCTCTCCGTCGCGCCGGGGTACAGCATGCGCACGCAGCCCGGAACATCCTCACAAATCCATGACTCAATGTCATGCGCGCTACTGCTGACATATCCACTGCCATCGCCGCCCAGCCCGTCGGACGGGCACAGCAGCAGCATCGGCCGGATGGAACCGTTCTGCGCCAGTTGCAGCGCGGTGCGATGCGCGCCGCCATTGCCGAACCACGACCAGTGGCTGCCATAGACGCCATGCAGCAACAGCACCATCGGCACCGACCGCAGATGCTCAACGCCCGGCGGCACGTAGAGGCTGACATCGCCGCGTCCACCCAGTGCTCCGCTGTAGAACGTCAGGTTGCGCACATGGTCGGACTCCAGCGATGGATCCGACATTTCAATCGGGCAGTAGCGGCCAAACTCGCGGTGTGGGCTCATGGCTCTCTGCTCAGCGTTGCTGCAGCATATGGCGGATGCCGCGCAGTGCCTGGCGCGTTCGCTCCTCGTTCTCAATCAGCGAGAACCGGACGTGGCCGTCGCCATGTTCGCCAAAGCCGATGCCTGGGCTGACCGCAACCTTGGCCTGTGCGAGCATCTCCTTCGCAAACGCAAAGGAACCTTGCGCGCGGAACGGCTCCGGTATCTCCGCCCACACGAACATCGTTCCCTTGGGCGGCTCGACCGGCCAGCCCAGTTGATGCAGGCCATTCACCAGCACGTCGCGGCGGCGGCGGTAGGTATCGCAGATGCGCTGCACGCACTCCTGCGGGCCATCGAGCGCCGCAATCGCAGCCACCTGGATCGGCGTGAACGTCCCGTAATCGAAATAGCTCTTGATGCGGCCCAGCGCCGCCACCAGGGTAGGATTGCCCACCATGAAACCCACGCGCCAGCCCGGCATGTTGTAGCTCTTTGACAGCGTGAAGAACTCGACGGCGATCTCCTTCGCTCCGGGAACTTCCAAAATCGATGGCGCGCGGTAGCCGTCGAAGACCAGGTCGGCATACGCCAGATCGTGCGCAATCCAGACGCCATGTTCGCGGCATAGCGCAACGATGCGCTCGAAGAAGGCCAGGTCGACGCACTGGGTCGTGGGGTTCGACGGGAAATTGAGAATCAGCAGCTTCGGCCGCGGCCTCATGGTGGGCAGCACGCGTTCGATCTCTTCCAGAAACTCCTGCGCCGTGCGCATCCGGATGCGGTGTACCGCTGCGTCCGCAATCACCGGCCCGAAGATGTGGATGGGATAGCTCGGATCGGGCACCAGAACCGAGTCGCCCGCCTCCAGCATTGCCAGACAAAGGTGCGCGATGCCCTCTTTGGAGCCAATCGTGACGATGGCTTCAGTCTGCGGGTCGAGCGTTACCCCGGAGCGGCGCTGATACCAGTCGCAGATCGCCTTGCGCAGCCGGGGAATCCCCTTCGACAGCGAGTAGCGATGGGTCGCCGTCTTACGCGCGGCCTCAATCATCTTCTCGACAATGTGCGCCGGCGTCGCGCCATCCGGATTCCCCATGCCGAAGTCGACAATGTCTTCACCGCGCTGCCGCGCCTTCGCCTTCAGCTCCGCCGTTACGGTGAACACGTAGGGCGGCAGCCGCTGCAGCCGGGAGAAATCTGTCTGGGGCATAGAAGTGTGCGCGGTCGGTGTCATCAGTCGATCCGTTCGTGCTTGTACTGCGCTTCGTCCAGCGCGTGAGATAGCGCGGCCACATGCTCTTTGCCGCGCGTCTCCAGCGAGATATCAATCGCGGTGTCCCCCAGGCTGATGCCTGCGCCCGAGCGATTGTGCACTGTCTCAATGATGTTCGCCTGCTGGTCCAGCAGGATCTTTGTCAGCCCGTGGAGCGCGCCCGGCCGGTCAGGAAGGCGCACACGGATGCGCACCTGCCTGCCGTCTTTAATCAGGCCGCGCTCGATGATCTTCGCCAGCAGACTCACATCAATATTGCCGCCGCACACCAGCACTGCCGTCTTCTGGTTGCCCAGCGTGGTTCGCTTGTTCAGCAGTGCCGCGAGCGCCACGGCGCCCGCGCCCTCGGCCAGTGTCTTTTCCTTCTCCAGCAGTACGAGAATCGCGTTGGCGATCTCTTCCTCATCCACCACAACCAGTTCATCCACGTAGCGCTCAACCAGAGGCAGTGTGATGTCGCCGGCCCGGCGCACGGCGATGCCATCTGCAATGGTCACGTTCGCCGGAATCGTCACCGGCTCACCGGCCTCTTCCGCCCGGAGCATCGAAGGCAGCCGTTCGGTCTGTACGCCAATTACGCGAATCTTCGAATTCGTTTCCTTGATGGCACAGGCCACGCCGCTGATCAAGCCACCGCCGCCGACCGGCACCACCACCGCCTCCAGCCCTGGGACCTGCTCAAGAATTTCGAGACCGATGGACCCCTGTCCGCAGATAACCGCAGGATCATTGAAAGGGTGCAGAAAGGTGAGACCCTCCGCCTCGCAACGGCGCAGGGCCTCCGCATAGGCTTCGTCATAGTTGGCGCCATGCAGCACGATCCGCGCGCCGAACCGCTGCGTGGCATCGATCTTCACCAGCGGCGTTGCCATCGGCATGACAATCTGGGCGCGAATGCCCCGCTGCGTGGCATGGTAGGCGACGGCCTGTCCGTGGTTCCCCGCGCTGGCGGCAATCACGCCCCGCCGCTTCTCTTCCTCTGTCAGCGTCAGAATCTTATTGAGCGCGCCACGTTCCTTAAATGCTCCCGTCCGCTGCAGATTGTCGAGTTTGACGTAGACCTGTTGTCCGGTCATCTCCGACAGGTCGACCGAATGGCAGCATGGAGAAAAAAGGATGTTGTCGCGGATCCGCCGCTCCGCAATGCGAATGTTTTCAAGCGTGACTGCTGACGCACCACTATCCACTACGCGCTCCTCGCGACTCATTTCTTCGATCCCAGCCCCATTGTTCCGGGCCGGTCGCGCGGGCGAAAACCTCGCCGTGACACGCGAATTCGGGTCGATGCGATGAGACACATTCTATACGGGCGCCGCTGACGGATTCGCCTTCTCTGCACGCAGTGAACCCGCGGTCACAACTGCCGAGCCACCGGGGTATTTTTCAAGATTTGGCGGACGAATTGCGAAAAGGACGGCCCGCGTTCGTCATAATGGAGCAAGGGTCAACACTCGCAGGTGTACCCCGCACTGCGGGCCAACGCCTGCGATCCTAATTTTGCGGGCCTCTGGCATCAGTCCAACAGCCGCGCGCCCATTGAAAGCGGACGATGAAGCAATTTCAAGCTGGAAAGATGAAGATTGAAGTCCATAGCGACAGAAATGCATCGGCCAATGCCGCCGCCCATGCGGTCGCTGCTGAACTGCGAGCTGCGCCCCGACAGGGGATGGGCGTTATCTTTGCGACCGGCGTCTCACAGCTGGCGGTGCTTCGTGGCGTTATTCAGGAGCCAAACATTCCGTGGAACACCATAACGGGATTCCATCTTGACGAATACATCGGCATCGATGCGAATCACTCCGCGTCCTTCCGGCACTATCTCAAGGAGAATCTGACCGACCAGGTTCCCTTGCGCGCTTTCTACGCCATTGACGGCAGCGCGCCCGATCCGGAGCAGGTATGCCGGGACTACGCCGCTCGCCTGCAGGAAGTGGGTCCAGGGCTCTGTCTGCTGGGTGTGGGAGAAAATGGGCATCTCGCGTTTAACGATCCCGGCGAGGCCGAACTCCACGACCCGCTCGACGTCAAAATCGTCCAGCTGGACGACGTAAGCCGTCAGCAGCAGGTGGCGGAGGGATGGTTTCCCTCCCTGCAGGACGTCCCCAGCCGCGCCATCACCGTCACCATTCCTGCCATCCTGCGCGTGCCACGACTGATTGTCTCCGTGCCGGGCAAGCGTAAGGCAGGCATCGTCCGCCGGATGGTGGAAGATCCGATCTCCGCCGCGTGTCCTGCCACCTGGCTCCGGCTCCATGCGGGTGCGACGGTCTTTCTGGATGAGGATGCGGCGCACGATCTGAACCTGGAAGCGCTGCAAACGGTGTCGTAAGAGCGCTGAAGAATGCGACCGGCCGGAAACGGCTGTTGGCGATCCGAACAGGCATTCCGCGACCGCGGCGAATATCACCGCCGGGCGCCACTTCCCAGTGGTAGGATTCTTCCAAATCGGCGGCGCTCCAGGAGGCGCGGGGGCCGCTGCTGCTCACCATTGGGAGGGGCTTGTTCATGTTGAAAGGATTTCGCGACTTTATTCTGCGCGGCAACGTCGTTGACCTTGCGGTCGCCGTCGTCATCGGCGCCGCGTTCACCAGCGTAGTGAACTCCCTGGTCGGTGATGTCATCAACCCGCTGATCGCTGCCATCTTTCATAAGCCGGACTTCTCGCATCTCGTATTGCATGTGCATACGGGCGTGGTGAAGTACGGGAATTTTCTCAACGCGATCATCGCGTTTCTGATCGTTGCCTTCGTGATCTATTTTGGCATCGTGCTGCCGCTGAACAAGCTGATGGCCCGCTTCCACAAGCCCGCGGCACCACCGGCCACGCGGCCGTGCCCGGAGTGCCTGAGTGATATACCGATGGCGGCGCACCGCTGCTCACACTGCAGCCAGCCTGTTCCGGCTGTTTAGCCCGCTGCTCTCCGGTGCCGTGACCGGCGTTGCCTGTTGCGGCACCGAGCCTCATCATTCGCCCGCGTGGGCGATAAAATAGAGGCAGCACTCCAGAACCGAGGTACCCGTGACAGAGCCACGCGACAAATCCGAGTTGCGCAAATTGCCGATGATGCCGATCCGCGAGATGGTCATCTTCCCTTACATGATGACGCCGTTTCTCGTGGGCCGCGAATCCAGCGTCCGCGCACTGGAAGAAGCCCTGCGCGGGGACCGCAAGATTTTTCTGGCGACGCAGCATGACGCCGGGCAGGACGAACCCTCGGCCAAAGACATCTATAGCACCGGCACCATCGGCAACATCGTGCAGAGCGTCAAAATGCCCGATGGCAACATCAAGGTGCTGGTGGAGGGCATTGAACGCGCGCGAGCCGTAGAAGTGGTCGATACCGACGGCTTTTTCATTGCCACGCTTCGCGTCCCACCTGCCAACAACGAAGTGACGCGCGCCGTCGAACAATCAATGCAGCGTGTTACCAGTCTGTTTGAGCAGTACGTCAAGCTCCAGCAGTCGCTGAACGTTGAAACCGCCGCAGCAGCCGTGCGTCTGGAGGAGCCGGGCAAGCTGGCCGACACCATCGCGGCCAATCTACAGCTCCCGTTTGAGGAAAAGCAGCTCATCCTCGACATCTTTGATCCTGGCGAGCGCCTTACCCATCTGGTGGGCGTGCTGGAGATTGAGATCGAGAAGCTCAACATGGATCGTAACGTGCAATCGCGCGTCAAGCGGCAGATGGAGCGCGCGCAGAAGGAGTATTACCTCAACGAGAAGATCAAGGCCATCCAGAAGGAGCTGGGCCGCGGGGAAAAGAGTGAGTTTGACGAGCTGAAGAAAAAGATTGAATCCGCGGGCATGCCAAAAGATGTGCTGGAAAAGGCGCTGCAGGAGCTCAAGAAGCTTGAGGCGATGCCGCCCATGTCGGCCGAATCAACCGTGTCCCGCAACTACCTGGACTGGATGCTGGCGGTGCCGTGGAAGAAGAAATCTAAAGAGATTCGCTCCATCGAGCACGCCGAAAAAATCCTGAACACGGATCATTACGGCCTCGAGAAAATCAAGGAGCGCATCCTTGAATTCCTTGCAGTGCGCCAGTTGGTCAAGAATCCGCGCGGCTCGATTCTTTGCTTTGTCGGCCCCCCGGGCGTGGGCAAAACTTCCCTCGGCATGTCGATCGCCAAGGCAACGGGCCGCAAGTTTGTTCGTATGTCGCTCGGCGGTATGCGCGATGAAGCCGAGATTCGCGGGCATCGGCGCACCTACATCGGTGCGCTTCCCGGACAGATTCTGCAGAGCATGAAAAAGGCGGGTACCAAGAATCCTGTCTTCATGCTGGATGAGATCGACAAGATGGCGTCCGATTTCCGCGGCGATCCGGCATCCGCATTGCTGGAGGTTCTGGACCCGGAACAAAACTCAAAGTTTCAGGATCACTATCTCGACGTGGAGTACGACCTGTCGCAGGTGCTGTTCGTCGCCACCGCCAACGTGCTGCACACCATCCCGGCGCCCCTGCAGGACCGCATGGAGATTCTGCGGCTGCACGGCTACACCGAAGACGAAAAGCTGGCGATTGCCCGGCAATATTTGTTACCCAAGCAGCGGGAGCAGACCGGACTGGTCGAAAAGAACCTGGCATACTCCGACGAAGCGCTGCTTGAGACCATCCGGTCGTACACGCGGGAAGCCGGCGTGCGCAACCTGGAGCGGGAGATCGGAAACGTTTGCCGCAAGGTGGCGCGCCGCATCGTTAAGGAGGGCGTGAAGCATAAGGAGGAGATCACAGCCTCCAACCTGCACGAGTTTCTTGGCCTGCCCAAGGTCCGCCACTCGCTGGTTCACGAAAAGAACGAAGTCGGCCTCGTCACCGGCCTGGCCTGGACGGAGGTTGGCGGCAGCATCCTGTCGACCGAAGTGCAGATCCTCGACGGCAAGGGCAAACTTACGCTCACCGGGCAGCTTGGCGAAGTGATGCAGGAGTCGGCACAGGCTGCGCTCTCCTACATCCGCAGCCGCGCCCACCACCTGGGACTGGGCAAAGACTTCTACCGCAGCATCGATGTCCACGTGCATGTGCCGGAGGGTGCGATTCCGAAGGATGGGCCTTCGGCGGGCATCACGCTGGCTACGGCTCTGGCCAGCGCACTGACGCGCATCCCGGTGCGCCGGGATGTTGCCATGACAGGCGAAATCACCCTGCGCGGGCAGGTGCTGCCCATCGGCGGACTGAAAGAAAAGCTGCTGGCGGCTCATCGTGCCGGTGTTTTTGAGGTGATCGTTCCAGCGCAGAACAAAAACGACCTTGAGGATGTTCCCGAAAATCTCAAGTCGGCGCTCAAACTTCACCTCGTCAGCCAGATGGACGACGTATTGAAGCTGGCCCTGGAAGGTCCGCTGCCGGAGATCGCCCCTGACGAAACGGCGATTCTGGCCTCCGTTCCGCCGGCTGCACCCGTCGAAAGCGTCTCGCGCCAGTAGCTTCATAGCCATCCATAGACAAAGCTAGCGGCCTCGAAAAGGGGCCGCTTCTGTTTTGCTTTTGCTTTCCCAAAAGCACGCTTCCTGTTCCTGTCCCCAGCCCATCCTTTCCGGGAAAATCGCGAAATTCATCTGGCGTTCACGCGGCATTCTCATGCCGTTCATCCTCCGTTGCCACACTACCCGTGGCGCCCGTAAGAATCCCCGTCTAAGTGCGCCGATGCCGCGAGGGCTGCGCCCGCCGAACTGGTAAGCGCAGTAACCGGCAAGGGGATTTGCCAATGGATTCGTTCGAACGACCACCGAGAGGCCAGATGAAACAACACATGCAGAAACTGACAGCCTTGAGTCTCGCCTGGGGCATGGCGCTTGCGCCCGCCATGGCGCAGACTTCCGCTCCTGTCCAGAAAAAAACCGCAAGCCCGCGATCCTCGCGCATGGAGCGCGAGATGCAGCAGGTGCTCGACCAACTGAAGCAGCAGCAGCAGGAGATCAACACCCTGCAGCAGCAGCTTCAGACCCGCGATCAGCAACTGCAGGCGGCCCAGCAGGCTGCCCAACAGGCGCAGACACAGGCACAGCAAACCGCAACCCAGAGCGACCAGGCCTACCAGAGCCTGAAGAGTGCCGTGCAGTCCGTGCAAGCAGACAATACACAGACCAAGACTGACCTAGGGCAGACGAAGTCTGATATCGAGGCAGTGCGGCAAATGGGAGTGGGCTTTCGCGAAAATTACGCGAACCCAATCGCCCTCAAATACAAACAGGTCTACATCACACCAGGAGGCTTCCTGGCGGCTGAAACTGTGTTCCGTCAGCGGGCCACGGGCGGCGGTCTGAACACTCCGTTCAACGCTATCCCCTTCAGCGCCTCGGCGCTTGGCAAGCAGACGGAATTCGTCGCCACCGGCCGTCAGTCGCGCATCACGCTCAACGTCCAGGGCCGCGTCGACCACGCCACCATCGGCGGCTACTATGAGGCTGACTTCCTGAATGCCGGCAGCACCTCGAACAACAACGAGAGCAACAGCTATCCACTGCGGCAACGCCAGATGTGGGCCCGCTATCAGCGCGATACCGGCTTTACTGTCGTCGGCGGCCAGATGTGGTCGTTCCTGACCGAAACCGTTACGGGATTCGAGAATAAAACGGAAGCGATTCCTTACACCATCGACCCTCAATATACCCCGGGCTTTATCTGGGCGCGCCAGTACGGCATGCGCATCTACGACAGCTTCTTCGACAAAAAGATGTTCGCGGGCGTGGCATTTGAGAATCCGCAAATGACCTTCGGCGGCCACGGCTATACCAACAACTTCACCTTTGGGAGCGCCGGCAATCCGGGCGGCCTGCTGAATCCTGACACGAACTATTCGATCAACATGGCTCCGGACGTCATCGCCAAGGTGGCCGTTGAGCCTGGCTTTGGTCACTACGAAGTTGCCGGAATCGCCACCTTCCTGCGTGATCGCGTCTACCCCAACGCGGGCGCGACGACAAACGCCGGCGCGAACGCCTACAACGACAAGAAGGTTGCCGGCGCGGTAGAAGCGGCCGCGTGGCTGCCCTTCCGCAAGGGGCTCTTCAACCTGGGTGTGCGCGGCATGTATGGACAGAGTGTTGGCCGTTATGGAGCCTCCACGCTGCCCGATACAACGGTTCGTCCTGACGGCCAGCTGGCGCCGCTGCGCAATCTGGTCGCTCTCGGCTCGTTGGAAATGCACCCCGGCAAGTGGGACATCTACTACTACTACGGCGGCGACTACGCGGCCAAGAACTGGACGTTGAACAGTGCCGGCAAACCAGTCGGCTATGGTTCACCGCTGTTCACCAACTCCGGCTGCTTTACGGAGACAGCTCCGAGCTCATCGCCTTACGGGCCGGGAGCGCTGGCCAACTGTACCGGCGACACCCGCGCCCTCACGGCGCACGACGTGGGCTTCTGGTACAACTTCTACCGCGGCGACAAGGGCAAGCTGGTATACGGCATGCAGTATGACTACATGGTCCGGAACACCTGGGCTGGCATCGGTGGCCAGCCGCAGGCGACCGACAACATGTTCTGGACCTCGTTCCGTTACTACATCCCGTAAACGGAAACGAACCACAACGCAAAAGGCGCGGGCTTTGTCCCGCGCCTTTCTTTTTTGCAGTCACCCCAAACCCTTTACGGCACGCCCGTCACGCCGCCGGCGAAAACTCCCGCAGAATCGCAGCCGTCAGCCGCTGCCGCGTCTCCAGCATCCTCGCCCACGGGTCGCGGCGCAACCGCTCTTTCCATTCAGAAAACTCAGCCACGCGCAGCCGGGGGCGGTCTTTTGCCGCCAGCTCCTTCCACGCCATCGGCGCAGCCACCGGAGCGCCATGGCGGGCGCGGGGCGAGTACGGTGCAATCGATGTGGCGCCCCGGTCATTGCGCAGGTAATCGATGTAAATCTTTCCCTTGCGCGCCGCTTTCGTCATCTTCGTCAGGTAGAGTTCCCGATTTCCCGCCTCCATCCGTTCCGCAAAGGCGTGCGTAAATGCCTTGACCACCGGCCAGTCGTGCTCCGGTTCAATCGGCGCAACCACGTGCAACCCCTTGCCACCCGTGGTCTTTAAAAAGCTCTCCAGCTTCAGATCTTTTAGCGCCTCCCGTACTTCCAGCGCGCTCGCTGCCAGCGTCTCCCAGGAGATCGCCTCATCGGGATCCAGATCGAAGACGATCAGGTTCGGCTTTTCAATATCTTTATTCGTCGATCCCCAGGGATGAATTTCGAGCACGCCCATCTGCGCGAGCCCAGCCAGTCCCAGCGCACGATCAATGGTGATGTAATTCTCCACCTTGCCGCTGCGCCGGCCGCGAATTGCGATCCCGTCAATGCCATCGGGCAGATTCTCAGTGACGTGCTTCTGAAAGAAGCATGGCTTCGTGCTTCCTTGCGGACACCGCACAATGCTCAGCGGCCGATTCGTAATCCACGGCAGCATGTGCTCCCGCACCGCCCAGAAGTAATCTGCCAGCTCCTGCTTGGTCAGGTGTGTCTCCGTGTCCACCTGCTTGTCCGGATGGGTCAGTGCGATTGGGAACCCATCCTCGTCATCCTTCTCGGCCTTTGAAGACTTCGCGCGGGTTGCATGGTGCGTGCCCGCAGAGACTCTCTGGCCATTTCCTTTTTCTGATTGCTTTTCCGCAACAGCTTCGATCGCCACAGGAACCTCCTGCCCCACATCTTCCGGCTTCTTATCTTCCCGCAGTCCCTGAAAGGACGCCTGGCGCACCAGGTTGTCTGCGGTCCAAGTAGCAAATTGCACTTCGCACACAAGCTGCGGCGAAACCCAGTGCACGTGCCGGGCCGCCGCCGCAGGTATGGAAGCAAAGGGCGGCGTTTCCCGCCGGAGCTTGTCCAGACGCTTGCGCAGCTCGAGGCGCAGATTGCGCGAAAAACCTGTACCGGTGCGTCCTGCATAGACCAGCTTGCCGTCGCGATAGTAGCCGAGCAGCAGCGCGCCCAGACCAACATTGCTTTTCTCGGGCAGGGTAAAACCGCCGATGACGAACTCCTGCCGGCGAATGCACTTGATCTTGAGCCACGCGCCGCTCCGGCCCGACAGATATTGCGAGTCCGCGCGCTTCGACACAATGCCTTCCGCGCCCAATGCACACGCATGCGAAAACATCTTGCGGCCACCGGTCGTCAGGTGCTCACTGTACCGGAGTGCCGGCGCGTCCGTCCCGGACAGCAACTGCTCCAGCAATTTCTTCCGCGCTATCAGCGGCAGTCCGCGTAGGTTGCGCCCATCGAGATGCAGCAGATCGAACACCACATACGTCAGCTCCTCCCGATGTGCCTCCTGAAACGCGGCCTGCAACTGCGCAAAGCTCGTTGTTCCGCTTGCGTCAAAGACCACTACTTCCCCATCCACCAGCGCGGTGCGGGCTGGGAGCGCTTCCAGTGCGCGCGCCAGGGCCGGCATACGATGCGTCCAGTCCAGCCCGCTGCGGGTAAGCAGCGTGACGGGCGGCGACTGCGCCCGGTCAAGCCGACCCAGCATGCGATAGCCGTCCAGCTTCAACTCATGCAGCCATGGCTCGCCTTCCGGTGCTTCATCCACCTGCAGCGCAAGCTCTGGCGCAAAAAACTTCGGCAGCGCCTCCTTGGGAGCACCCTCCATTGCCGCATCCATGTCTTTTGCTGTCGCGGCGTCGAGGGAATGCTTCTCCGTCGCTTTCGCGCCTGCGTGTCGTCGGCTGGCCGCAGCTTTGGGCTGCTGCGAACGCTGCCGAATGCTCCCGGAGGATCCCCACACGTGGTCCTGACTAGCGCCGATTTCATCGAGAGTCCGCCCGGTAACGACGCTGTCTGGCGCTTCATCTGTTACCGCGGGGTCATCTGGCCCGCGCTCGTTGCCATCGTGTTCCTTGATCAGCAGCCAGTTGGCTTTCTTCTCGCCAGCGGCACCGCCTCCCATGCGGATCAACACCCAGTCGCCCTTCAGCTTCTGGCCGTGCAATGTGAATTTCAAATTTCCTTTCGCCAGGCCCGCATCCACGTCGCCATGCGGCTCCCAGGTGCCCTGGTCCCAGACCATTACCGTTCCGCCGCCGTACTCGCCTTTGGGGATGATGCCCTCAAAGCCGCCGTACTCGATCGGATGATCCTCCACCTGCACCGCCAGCCGCTTGTCGCCGGGATAATAGCTGGGCCCTTTGGTGACGGCCCAACTCTTCAGCACGCCGCGCCAGCCCAGCCGAAAGTCATAGTGCAGCCGCGTCGCTGCATGCTTCTGGATGACAAAGGGAAGCTTACCTGCCGGCCCCGTTGTCTTGGCTGACGTTCCTCCCTCCGGCTCCGACGTCACATCAAAATTTCGCATGGAGCGATAACGCTCGAGCTGCTGCTCCACGGCATCCGACGGCCGCTTTTTCCGGGCGGACCTTGTGCGGGAACTGCGGGCGGTCTTCGTCCCTTTGGCCGCAGACTTGGTCGGCGCCTTGGCCCCACGCTTCGCAGGACTCTTTGCCGGCGACTTCTTTGAAGCCTTCTTCGCCGCTTTCTTTTTCGGCGCGCTCTTGCTGGTGGCCGCCATGGCTTATGCCGTCCGCTTCCGCCGGGCCGCCGGCTTTACCAGCTTCAGACCGCCACTCTTCATTTTGCCGCGATGGGTCCCGCTCGCGGTTGAGGCGCGCCGGTGGACATCGCCGCTCTCGTCCTCACCCACACTCTTCCGGAGTGCGTCCATCAGATTGATCACCTTGGCGCGGCGCGGTGCCGGCTTCTCCTCGGGCAGCGGCTTGTGCGCAATCTTCGCATCCACCAACTTGCGCAAGGCCGCTTCGTAGTCGTCCACATATTTCTCGGGGGTAAATTTCGCGGTGTTGCGGCGAATCAGTTCCTGCGCCAGCGAAAGCTGCCCTTTATCAATGGTTGTTTGCGGAATTTTGTCGAAATAATCCGCCGGATCGCGCAGCTCCGCGGCATATCGCATGCTGTACGCCATAAGACCGCGCGATTTGGGATCGTTCGGCGGCATGATGGCGATCAGGTGTTCGCGGCCCGCAAACGCTGCTTCGCCCAGCCCGGCCTTGTTGGTGTCGCGCAGCGCTTTTTGGATGACGGCGAACGCCTCAGCCTGCGCATCGCTCTCCGGCACAACAAAGTAGGGCTTCTCAAAGAAAGCCGGATCGATCTCCGCAATGTCCACGAACTGAGTGATCTGCAGCGTTTTTTTGCTCGGGATGCGCAGCTTGGCAATCTCTTCAGGCTCGAGCGTGACATATTCACCCTTGCGGTATTCATAGCCCTTGACGATGTCCGCCTTCTCCACAGCGCCGCGATCCTCAGAAACATTGCGGTGCCGGATGCGCTCCCCGGTCTTGCGGTCAATCTGATGAAACGCAATCTCGCTCGCTGCTTCCGTCGCCGTAAAGAACGAGACACCAAACGAAACCAGGGAAATCTGAATCTGCCCGGACCAATACGGACGCGCCATAGGGCTTGCTCCTCAGCTTGTTGCGCAGGGAATCTGTCACTCAGGCATTGAGATTACTCCGCGCCCGGAAGGGCTGCCAGAAGCTGCCGGAAAGGTGACCCCAACACGCAATATCGCAGTGCGGCAATCCCGCATCTCATGCCGGATACGGCACACTAAGGCATGGCGCAACCCGCTCAGATTGAAACCCGCATTCCGGCCCGCATGGATCGCCTGCCCTGGGCGCGATGGCACTGGCTCGTCGTCTGCGGACTGGGCGTTACGTGGGTGCTGGATGGGCTGGAGGTCACGCTGGCCGGCGCCATTGGCGGCGTGCTGCGCGAAACCTTTCACATCAGCGATGCACAAGTGGGCGCCACGGCGACCGTATACCTTCTGGGCGCGGTCATTGGCGCACTGTTTTTTGGCTATGCGACGGACCGGCTCGGCCGCAAGAAGCTTTTCACGCTGACGCTCGCCGTCTACCTGCTGGCCACGCTCGCCTCCGCTTTTGCTTGGAACTTCTGGAGCTACCTCATCTTCCGCACCATTACCGGCATGGGAATCGGCGGCGAATACGCCGCGATCAACTCCGCCATCGACGAGCTGATCCCCGCGCGCGTTCGCGGCCGCACGGACCTGGTGATCAACTCCACATATTGGATCGGAGCCGCCATTGGCGCGGGCGCCACCGTGCTTTTGCTCAGCGGCAGATATGTGCCCGCCACCATGGGCTGGCGCTTCGCCTTTGGGATCGGGGCGCTGCTCGGCGGCATCATCCTCATCGTGCGCCACTGGGTGCCGGAGAGCCCCCGCTGGCTGATGACGCACGGCAAACATCAGCAGGCGGAGCAGACCGTCTACGACATTGAAAAAACGATTGAGCATGAAACCGGCAACGCGCTGCCCCCACCTGAGGGCGAGCCGCTCAAGATTCACGTGCGGGACCACACCCCGTGGGGAGAAATCTGGCACGCCATGTTCCGCCAGAATGCCAAGCGGTCTCTGCTCGGGCTCACGCTGATGATCGCGCAGGCGTTTTTCTACAATGCCATCTTCTTCACCTACGCCCTGTTGCTCATCCGCTTCTACAAAGTGCCGCCCGGCCGCGTCGGCATGTATCTGCTGCCATTCGCGCTGGGCAACGTGCTGGGTCCTGTGCTGCTCGGGCACCTCTTTGACACCATCGGCCGTAAGACGATGATCTTTGCCACCTACGCCAGCTCCGGCGTGTTGCTGGCCATCACCGGCTGGCTGTTTGCTGCCGGCAAACTCACAGCCACCACGCAGTCCATCGCCTGGACGGTCATCTTCTTCATCGCTTCCTGCGCGGCGAGCTCCGCCTATCTGACGGTCAGCGAAATCTTCCCGTTGGAAGTTCGCGCCATGGCGATCTCATTGTTTTATGCGATTGGAACGCTGGTCGGCGGAGTTGGCGCTCCGCTGCTCTTCGGCTTCCTGATCGGCACCGGCTCGCGGGCCGCCGTCAGTTGGGGCTATGCGGGCAGCGCGCTCCTGATGGTGATCGCAGCCGTGACCGAGCTAATCCTGGGTGTGGCGGCCGAGGGCCAGTCGCTCGAAAGCATCAGCGCGCCACTCACCTCGCGCTGAAGAAATTAGGCCGCGAAAAACAGGTCAGCGGCTATCAGCGCTCATGCGGCCAATCAGAAACCCGGCTACGGCGACCCCCAGGGCGGAGAGACCCGCCATCGCCCACAGATCGTTGC
>JAKAUB010000020.1 GCA_021827845.1 Acidobacteriota bacterium | reverse complement strand
CACCCGAGGGCCCGCGCAGCACCAGCGGCGCAGGCGCGCCCCAGCGCCAGTTGGACTTGGCCAGAATCTGCACAATCTGCGAGTGGGCGGAGCTAATGAAGTCCATGAACTGGAACTCCGCCACCGGGCGCAGGCCCGTCAGCGAAGCGCCATAAGCGGCGCTGGCAATGGCCATCTCCGAGATCGGGGTATCGACCACGCGCTCCATGCCGAATTTATGGACAAAACCTTCCGTCACCTTGAAGGCGCCGCCGTAGATCGCAACGTCTTCTCCCAGAACGAAGACGCGGCTGTCGCGCTCCATCTCTTCCCAGATCGCCTGCCGGATTGCTTCAAGATATGTAACTGCAGCCATTCGATTCGCTTTCAAAGAGGTAAGTGCAACAGTGGTGGTTACAAAACTGGAAAACCGCGGTTCACAGCGCTACTTGTAGTGGCCCGGAGCGCTGGATTCCGCCAGCTTGCGGCCGGCATTCGACTGCTTGACTCGCACCTCGCCGTACTTGACGGGAATGTCCACGGAGTTGTCGAAATAAACGTCGGTGCCAGCTTCTTCTGGAGAAGGCATCGGCGCTGCCTCGGCAGCCGCCCGCTCCTCATCGATGTAGCGCTGGACGTCAGCGTGCATCTCCTTCATCTGCGCTTCCGTCATCCAGCCGGTTTCCTTCAGATACTGCTCCATGCGGACGATGGGGTCGCGGCGCTGCCAGTATTCCTTGACGGCCGGGGGCACGTAGACAGCGGCATCGTGCATAGCGTGGCCCTTCATGCGCATCAGCTTGGCTTCAATGATGGATGCGCCTTCGCCGCGGTGTGCCCGTTCGACGGCCTCGCGGGCGGCGTCGTAGACCTGGTTGGCGTCCGTGCCATCGACGATCACTCCCGGAACGCCGTAGCCGATCGCGCGGTCCGCTAGATCCTTGCAGGCGAACTGCAACTCGACCGGCGTCGAGTAGGCCCAGGAGTTATGCTCCACCACCAGCACAACGCCCAGCTTCCGCACTGCAGCAAAATTAAATCCCTCGTAGGTCGGTCCCGTGGACTGTCCGCCGTCGCCGATGTAGGCCATGCATGCAATCTCGCGGCCCTGCAGGCGGGCGCCCAGTGCCACGCCAGACAGCACGCCGATGGAATCTCCCAGATGCGAGATGGGCGCGATGACATTCAGCTTTTTGGGGTCGCCGTAGTGCGAGCCGGAGTCCCGCCCCTTGGTGGGAGACGTGCCCTTGGCCATGTACTGCATCATGGCGGAGCTGGGTGCGTAGCCGCGCACGACCATCGAACCTTGGTTACGGATCATCGGGCCCAGCCAGTCATCGCGATCCAGCGCATAGGCCGAGGCGACCGACGTCGCTTCCTGGCCCAGGCTCAGATACAGCCCGCCGATCACCTTGGACTGCTTGTACATGCTCTCCAGCGCGGCTTCCATCTGCCGGTTGATGATCATGTAGCGGTAGATTTCAATCGTCTGCTCTTTGCTGAGATATTTGGACGGGCGCAGCGGTGGCACCGGCGCGTTGGTATCGCCGACGACCTTGTAGCGGTACTCGTCGCCCGACCAGTCACTCTCAATGTGGAACGGCGGCTGCTCCAGCCGCCAGTCGGGGATACCCCACTCGTTTTTACCGATCGGTGGCTGGGTTCGTTTGGCAGCGGGGGCGCTCGCGGCCTTGCTGCCGTTGGAATGCGGTTGCTTTTCTGCGGAGGCGCTGGGGGACGATTCTGATTTCCTGGTCGGCATGAAGGGCAATTTCCTAAGCTTGATCCACCAAACTCAACATTCTATATGACTGGGGGCCTGTGCTGGCGGACGCCTTCGACAAGAGCGCGGATCGAAAGCCCGTTACAGGGCTATCCGACAGGGCTGGCCACCAAATCCTCCACGCTGTCCGCCCACAGCGGGTGGTAGCCAAAGACGCGGCTAAAACTGCGGGCCACGGCATGCATGGCCTGCTCTCGGGTGGGCATGGTGTGCGTTCGGACGTCAATCTCCTCCTCCAGGCTGGTAACGGCGGCGTCTGCAATCCCGCAGGGGACAATCAGCGAAAAATCCCGCAGATCGGCCGTCAGGTTCCACGCAAAGCCGTGGGAGGTGACGCCCCGTGCAATATGCACGCCAATCGCGGCAATCTTTTTCGCCGGAATGCTGCCTCCGGGCAGCGTCCACACCCCCGTCCGCCCCGCAATGCGCTGGGTCAGCACGCCGTAGTCGGCACAGGCGCGGATGAGCGACTCCTCCAGCATGCGAACGTATTCGACGGCGCCCAGATGCGGGCCGCGCCTGGCCGGCAGGTCCCCGCGCAAGTCGAGGATGGGATAGCCGACCAGTTGACCCGGACCGTGATAGGTGACGTCTCCGCCGCGATTGATGCTGTGGACCGTAATGCCGCGCCGGGCCAGGGTCGCATCGTCCGCCAGAATGTTGCTGCGATGGGCGTTGCGGCCCAGCGTCAGGACCGGCGGGTGTTCCAGCAGCAGCAGCACATCGCCAATCCGCTGCTGCTGGCGCAGCGCCACCACCCGCTGCTGCACCTCCAGCGCCGCAGCGTAGTCAATCCGGCCGAGATCGAGCAGGCGCAGGAGCATCATCAGGCAGCGCTGTGTCTCTGGTCGCAGCGGCAGTCCATGCAGCCATGCTGGGCGCAGGTTCCGCAGATCTGGATCACCCGCTTTTTGAGTGCCTGGCGGGCGCGGTGTCCCCGGACGGCGGCGTTCTGCGGCGTAATCCCCGCCTCCGCAGAAAACTCCTGCAGGCTCTTCTCGTCGAGCTCCAGCGCCTGCAGGGCCTGCTGGTATTGCGGCTTCAAGGTTTGCAGCAGCGGCACGATGCATTCACAAACGGCGGCCCGCATCTCCGGGTCCGGCGCCGGGGTGTCTTCAATCGCCTGGGCCCAAGTCTCAACCCGGCGGCCAGCCGCGGCCTGGCTGCGATAGTGGTCAATCACGGCATTGCGCAGGATGCGATAGAACCAGGCGACGGCGGACCCAGCCTGCCGCAGCGTGTCCTCCCGCTGCAGGGCCTTCACGTAGGCCCGCTGCAGAATGTCCTCCGCGTCTGCCCGGGAGCCGACGCGATGCTCCAGAAAGGCGAGGAACCGCTGCTGGTGCTGCATCAGCTCGTCGAAGTTCACGGATGAACCAGACTGCGCCACGGACCCTCCTATACAACTGTAATGTTTTGGCGGCGCCTCCGTCTGCAGGGGTGAAAGGAGGACGCCATGACGAAAACAAAGGAGCGCGAAGGCTGCTGCAGCGGTTGCCGCTGCCAGGCCAAGGGATGCACCTGCGGTGCAACCTGTGCGTGCAATCCCTGCCAATGCGGCGAACACTGCTGCGCCATCGCGAAAGCGTAGCGAAAGAAAAAGCGGAGCGGGAGCCCGTCGCTCCCCTCCGCTTTTTGCATGGCTGGCTGGCCGTCTATGCGTTGATGGCCATGTTCTCCACGGAGCCAAAGCCGTCCAGCATGGCCTCCGCCAGCGTGGGGTGGGCGTGGATCGTGAACATCATCTCTTCGACGGTCCCCTCCAGCTCAATGGCCGTCACAGCCTCGGCGATCAGCTCCGTCGCCTGCGGGCCGATGATATGCACGCCCAGGATTTCGCCATACTTTGCATCCGAGACAATCTTGACGAAGCCGTCATGGGAGTCCACGATCGACGCCTTGGAGTTGGCCGTGAACGGGAACTTGCCGACCTTCACCGCGTAGCCCTTTTCCTTTGCAGCGGCTTCTGTCAGGCCCACGCTGCCGATCTGCGGCTCGCAATAGGTGCAGGCGGGCACGCGGTCGCGGCGCACCGGACGCGCGTATTTGCCGGCGATCTTCGCGGCAACCACCACCCCGCACATGGCCCCGACGTGCGCCAGCTGCGGCAGCCCGGCCACGATGTCGCCAATGGCGTAGACGCCCGGCTCCTCGGTCTGCATCCACTCGTTCACCTTGATAAAGCCGCGCTCGGGCTTGATCTTGGTCTTCTCCAGACCCACATGGTCAGTGCGCGGCGCACGCCCCACGGCGACCAGCACCTTTTCCGCTTCCTTCACCAGTTGCTTGCCGTCGGAGCCCGTAATGGTGACCTTCACGCCATCCTTGGTCTTCTCCAGCTTCTCGAACTTTGCGCCGGTAAAGCTCTCAATCCCGCGCTTGCGGAAGGCGCGAGCCAGCTCCTTGCTGACGTCCTCGTCCTCATTGGGCACCAGGCGCGGCAGGTACTCGACGATGGTGATGTCGGCGCCGAAGCTCTTAAAGATGGACCCAAATTCAACACCTACGGCCCCGGCGCCGATGACGACCATCGACTTGGGAATCGCGGTGAGCGAGAGAATCTCCATGTTGGTCAGCACCCGCGAGTCCGGTTCCAGGCCGGGCAGCATACGGGCGTCGGACCCGGTGGCCAGCACCACGTTCTTCGCCTTCACAAAGCTGCGTTCGCCGTCGGCGCCGCCGCCGCCCTCCGTATAAACCTCAACGGAGTGGACGCCGTCCTTTGCCGGGCCGGTCAGCCGTCCGTGCCCTTCGAACACGGTGACCTTGTTCTTCTTCATCAGAAAGTTGAGGCCTTTGGCATGCTTGTCGATGATGGCCTGCTTGCGCTTCTGGATGACGCTCCAGTTGATCTTGCCTTCGCCCAGCCCTTCAATGCCGTACTCGGCAGCGTGCTTCAGGTGGTCGTACACTTCCGCGTTGAAAAGCAGGGACTTGGTGGGGATACAGCCCCAGTGCAGGCAGGTGCCGCCCAGCTTGCTCTCGCGCTCAATCAGCGCGACCTTCAGCCCGTACTGCCCGGCGCGGATGGCCGCCGTGTAGCCGGCGGGGCCGCCGCCAATAATTGCCATGTCGTAAATTGTGTCCGCCAAGGGATGCTCCGTCTCTGGTGCCAAGGTATTCGATGCGCGAGGTGCAGCGCCCGAACCAAACAGATGATTTTACGGGATGGAGCGGCAATCGTTGGAATGCGGGGGATTTCCCGGCCAAAGGGGTATGCCCGTCTGCTGGGGATTTTGGATTGACCGGTCGATGACGGCCCGCGTAGACTCTGTGCCGAAAGTCGGCTCCTATCGAGGGACCAGATGAGAAACCACCGGACAATCCTCCTCGCCGCGCTGGCGGGCGTCGGCTCGCTGATGCTCAACGGATGTGGCAGCAGCATGCACATGAGCTCCCAGCAGCCCGTGCCGGCCGATGTTTATGTCGTCGGCTTTGACGGCACCAGTGCTGCGCTCTGGAAGAACGGCGTCGAGACGATCCTTGCGCCAAATGCCACAGCCGACGCAGTGGCAGTCTCCGGCTCTGATGTGTACGTGGGTGGCTGGGTGAACAGCCCGGGCACGCCGCCTTACGGCGGAAGCACCGCTACGATCTGGAAGAACGGAGTTGCCACGGCGCTGACCAGCTCCGGCTTTTCGCAAGTAACTGGATTGACATTGGCCAATGGCAACGTCTACGCGGTTGGCAGCTCCTTCGTTGCCGCGTCGAATGCTCCGCTTGCGACCGTTTGGGCAAATGGCCAGGCATCGTACCTGGCCGATGGAAATTACGCGAACACTTCCTTTGCATACAGCACCTCAGGGGCTGCCATCGCTGTTTCGGGCTCCGATGTCTACGTCGCCGGCGACGCCCTGCAGTGTACCCCTTCGTCTTCGAGCAATTATGACTGCGGCGACCTCGCGGTGTACTGGAAGAATGGAACCCCGGTTGATCTTCAACCAGTCAGCCCTCAGAATTTTGGCTCCTTTGCCACCGGGATTGTGGTCAATGGCAGCACCGTCAACATCAGCGGCGTGACCGGTGCGAATCCGGCGCAGGCCGTTTATTGGCAGGACGGAACCCAGGTTCCGCTGAATCTGCCGGTAAATACAGGAGCGTGGGCATCCTCGATCGCTCTTTCCGGGGCGAGCGTCTATGTTGCAGGTGGAGACAATGGATCAATCGCAGGCTATTGGGTGAATGGCAACTTCACCACGTTCGGCATATCGGCGAATTCTCAATTCCCTGTTACATCCGGAATATCGGTAAACGGCTCCGATGTTTACGTTGCCGGCAGCCTGGTCTCTACCCAGGGACCCCAGTCCTCGGCGATCTACTGGAAAAACGGGATGGGCGTCCCTCTGCCATCCCAATCGACATCGGCTCGCGCTCTGGCCATCGCCGTGGTTCCGCAGCAGGCGGGGAGTTAGAAGCCGATTTCGCGCTTCATCCTTGCGGAGCCCAAAATTCTTACGATTGGCGCGGGCAATCAACCCACCCAGTTCTGCACCTTCAGCGCCGGGACCCGCTTGAATTCCCGAACATTATTCGTGACAAGAATCAGGCCTTCGGCCTTGGCATGCGCGGCAATCCAAAGGTCGTCATTGCCAATCGTCTCGCCTCGAATCTCCAGATGCCGTCGAATCGCGGCATAGGTCGTTGCCGCTTCACGGGGCAGCGCCAAAACTGGGATCAGGCTCGCCAGTTCTTCAAATTGCTTGAGAGCCTGCGTGCGGTGCTGGCTTTTCTCCGCACCATAAAGCAGTTCGCCCGCGGTGATGATGGAGATTGCCGCCTCTCCGGGTTACTCTCCTGCAAGGAGCATCACCATCCAAATCGCCACCTGGAATGTGAATTCGCTGCGGGCGCGCATGAGCCATGTGCTGGACTGGCTGCGCGCGCGCCAGCCCGATGTGCTGCTGCTGCAGGAACTGAAGGGCACCGAATTCCCGGCGCTGGCCTTTCAGGAGCTCGGCTACCACAGCGAAGCCGTCACCCAGAAGAGCTACAACGGCGTCGCCATCCTGTCCCGCAGCCCCATCCAGACATTCAGCACCGCGCTGCCGGGCGATGGGGAGGACAGCCACGCCCGCTATCTCGAAGTCGAAACCGCCGGCCTGCGCGTGGTGAACATCTACCTGCCCAACGGCAATCCCATCGGCACAGAAAAGTTTGAGTACAAGCTGCGCTGGATGGACCGGCTGATGGAGCCGATGCGCCAGTGGATTCGCGCCGACTTGCCGGTCGTGATTGGCGGCGACTTCAACGTAATCCCCGAAGACATCGACTGCCACAAGCCGGAGTCCTGGATGCGCGATGCGCTGTTTCAGCCGGAGACCCGCGCCCGCTACCGCGCCATGCTCGCCATGGGCTATGTCGATGCCTTCCGCGCGTTGCATCCCGACGAGAAAAGCTTCACGTTCTGGGACTATTTTCGGCAGGCGTTCGAGCACAACCGCGGCATCCGGATCGACCACTTTCTGCTGACCCCAGCAGTGGCGGCCCGTCTGGAGGCCTGTGCGATCGATCGCAGTCCGCGCGCCCTCGAGAAGCCCTCGGACCACACGCCCGTGGTGCTGACTTTACGCGACCCCGGCTGAGGCGCGATCATCAAAAAACCATGACGTTTCCGATCAAAACCTGTGTCGTCTGCGGGGAAGAGTTTGAACTGAAGCCCGACAAGCCGGGCTTTGCGAACCGTTGCCCGGAGTGCAGCGAACCGGAGCCAGGCCACGGCGCCGCGAATCCGCAAAGCATGGACGCCGAAGAGCGGCGTCTCGCCAGCGAAGCCGATGCCGAGCGCCGAAAAGCCATCCGCGATCTGCTGTACCGCAAGGAATAGCAACCGGCGCGGCAGCCCATCCGCGCCCAACGTAAAACGACCCGAGCCTGTGGCCCGGGTCGCTATCTTTTGCGGATGTTGTGGTCTCCGTGCTGCATCAGCAGCCAGCATTCTTCGGTTGTCTACGCTGGGCAAACCACTACATCGCGCCCTGATTTCTCGTGCTGGCCAATGTATCCAATACACCGGCCTTAAATTTCCGCCCTGGTGCCTCCACCGGCCCGGCAGGCTTTCTCGCCCGGGAAGGAATGCACGTGCGGATTTTGCCGTCCGCCGGTAGGGATGCCGATGTCAAACGCCTTACGATAAGGATTGCGGTCTTCGCGCTGCTTCATTCGCTGAACCCTTTCCTGATCGAATTTGTCAGCCATTTCTACTCCTTCCAGAAGGCCCTTCTTCGAAGCCTCCCACTTTATGGGATGGCTGGCATACGGCGCGCGTTGTCCAAAAAATTCCGCAGCTTTACCGGCAGTCGCAGGGCCGCTCTACGCGGGCAGCGGCGGGGCTTTCGGCTTGGAGCCGATGAATCCGTAATAGCAGATGTAGACGTAGCAAAGGCCGGCGACAAAGAACGCATGGTGCAGCCCGATGTGGTCCGCCACAAAGCCCTGAAAGAGCGGGATGAGCGCGCCACCCAGAATGGCCGAGACCAGCAGGCTGGATCCCATATTGGTCAACCCGCCCAGCCCGACCAGCGCCAGACCGAAGATATTGGGCCACATGATGGAGTTGAAGAGGCCGACGAGAATCAGGCTCCACATTGCCAGATGGCCAAAGGTGAGGATAGACGTGAGCACCAGGCAAAATGCAATAATGGCGGCCCAGCCAAGCACGGGCCCCGGGTGCAGCTTGCGGGTAATGCCGACGCCAAAGATGCGGCCCACCATCAGCCCGCCCCAGTAAAACGCAACGTAAAGGGCGGCGTTCTTCTCCGTCATGTGGCCGATGTACGGCAGGCTGAAGTAGTTGACCAGAAAGCTGCCGACCGCGACCTCCGCACCGACGTACAGAAAAATCCCAACCACCCCCAGCACCAGATGCCGCTGGCGCAAAACCGGCCGCAGGCCGCTTGGACCGCCCTCTTCAGGGTGATGGATATGGATAGGGGGCAGCTTATAAAGCGCCATCGCGATGGCGAAGGAGATCAGAATGGCCGCGATGACCGAGTACGGCAGCCTGACCACTTCCGCCTGCGACACCTTATAGGCGTGCAGCGCTGCCGGCGAGAGCCGTCCCAGTTCGGTCGCGGTGAGCGGGATGGTACCCAGGATGAACAGGCTGCCGATGTAGGGCGCGATCGTCGTGCCGAAGGAGTTGAAGGCGCCGGCCAGGTTCAGGCGGCTGGAGGCGCCGGCCGGGTCGCCAAGAATCGCCACGTATGGATTGGCGGCCACTTGCAGAAAGGTCATTCCCGCGGCGAGGATTGCCAGCGAAACCAGGAAGAGCGGAAAGGACGGAACCGCGGCGGCCGGAATAAACCCAAGTGCGCCAGCGGCCATGACCAGCAGGCCCGCCACCATTGTGCCTTTATAGCCGATCCACTCCACCACCTTGCCCGACGGCAGCGCGAAGACGAAATATGCCGAGAAGAAGAAGGTCTGCACCAGCATGACCTCGGCGTAGTTCAGCGTGAACAGGCTTTTCAGGTGGGGGATCAGAATGTCATTGAGGCAGGTGATGAAGCCCCACATGAAAAACAGCGCAATGACCATGGCCAGCGCGCGATTGTCGCGCACACCGGGCTGCGTGGCCGTTGTTTGGGAGGTTGCTGCGATCGCCATGTCACCAGTCCGCCGGGGTCACCGGTTCTATCGTTCCTTCAAGGTACTTGAGATGGTCGTCTGCGCCAAACTACAGGGCCCCCACGGACTGCAAGCCAGCGGCAAAACCGTTACCATAGGAGAAACCGCCCTCCCGAATCCTAGGGCTGGAATCGCTGCGCGGTTCCCAGCGCCGGCCGGGTGATCTCCCTTACCGAGAGACGCGCAGTGCGGAAATCGACGACCGACAGGAATTCCTTTGGCCGAATATAAGAATCCTAACCAGCCAGGTGGGGGCGGGCAGGACTCGCGCTCGCTGCTGGTGTTTACCGCCTTGTTCGTAGCCATTCTGGTGGGCCTGCAATACTTCAAGCCCAAGCATCCGGCAGCGCCCAGACCCTCCACCACTGCGAGCAGCCCCGCGCCCGCCAGCGCGCCTGCGGCTGCCAATGCGGCTGCTACGCCGCAGCCAGGCGCCGCGCAGAATGCAGCCGCTGCTGCACCGCAGATAACGGCGACCCAGGCGACCACCACGACCGTTGAAAATGAGCTGTACAAGATCACCTTTACCAATCGCGGCGCGCAGGTCACTTCCTGGATCTTGAAGAAGTACACCAACTACGCCGGCAAGCCGCTCGATCTGGTCAGTCCAGAGGCAGCACAACGCTTCGGCTATCCGCTGTCGGTATTCACCTCCGACCCAAACCTGCGCCAGCAGATCAATCAGGCAATGTTTGTCGCGTCTGCTTCGGGCACGGTGCAGGCACCCACCCAGCTTTCGTTTCAATATTCCGCGGGCGGGCTGACGGTCCGCAAAGTGTTCACCTTTGGGAATGACTATGTCATCCACGGCACGGTTAGCGCCACCCGCGACGGCGCCCCCATCGGGGCCATGCTGGCGTGGCCGGCCGGCTTTGGCGACCAGCGGCAGGCGGCGGACTACTCCAAAGACCAGAAGATCGATCGCTCCAGCTACAGCAAGGCGGAGAGCCTGGCGCCCAAGAAGGTCGAAAACCGGCAGCAGATGACTGGGTCGATTGACTGGGGCGGTGTAAGCGACCTGTATTTCGCGGCGATGTTTCTGCCGGATAACCCCTCCGACGCCACGTTTGTAACGCTGCACCACACGCTGGACGTTCCGGCCGACCCCGATCAGCCAAACAGCAAACTGGTACCCCAGCCGATTCTTGGCGCGGCGGTGGGCTCGGCGGCAGCCACCAGCTCTATGCGGATCTTTGCCGGGCCCAAGACACTGAGCGTGCTGAAGTCGATCCGCGGCACCGGACCCAACGGCAAAGATACCGGACCCGATCTGGTGCCGATCGTGCACTACGGCATGTGGTCGATCATCGCCAAGCCGTTGTTTTATCTGCTCCGCTGGGTCTACCAGCATATTGTTCCCAACTGGGGCTGGGCCATTCTGGTGCTGACCGTTGTCATCACCCTGGCGATGTTCCCCACGCGCTGGACGATGATGAAGTCGTCTATCAAGATGCAGCGCATCCAGCCGCAGATGAACGCCATCAAGGAGAAGTACAAGAAGTACAAGTTCGACGATCCGCGGAAGCAGGAGATGAACCGCGAGATGCAGGATCTCTACCGAAAGGAAGGCGTCAACATGTTTGGCGGCTGCCTGCCGATGGTGATCCAGTTCCCGCTCATCTTTGCCTTTTACGCCATGCTGGAAAATGCCATCGAACTGCGGCATGCGCACTGGTTCTGGCTGCATGACTTGTCGCAGCCCGACCCGCTGCATATCCTGCCCATCCTGATGGTGGGCTCGCAGTTCTTCTTTCAGCTCTTTACGCCTTCCCCCGGTGTGGACGCCGCCCAGCAGAAGATGATGGCCTTCACCATGCCACTCTTCAGCGGCTTCATCACGTGGCACTACGCTTCGGGACTGGCGCTCTACTGGGCGGGCAGTAACCTGATCGGCATCGGCCAGCAGATGCTGATCAACCGGACAAAGTTGGGCCGCGAGATGCGTGCGATTCAGGCGCGCCGCGCCGCCCGCAAGAAAGGGTTAAAACCGGCAGCCGCTGTCCGAAGGTAACGTTTCGGGGCACGGAGGCCGCGCTATAGTTTTGGAAAGCCATGCCAATTGAGAATTTGCAGGTTGCAGCCCAGAAGGTCGATGCGTTGATGAAAACTCTGACGCGCCTCGGCGGATTGCAGTTGAAATACCGCATCACGGCAGGCTCGGGCGCCGCCGATCCCAGTCAATTTGAACCGCGTGAAATCTACGTGGAGCTGGCGGGTCCCGATGTCGATCTGGTGCTGGAGCGGCACGCGGAGCTGCTGCGTTCGATGGAGCACATCGCCGCCAAAACGCTGCAGTTGGAGCCGGAAGAGCACGGGCTGATTTCGTTCGACGCGCGCGGCTACAAGGCGATGCGCGCGCAAGAGCTGCGCATGGCGGCGGAGACAGCGGCCGAGCAGGTGCGTCGGACCAGCCAGCCCTATAGCTTCTCGCCGATGAATTCCCGCGAGCGGCGCATGCTGCATCTCGCACTGCGCGAACACGACGACCTGCGGAGCGAGAGCAGCGGCGAGGGCATGCGGCGCTACGTCGTGGTGTATCCCAAAAACTGGCAGCCGCGCCAGGCGCCCGCCGGATTTTCGCGCGCACGAACCTTTGGACGATAGCAGCACAAGCCCTTCCGCCACCGGGTTGCGGCGTGTTCTCGCGTCTCCCACGGCTACAATCGAGCCGTGAACGGCTCTCATCCCGCGCAGCGATCTGCGCCGGCGTTTCCCGACACCATCGTTGCCATCTCCACGCCGCCCGGCCGCGGCGGCATCGGCATTGTGCGCCTCTCCGGCGCGGATGCGGCTGCCATTGCCTCAGGGGTGCTGCGCCTGTCCGCGCCGCTCGAGCACAGCATGGCGCGGTTGGCGGACGTGCTCGAAGCCGATGGTGCGGCTGACGGCACCCGGCGGATGGATGAGGCCGTAGTCACGTACTTTCAGGCGCCGCGCTCCTACACCCGCGAGGATGTTGTCGAGATTGCCGCACATGGCTCGCCGGTGGTGCTGGACGCAATTGTGCGCGCCTGCCTGGCGCGGGGGGCGCGGCTGGCCCGGCCAGGGGAGTTCACCGAGCGCGCGTTTCTCTCTGGCCGCATCGACCTGATGCAGGCGGAGGCCGTGCGTGACCTGATCGATGCGCAGACGGTGTACCAGGCGCGCATCGCGTCCGAGCAGATGGAGGGCTCGCTCTCGCGCACCATCCAGCCCACGAAGCAGGCGCTGATCCACCTGATTGCGGAGCTCGAGGCCGGCATCGACTTTGCCGAAGACGACATTTCTGTCATGACCTCTGCGGCGATCGCCGCGCAGATTGCGGGCATCTCCCAGCCGCTGCAGATGCTGGCGGAGGGCTTCGCCTATGGCCGCCTGCTGCGCGACGGATTCACGATGGCAATTGTCGGGCGGCCGAACACGGGCAAATCCTCGCTGTTCAACCGGCTGATCGAGCGCGATCGCGCCATCGTCACCGACACGCCCGGAACCACACGCGACACCATCAGCGAGCGCGTATCGCTCGCAGGCATTCCGCTGGAGCTGATCGACACAGCCGGGCTGCGCGACGCGCCGGAAATGGCCGAGCGCCTTGGCATTGAGCGCTCGCGCGAAGCATTAGCCGACGCGGATATTGTGCTGGTGGTGCTGGAAGCCGGAGCCCCGTCGCTGACTGCAGAAGAGCGGACGCTGCTGCAGCAAACCATGGCCCGGCCCGTGCTGGCTGTGCTGAACAAGTGTGACCTGGGCACCAACAGCATCGCGACGGAGCTGCAATCGGCATACCCGGCATTGCGGGCCTGCCTGGTGTCCGCTCTGACCGGCGAGGGCGTTGCGGCGCTGCGCGCAGCGATTCTCGATCACATGCAGAAGCCGGGCGCGGAAGCCGGTGGCGCGCTGATGACCAACCTGCGGCAACAGACGGCAGTCAAGGACGCGATGACAGCGCTGCATGCCGCGCAGCAGGCCGTGGGCGACGGCGTGCCGCACGAGATGCTGCTGCTCGATCTTTATGCCGCGCTGCGCCACCTGGACGCGCTGACCGGGGAGACACGCACCGACGATATTCTCAACGTGATCTTCAGCAGCTTCTGCATCGGCAAGTAAGCGCTCGCGGCGTAAAATCCTTGCAACGCTCGTACGTGCCCCGCGTAACCCTTGAGCCAATCTCCATCTTCCTCGACACTTCCGCGCGTTCTCGGCCCGTGGCAGGCGACTGCAATCGTGGCGGGCACCATCATCGGCAGCGGCATTTTTCTGGTGCCGGAAGAGATGATGCGCGCCGCGGGCTCCTCGCATCTGGTCTATCTGGCGTGGACCGCCGCCGGGCTGCTGTCGTTGTTTGGCGCCATGACCTACGCCGAGCTGGCCGCGATGCGGCCCTTTGCCGGCGGCGAATATGTCTATCTGCGCGATGCCTATGGCGAGCTGCCATCGTTCCTCTACATGTGGACGTGGTTCGCTGTCGCCAAGCCTGCGTCCATCGCGAGCAGCGCCATCGGCGTAGTGCGCGTACTGGGAATCTTTTCTGCGCTGGGCTGGCTCGGGCACTCCATCGGCTTCCGCGTGTGGACCATCGAGTGGGGCCAGATCGTCGCCATCGGCCTCACGTGGCTCATCACCGGCGTCAACTATCTGGGCATGCGGCGGGCGGGCGCGTTTCAGCTTGTCTTCACGCTGCTGAAGATTCTGCTGATCGTGGGCATCATCGTCTTCTGCTTTCACAGCCCTGCAGGTACGCTGGGCAACTTCCAAAGCGCGCTCACCGGCCACAGCGGCGGTCTCGCCGGCTTTACCGTAGCGATGATCGCAGCGCTCTGGGCCTACGACGGCTGGAACGATCTCAACATGGTGGCAGGCGAAATCCAGCGGCCGGAACGAAACATTCCGCTGGCGTTGATCGCCGGGGTGGGAATCGTCGGCGTGCTCTACATGCTGACCAACGCCGCCGTGCAGTACGTCCTGCCCGCAACTGTAATTGCCCATTCGCCGCAGCCGGCCAGCCGCGCCATGCTGCTGGCGGTGGGCGCGTGGGGCGCGGGGCTGGTCTCCATCGGCATGGTCATCAGCATTCTTGCGTCGCTGAACGGAACCATTCTTTCCGGGGCGCGCATTCCTTTCGCCGCAGCGCAGGACGGCCTGTTCTTCCGCTCCATGGCGACCATCCACCCCCGCTTTGAAAGTCCGTCGGTTTCGCTGATCGTGCAGGCCATTGTCTCAACCGGGCTCCTGCTGGTGGTGGGCCGTTTCCAGGCGCTGTTTGAGCTGGCGCTGCTGGGCGAGTGGATCTTCTACATGTTGACGGCAACAACGTTATTTACGTTCCGGCATCGCGAGCCAGATCGGACGCGTCCCTTTCGCGTGCCCGGCTACCCGTGGCTTCCCGCCAGCTTCATCGGGGCAGCGGTGCTGGTCATCGTGTATCTGCTGAAGAGCAACGCCAGCAGTTCGCTGGGCGGCCTCGTGATTATTGCCGCCGGCTTCCCGCTGTTTCTGTGGATGCGCACGCGTCGCGCCGCAGCCAACCGGGCCAACGCGTAGCCGCACCGCTGCCTACGGCGTCTTTGCGGGGGCAGCCTTCAACTGCTGATCGAAGAAATTCGCCGAGGCCGCGTAGGCCGCAACCCAGTCGCGATGCAGCAGAAAGTCATGCACCTCGTCGGGGAAGATCAGTGTTTGCACAGCCACGTGCCGCTGCCGCAGAGCGGCTGCCAGCTCCACGGTCTGTAGAAACGGCACGTCGCGATCATCGTCACCCTGGATCAACAACACAGGCGATTTCCAGCGATCGACATAAGCCAGCGGCGAGGATTGCCACGCCAGCCGCCAGCGGGCGTCAGGATCGGCGGCGGTGTCGGAGATATCGAAGTTATGCGGGTTGTCGATGTTCCAGTCATGCACGCCCGACATGTCTACGCCCGCAGCGAACAGATCAGAAGCTCGCGCCAGCGCCAGCGCCGTCAGAAAGCCACCCCAGCTACCGCCCCAGATGCCAATGTGCGCGGGGTCCACGTCGCAGCGGCTGCGCAGATAGAGCGCAGCTCCGGCCACATCGCGAAACTCGCTGGCGCCCGTCGGGCCGTAGTTCGTCGCTTCGCGAAAGTTCAAGCCATAGCCGGTGCCACTGCGATAGTTCACAGACAGGACGATGTAGCCGTGGTTGGTCAGGTATTGGTTCAGCGCGTAGGAGTTGGCGTAGTAGCCCATGGGATGCCAGCCCAGCAGCATCTGCCGCTGCGAGCCTCCATGCACAAAGACCACCGCCGGGTGACGAACGCATCCGGCGCCATCGGCCGGATGGAAGAGCTGCCCGTGAATGCGCCATCCGTCCGTGGCGTTAAAGAGGACTTGGTGGGGCGTGACAAGTTGCGCCGCAGGAAAACTGGCAGGCAGCGTGCCGGGCGCAAGATCCGCAACACGGCCATCAGCATTCAGGACCGCGGGCTCCATCGGAATCTGCGCATTGGCATGCAGCAGCGCAACCGTTTTGTTGTCGCTGGTGTAGACAGGAGTAGCCTCAATGCTTTCCCCGTGCGTGAGCGACTGTGGCGCTCCGCCAGCTACGGGAAACGTCCAGAGATGGCGGCGGTCGATGTCATTCTGATTCGAGACGTAAACGATGCGTTGCCGATCCGGACTGATGGCCGCGCCTTCCACCTCAAAGCTGCCCGGAGTGCGCAGCGTGGCCGGCCCGCCCGCAACCGGGACGGCATAGAGGTGCATCCAGCCGTCACCCTCCCACGGAAAGATCAGCCGATTGCCCGCGGCCCAGAAGAGCTGGCGGCCGCTGTCCAGTTCATGAAACACACTGCCCGGCCCCGGCTCCGCCCGCCACACCTGCTTTCCGATTCCCGTCGAAACATCCGCCACCCGGATGGACCAGGGACGCCCGCTGCGCTGCGGACGATCGAAATTTTCGAGCTTGGAGTAGGGCACGCGGATGAACGCGATCTGCCGGCCATCCGGCGACCAGACGGGATAGCGGTCGTGGTCGGTGCCGGGATCGAGATACCGCAGCGTGTTGCTGGCGAACGCGTAGACGCCGATGAAGCTGTGGCTGCCGCGATTGCTGACGAACGCGAGCTGCGTGCCATCCGGGGACCACGTCAGGGACTCGCTGACGCCGAGCGTATGCAGCAACTGCGCCGGATGCGGCGACGGCGCGGAAAAATCTTCTGACCAGATTTGTCCGTCGAGAATCCACGCCAGCCGGCCGCCCACCGGAGCGAACACAGCGGAGTGGCCGGGGCCGATCGTTCGCGGCGCTCCGCCATCGAGCGAGGCTACAAGAACCTGCTGCGTAACACCCTGCGGCAGTAGCGCCGGATTAGGCGCCATCTTTTCCGGATCATCCGCATCGCCGCCACGTGTGTAGGCAATGGACATCGCATCGGCCGACCACGACAGGTCCGAAATCTCCTGCCCGTCGTCTTTGCTGTATTGCGTGATGGCGTGGGCGCTGTAGCCTTTGCCGTCTGTGCCGGGAGTCGCCACCCACACATTGCGTCGCCCTTCAGCATTCGAGAGCCACGCCAGCTTGCCGCCAGCCGGCGCCGCCGTCAGTCCGGAGTTGAACGGCGCGCTCATCACCTGTTGCAGCGTGAAGTGCGATCTTCGATGGGCCTCCACAGCGTTAGCCGACACGCAGGCCGTTAGCGTGAGCGAAAGAATCAGGCGCGAGGCAAGAGTCATGCGAAACTCCGGGGCCGGTGTTGCAGCAGCGATCAGTGCAATTGTTGCAGACGAGCATCCAGAAATTGCTGAAACACCGGGTAGTGTTCCACCTGCGGCACTGGTTCGGGATGGATATGGCGGCCGAGTCTTTCGCAGAGTGGCGCAGCCGCAGTGTAGCGCGGCCAGTGTGGCAGGCCGCTGCCGTTCGGCGAGCCGGTGCGGATGAAGTTTGCCCAATAGCCAAGGATCGCGTCGGACATTGCCCGGTCAGACGGCTGCGAGACCCAACTCGTCCAGTAGCGCTGGCTCAGAAACATATTCTCTTCGCTGTGAAATGCGCCCAGCTCCGCGAACGGCCCAGCGCCCACGTACGTGAAGTTGTAAAGATACGCCGGGTGCCCCGCGTGCGCGTTCTCCTTTGCGAGCAGGTAAGCCCCGAAAGCAAAGTCATAGTCCGTAAACATGCGGTTGAAGACCGCAGGCACTGCCGCATCGGACGCCGCGGGATACGCGGCGAAAACCTGATCCGCAAATCTTCCAAACTCCCGCGTCAGCCACTGGTGATATTCCGCCAGCGTCTTTGGCCGGTACGCCGTGCCATGCACCAGCGGACTGGCAAAGATCGTGACCTCGTCTTTGGTGCTGCCTACAAGCACCGAGATCGGTGCCTGCTTTCCCTGCGCGAAGACGACCGCAGGCTGCGCCGGGAGAAACCAGCCATCGACCACCGGCTCAAAATCCAGATGCGGATCGGCGGCAGCGGTCTGCAAAAGCTGCTCCGCCGGAATGGCCCGCAGTTTCGCCAAGGCTGTTTGCGGCGTATCGCCCAGGTCCTGCAACAGGCGCGCGCTCATCGCGTCGCCGTCGTGCAGCGAAGGGGTGATGGAGTCCACGCAGACGCCGCTCTGCAGAATCGCGCCGCGGAACAGACCGCGGGCGAGCGGCGACGCCATCAGGTTACACACATCGAGCGAGCCAGACGACTGGCCGCCGACCGTCACGCGCGTGGGGTCGCCGCCAAAGCTGCGGATGTTGGCCTGCACCCATTGGAGCGCCGCAATCTGGTCCAGTTGTCCGTAGTTGCCGGAGACGTGATGCGGGGCTGCAGCGGCAAGCGCGGGATCGCTGAAGAATCCGAACGCGCCCAGACGATAGTTAAGGCTGACAACAACGATGCCGCGCTTGGCCAACGCCGGCCCCAGCGGCGGCCACTCGCCGGAGCCTTCCACATTGCCGCCGCCATGAATCCACACAAAGACGGGAAGCTTCGCGGAGCGCTGCAGGCGCGGCGTCCAGACATTGAGGTAGAGGCAGGCTTCGCTCGTGCGCATCGCGCGGATGCCGAGCATCTCCGGCAGCCAGCCGCTGGGCGTCTGCATGCATGCTGGCCCGTAATCCGTTGCCTGCCGCACGCCGCTCCAATGCGGCGCGGGCCGCGGCGCCCGCCAGCGCAGGCCGCCCACGGGCTGAGCCGCAAATGGAATACCCAGAAACGCAGCTCCTTTGGGCATGCCCTTCAAAGGAGCCCCCGCTAGCCGTCCCGCCGCGATGGCGACCTGCGGCGCATGCGACTGCGCCACGCCGGAAGCAAGCGAAAGCGCCGCCATCACTGCGGCCACTGCGAGCGGTAATGAACGACGCCGCGCCGGAAATTTCCGAGGGTTCATGGGTCCGTCCTGCCTGCGATTCCGATACGCCGCCTGCGCGCTATCGCATTTTCACTGTTGCTGGAGAGTAAGGTTCGCCATTCTGAGCGAAGAAAAAAATCCGGGTATGGGCTTTTTGCTGCAATACAGAGATTTTCGCTGCGCTAAGGATGACGTTCGGCGATGCTCCTGCACTTTATCAAGCGATGGCTGCCGCCCGCGAAGCGCAAACCATCGTTGGGGGTTCACCGGATCATCTTTTGAAAAATACCAGACAATTTCTTGTACCCTGTAGCGGGAAACATGCCGCTGGTCAGAAGCGGCCCTGATTCCGCGCGCATCCACGCGCCGCTCTCCCTACACCATCCGACGTCAGGATTTCTGAACAGCGAGCGCCTGCAGCCTATGCCGATCCTCCATCCACCATCGACCACGGCCCGGCGCTCCGACAGCGTGCCGCTGTTTCCTGGCGGAGCGCTGCTGCCGTTCTTTTTGGTGACGGCGTTGTTCTTTCTATGGGGCGTGCCCAGCAGCTTGAATGATGTGCTGATTCGCCAGTTTATGAAGTCCTTCGCCCTGTCGCGGCTGCAGGCCGGCTTTGTGCAGTCCGCGTTTTACCTTGGCTATTTTTTAATGGCATTGCCGGCGGCGTGGTTCATGCAGCGCCGCGGCTACAAGGCTGGCTGTCTGCTGGGACTCGGGCTGTTCAGCACCGGGGCGCTGTTGTTTCTGCCCGCCGCCCTTGTGGGAAGGTACGCCTTTTTCCTGGCAGCGCTCCTGATTCTCGCCGCCGGTCTGGCCTGCCTTGAAACGGCTTCAAACTCTTTCATCGCGCTGTGCGGCGCCCCGGAAAGCTCGGAGCGGCGGTTGAACTTTGCCCAGGCCTTCAATCCGCTTGGCGCCATCACCGGCGTTCTCGTGGGCGTGGTCTTTATCTTTTCCGGTGTGGAGCTATCCCCGGCGCGCATCCAGTACCTGCAGCAGACGCATACATACGCAGCGTACGCTCACTTTGAAACGATGCGTGTGGTTCGGCCGTATCTCGCGCTCGGGCTCTTCGCTATCCTCTGGGCAATCCTGCTGGCCAAAACAAAGTTTCCCGTGCTGGCCGATGAGCAACGGCCCGCTGGCGGCGCATCGCCGGCCGGCAGCCTGCGCCAACGGTCCTTCGTGCTGGCCGTTCTGGCGCAGTTTCTCTACGTGGGCGCACAGGTCGGTACGTGGAGCTACTTCATCCAATACATCCAGGCCTATACGCATCAGCCGGAGAAGATCGCCGGATATTTTCTGACCGGCACACTGGTTGCATTCGGGACAGGACGCTTCTTCTCCGCGTGGCTCATGCGGTTTGTGCAGCCCGCACGGCTCATGGGTATCTACGCCGCCGCCAACGTCGCTCTGGTCGCGGTGGGCATCGCAGCGCCGGGGTGGGCAGGACTCTGGGCAATTTTTCTGTCCAGCTTTTTCATGTCGCTCATGTTTCCCACAATTTTCGCAATGGGTCTGCGCGGGCTGGGCGACCATGCCAAAACGGGCGGCGCCATTCTGGTAATGACCGTTCTGGGAGGCGCCATCTTCACGCCGGTCATGGGCTGGATCTCCATAAAAGCCGCCAGCGTCGCGGCATCGTATATTCTTCCGCTGCTTGCGTATCTGTATATCGCAGGCTATTCCTTCTCCTGGCAGTCGCCGGGGAACCCC
>JAKAUB010000136.1 GCA_021827845.1 Acidobacteriota bacterium | reverse complement strand
GCCCCAGTCAATCAAGCGCTCAAACAGAACATCCGCAACAATCTTGCTCATGGCTTCCTTTCTTTGTGCTGGCAGGCAGGGACGGCGCTGAAATGCACGCCAGGGGGCGATTTGCAGCCGATCACATTCCGTCCGTATGTAAGGTGAGAGGCACGTTTTACGCGGTTGGGATGCACACGAAGAAATATTTCCGCGGGATCGATGGCTGCGCGCGGTATTCCGTCTCGCAATACAACCCGCCATCCCGCTGCAGAATCCCCACTACATGTGACCACTATTTCGAAGACCAATGTACGCGTGTATCAGGTGCCGACCGACGCCCCGGAAGCCGACGGCACGCTGGCATGGGACAAGACCACGATGGTGATGGTCGAGCTGTTTGCCGATGGAACCCGCGGCATGGGATACACCTACGCGGACGCCGCCACGGCCAAAGCTGCGGAGCATCTGCTGCAGCACTCCATTGCAGGAAAGGATCCCTTTACGCACGCGGCCCTGTGGACGCAGATGCAGATCGCAGTGCGAAACCTGGGCAATCGCGGCATTGCCGCCATGGCAATCTCCGCCATCGACGTCGCTCTCTGGGATCTTCGAGCGCGCCTGTTGCAACTTCCACTCGTGCGCCTGCTCGGTCAGGCCCGCGATTCGATTGCAGCTTACGGCAGCGGGGGGTTTACCAGCTACAACGATCAGCAGCTTCGCGATCAGTTGGGTGGATGGGCGGAGCGTGGCTTCCAATCCGTCAAGATGAAGATCGGTTCGCATCCCGACGATGATCCGCGGCGCGTCGAGCTGGCACGCAAGACAATTGGCCCGGACGTCGCCCTGTACGTGGACGCAAACGGCGCCTACTCCGCCAAGCAAGCGATGTATCTGGCAAAGGTTTTTCATGAGTCAGGCGTGGTCTGGTTTGAAGAGCCCGTAAGCTCCGATGATCTGGCAGGCCTGCATCGCGTGCGCGATAATGTACCGCCGCCGATGGACGTTGCCGCTGGCGAATACGGCTACACAGTTCCTTACTTCGAGCGCATGCTGGCCGCGCAGGCAGTTGACGTGCAGCAGGCGGATGCAACCCGCGCTCAGGGCATCACAGGCTTTTTACGGGCGGATGCACTCTGTGAGGCGCATCAGCTTGCGCTGTCCGCACACTGTGCGCCCAGCATCCATGTCCACGCGTGCTGCGCGGCCACCCGCGCCAGAAATCTTGAGTTCTTTCACGATCATGCGCGCATTGAGCGAATGTTCTTTGACGGATTCTGCGAGCCGCAAAATGGGCAGATGGCACCCGATCTCACGCGTCCTGGCCTTGGACTGGAGTTAAAAGAAAAGGACGCTGAGGCTTTCCGCATTTAAGAGAAGCAAATACGGTTCCCCTACAATGGGCAAGTTCAATTTCTGCACCGAGGATCTCTCATGAAACTTCAAGGTAAGGTTGCGGTCGTCACCGGCGCCGCAACGGGAATTGGGCGCGCAATCGCCCATGCAATGTCTGCTGAAGGCGCTTCGGTGGTCATCGACTACGTGGGCGCTCCGCAACTGGCTACGCAGGGTGTGGCAGAGATCCAGAAGACAGGCGGCAAAGCGCAAGCCATCGCCGCCGATGTTTCCGACCCCACGCAGGCGGCGAGCCTCATCGACCAGACGGTGAAGGCCTTTGGCCGCATCGACATTCTGGTGAACAATGCAGGGATCGAATACAAGTATCCATTTGTCGATTTTCCGTTCGACAAGTGGCAAAAGATAATTGCGGTCGATCTGACCGGGCCCTTCCTCTGCGCCCAGGCCGCAGCGCGCGCCATGATTCAACAAAACAGCGGCGGCCGCATCATCAACATCTCCTCCGTTCATGAAGATTTGCCGATGATCACCAACGCCCCGTACTGCGCGGCGAAAGGTGGCTTGCGGATGCTGATGAGGACGATCGCCGTCGAGCTTGCGCCCCACAAGATCACAGTCAATAACATTGCTCCGGGGGCCATCTTCACCCCTATCGATGCCGACGTTGAAGCCAATCGGACCATCGAATCCCAGTTGATGAAAGAAATCCCGCTTGGCCGCTGGGGCAAGCCCGAAGAGGTCGCGAAGCTGGCGGTGTACATCGCGTCGGATGATGCGGCCTATTCCACGGGCAGCACATTCTTCATCGACGGCGGCATGATCCGCCAGGCTGGCAGTCTCTAACCGATCGAACTCACCGCAGTGCCCATTGGAGTCTCCATCAGATGAGTGAATCTCAGCCTTACGACGTAATAGTTATCGGAACCGGCGCTGGCGGGGGAACACTCGCCTGGCACCTGGCGAACGCGGGCAAGCGCATCCTGATCCTCGAGCGCGGTCCATTTCTGCCTAGAGAAAAAGCGAATTGGAACACGCAGGATGTGTTCATCGACAATCGCTACCACACCAAGGACGAATGGAAGGACAAGGACGGCAATCCTCTGCATCCCGGCACTGGATATTGGGTGGGGGGCAACACGAAAGTGTATGGCGCGGCTCTTTTTCGGCTCCGTGCTGAAGACTTCAATGTGCTGCATCACAAGGGCGGCATCTCGCCGGAGTGGCCCGTCAAATACGATACGTTCGAGCCCTATTACACCCGTGCAGAGAAGCTCTTCTGTGTGCATGGGCAGCTTGGATTCGACCCCACTGAACCGCCGCACAGCGAAGAGTATCCTTTTCCGCCGCTCTCGAACGAACCACGCATGCAGCAGATTGAGGACGATGTCCGGCAGCAGGGGTTGCGGCCATTCCCGGTGCCGCTCGGTTTGAAGTTGAACGAGTCAAATCATTTGGAAAGCAAATGCATCCGTTGCGACACCTGCGATGGCTATCCGTGCCTGGTTCATGCCAAATCGGACTCGGATATCAACTGCATTCGCGACATTATGAATCTGCCGAATGTGACGCTGCGGACAGACGCAAAGGTAACCAGGCTGGTTACAAATGCGACGGGTACCAGCGTAGCCGCCGTCGAGGTGCTGCTGGGTTCTTCGGAGAATACGACTACGTTTACGGGAAACATTGTGGCCGTCTGCTGCGGGGCCATAAACTCGGCGGCGCTCTTGTTGCAGTCCGCCAATGACAAGCACCCGCGCGGCCTGGCGAACAGCTCCGACCAGGTTGGCCGCAACTTCATGTTTCATCAGGCAGACGCCATTCTCTCACTGTCGATGACGCCGAACCCTTCGCAGTACATGAAGACATGGGGTATCAATGACTTCTATTTCGGCACGGCGGACTATCCGTGGCCCATGGGCAGCATTCAGCCCATCGGATCGTTCCACCACGAGATGATGAAGGCCGACGCGCCAGCGATCACGCCGACATTCGTGCTGGAGAAGATGTCCTATCACGCCGTGCCCTGGTGGCTGATGACGGAAGATCTCCCTCTGGCGGAGAATCGCGTACAAGTCATCAACGGACAGATCCACCTGAGCTACACGAAGAACAATGTCGAGTCGTTTGAGCGGCTGCGCAACACTTGGATCGATGTTCTGAAGAAGGCCGGACATGCCGATTCCACGCTGCCGATGCACGCCTATTTCAAAAAGCGGATTCCGCTGGAAGGCGTGGGTCACCAGAACGGAACCTGCCGCTTCGGCACAGATCCAAAAACATCCGTCCTGGACGTAAACTGCCGTACGCACGATGTGGACAACCTGTACGTCGTGGATGCGTCCTTCTTCGCTTCTTCGGGCGCCGTTAATCCGTCACTCACGATCATCGCGAATGCACTGCGCGTCGGCGACCATCTGGTGGAGCGGCTCGGTTAGCCTTTGGAAACCTTAGCAGCAACAACCGCCGCCCTGCCGCCGCAGCCTGCCAGCAACCCCGTGCTGGGCGCAACCCTGCTGACGATTGCTTTTCTGGCCGTCGCAATTATGAGTGCGTTCGGCAAGGCCGCGACGCACGTTTCTACCGGCGTCATTGTCTTCTTCCAGAACGCCATCAGCCTGCAGCTGTTTCTGCCTTGGGTGCTGCGCGGAGGAATCTCTGGCGTCAAAACCCACCGCTGGGGCATGCACATTGTGCGGGCGGTGACGGGTCTGCTGTCGCAGGCGCTCATGTTCCTTGCCGTAAAGCGAATGCCGCTGATGAACGCCGTGCTGCTGGCAAATTCTGCGCCTCTCTTCATCCCGGTGCTGAGCTGGGCGTGGCTGCGCCAGCGCGTCTTGGGAATTGTCTGGGTAAGTGTGCTGGTGGGATTCGCCGGCATCGTCCTCATCCTGCATCCGAACGCTGCGATTCTGCGCAACCCTGCCGCATTGATTGCCACAGCCGCGGCAGCATTTTCAGCCGTCGCGCTGGTCACGGTCAACCAACTGTCTTCCACAGACAGCACAGAAAGAATCCTCTTCTACTATTTTCTGATCTCCTCGCTGGCGAGTCTTCCGTTTGCGGTGCGGGCATGGAAGGCACCAACCATGCATGAGTGGTTGCTGTTGGCGGGGATTGGTTTCTTTATGGCGGTAAGCCAGCTCCTCATCATCCTGGCATATCGGCACGCCTCTGCAGAGCGCATCGCGCCTTTCAACTATTCTGTCGTCGTATTTTCGGGGTTGATTGGGTGGCTGGTCTGGCACAACACGCCAGGTCTGCTGGCACTCGCCGGCGTGGCTCTGGTCACGCTGGGGGGCATCCTCAGTACGAAATTCGGCGGCCCAAATGCACGCGGCCATTTCGGCTGGATTGGACACTGGAACATGCGGCACCATCTTTCTTTCAGGGAGAGTTCGCAATGACCTCACAGGAAATCTCCGGCGATGCAATTGACTGTGTTCTCCCTTCCCAGGCGAACGTTGGGGAGTCGCCGGTCTGGCATCCGGCGGACCAGCGGCTCTATTGGATCGACATTCAAGAGTGCAAAATTCATCGCTTCGATCCGAAGAGCAAAAGGAACGAAACCTTTTCTCTGCCGGAGATCGTCACCTGCATTCAGCTTCGCGCGAACGGTGGCCTGGTTCTCACGTTAAAAAAGGATTTCGCGATCTTCGACCCCGCCAGCCAGACGCTTGAACGGCTGAGCGCAGTCGAGACCGATCAACCAGCCAATCGCTTCAACGACGGAAAATGCGACCCGCAGGGCAGATTCTGGGCAGGAACGATGGACGCCAAAGAATGGAAAAAGCCCTCCGGCCATCTCTATCGAATGGATGCCAGCCATCGCGTAACCCTCATGCGCTCCCAGGTGATCTGCGCCAATGGCAGCGGCTGGAGCCCCGACGGCCGCACCATGTATCACACGGAGAGTTTTCGATACGCCATCTTTGCGTACGACTTCGACCCGGCCACGGGCATCATCGAGAACCGTCGCGTCTTCGCGGAGATATCGGACGAGGATCGCGCCGCCGGGGGCTTCCCGGACGGCATGACTGTCGACGCACAAGGCTTTGTGTGGAGCAATCTGGTAGGCGTCGGAAAAATTATCCGCCTCGATCCCGCAGGCAAGGTCGAGCGAACGGTCATCATGCCGGTTCCGCGCGCGACGGACTGTACCTTTGGCGGCCCGGATCTGGAAACGCTCTACATTACGAGCGCTAGAGAGACGATGACGCCGCAGCAATTGCAACAGTTCCCGATGTCGGGCAGCCTCTTCGCCGTCGAGACGGGCATTCGCGGAACGTTAGCCACACCGTTTGCCGGCTAAGCTGCAGCTGATCGATGGCACCCGGAAAAGAGTCTCGCTGGTCGAGGCTTCACAGCCGCACCGGCGATCGCAGTTGCGGGGAGCCACCCGCAACAAGCGGAATTGCAGGTTCCTGCCTGAGCATTCGATTCACTTCGCCGACCATGCGATCATCCAGCTCGGCAGCGGACCGCAACGGAACCGGATACCGCACCATCACCTCCAGCGCTCCGTTGGCGAATCGCACGCGGCTATGCGGCTTTGGAGTATCGAAGTGCACGCCCAGCGTCTCTTCCACATGCACATTCTGCCGCTCCAACTGGCCTCGATATTCCTCGTAAAATTTGGCGGCTAGTTCGCCCAGGCGCTTTTCTGCAGCTTCCACGTCCGCCTCCTGCGCCAGCGGCAGAGCCACTTCGCGCCAGACATATTCAGTCCCCGGCAGTTGCTTAAAAAGCGGGTTCGTCTGGAAGAGTACGGAGTTCGGAAACACGGCAATGCGGCCGGTTGGCTGCACATCGATGCCGTTGCCTGACAACTCAACCATATAGAAGCGGACGAGTCCAATTTCGACGACATCCCCCGTCACGCTGTTGGAGCCGTTATAGACAACCGTAATGCGGTCGCCCACGCGCACGCCGTAGCGGCCGATCAGGAAGAAATATGCCGCGATGGACAGGATGACCGCCTGCAACGCCACCGCGATGCCCGCAGTGATGAGGCCTGCATAGGTCGCCAGAGAGCTGAAGTTGCTGATGATCCCCAGCACCACCACGACGATCATGCAAAAGCCGGTGACGACCCGGCGAAGCACAAGGAACTGGCGACGGCGGCGCGAGTCCTTGATGTAACGGAAGGCCGCTCGCCGCCACAACCACGAAAAGAGCCAGATGAGACCCAACGCGATCAGGATCGACGCGATCTTGATCAGCAGAGACCGCAGGATTGCCACGTACTCCCGCTCCACGGAATCCTTCAGCTGAGCGAGGTTGGCCTGGCTCTGGTCGACAAGAATCATCTCTTGGCTGAGCGGCAGCGTCGCCCGGGAGAGTACCTTGAATCGCGCCACCAGCGCTGCCATGGCGCGTTGCTGCTCCGGCAAGGACGTAGCCGCCGGCGCCGCCGGCGGCGCAGCTGGCGGCGGTGCTGGAGCAGTGGCAGCGGGAGCCGCAGCGTTTGCCGCCGCAGCGGCGCTTTGCGACGCCCCGGCCAGCTCAATCTGCCCCTCCTGCAGGGTGGCGCGCAGCGCGGCCAACAGAGGCGTCCGAAGCTGCGTCGTCGACTGTTGCAGCCGCTCGCCCTCTGCGCTCAGCGTGTCGAGCGCCTGCAGCGACTCCATCAGGCGGATCATGTCGGCGATCTGCCCCACCAGGCCATGTCCATTCGTGGTCAAAACTGGCGCATTTACCGGGGCGGATTTTGCCGCGCCGGGCTTGGCGGCCTCAATCCCCACAATCCCTGGAACGGTACGCTCCAAAGCGGCGATTTTTGCGGCCAGATCCGTCGCCATGCCGTTGGCGTTCTGGGCGGAGGTGGCAAAAGTCGTGAGCGTTTGCAGGTTTGACTGGAGCGCTTGCGCCAGATCGATCTGTCCTTGAAGCTGGTCACGGCTCAGCAGCAGTGCCGTGCGCTCCGCGGGCCGCGCCGCCGCCAGTTTGCCGTTGACCGCCCGCAACGCCGCCTGCAACTGAACCAACTGGGCACTCACGCGCTGCTGCGCCAACTGGATATTCTGCGCGTCGATGCCGCCACTGGCATGCACAATGGTGCCGTGGCTGGAGACATCCCCCGCAATCAGCTCGGCCTGCGCCAGCGCGGAGTCGAATTCCAGCCGCACGACCTGATTGGCAATCTGGCGGCCCGTCTCGAGATATAGATCGTCCGCAGCGCGCGCGATCAGCACATCCGGGCTGGTCCACTGCCTCGCCCACCGCAGCACCAGGTTGACGTGGTCCAGCACCTGCGTCTGCGTGGTGGGCGCGGACGCGTAAGCCCCCGCAGGAAGGGTGACAAGAAGGAGCAAGGCGGCACGAAGCGCCAGAGAAGATCGAAGGAAGCGTCGCATGAGCATCCTGAGACGATAGGGATGGTTCGTTGGCATGGGAGTTGCGCCGGACACGGGCAGATGGGAAAGGGTTACTTGTCGCGGGCCACGACAAAGTCAGGCGCCCAAAGCAAAGCGCGGCGGTATTCAGAGTCCGGAAGATTTGCCAGACACTCCTTGGCCTGCTCCGCGTGGGCAAACGCTGCGTGCATGGCGTAGTCCAGCGATCCCAGCCGCTCCAGCGTCGCCAGAATGCGCGCGTACCGGGGACCATTGAATTCGCGGTCTTCCAGCGCAGCGATTATCTCGGCCCGCTCCTCCGCCGTGCCACGCTTCAGGGCATGCACCACTGCCAGCGTTGCCTTGCCTTCGCGTAGATCGCTGCCGGTAGGCTTTCCAAGCACTTCCTCACTCGCAGTCAGGTCGAGAACATCGTCGACAATCTGGAAAGCGAGCCCGAGGTGGCGGCCATATTCGCCGAACTGTTCGTCCAGTTCCGGCGGCGCACCGCCCAGAATTCCACCCAACTGCATGGAAACACGGAAAAGACAGGCGGTCTTGCGATCGATCAGCTCGTAATACTCCGCCTCCGACAGCAGACTGCTCAGCCGCTCCATCTGGAGGAGTTCGCCTTCAACCATCTGCTGCGTCAGCTGAATGAGCAGGTCGAGGATGCGAAAATCGCGTTCGTCCAGCGCCACGCGAAAGGCCTGCATATACAGCCAATCGCCCGCCAGGACGCACTTGGAGTTGCCCCAGGCGGTGTTGGCCGCCGGGCGTCCACGCCGCGTCTCGGCGCCGTCGATAATGTCATCGTGCACCAACGTCGCCGTGTGGATCATCTCGATGACAGCTCCCAGGCGCACGGCGCTCGAACCCACATAACCCAGGGACTTTGCCGCCAGCAGCAGCAGGGAGGGGCGAATCCGCTTGCCACCACCCTCGCGCAGATAGCTGGCAATCTCCGTCACAGAGTCGACCTCCGAGCCGGAGAGCCGCTCGAACTCTGACTCAATCGCGACAAGGTCGTTGCGCAGCAGGTCGAAGACCTCTTTCTGCGTCGGAATGGCCGTTGTGCTCAAAACGCTCGCTGCTCCTTGCCGTGCATCCAGCGGCGACCTGCTAGTTGGTACGGTAATTGGTGAATTGCAGGTCAATGCCGAAATCGTGTTTTTTCAATAATGTAATCATATCCTGCAGCGTGTCCCGGTCCTTGCTGCTGACGCGAACCGTGTCGCCCTGGATCGATGCCTGCGCCTTGGCCTTGGAATCTTTGATAAGACGCACCATTTCCTTGGCTTTTTCGGCGGCAATTCCCTGCTGCAGCGTAATCTTTTGCCGGACGCCATTCTGCGATGCCGGTTCCAGCTTTCCGTATGTCAGTGCCTTTAAGGACACCCCGCGCTTGGCCAGCTTCTGCTGCAGAATCTCCCGGACCGCGTCCAGTTTGAACTCATCGCTCGAGGTGAGTTGAATCGCCTCCTGCCCCTCCAGCTTTATCTCGCTGCGGGAATCCTTCAGATCGAAGCGGGTGCGAATCTCCTTGGAAGCCTGCTCGACTGCGTTCACAACCTCCTGCGCATCCACTTTGCTGACTACATCGAAGGAGTTGTCACTTGCCATTCCGTTCCTCTTCTCTTTCAGCCTAGTCCTGCAGCAAGGGCGATTTGCCGCCCGTCAGCCCGGCGCTAAAAAATCGCCGGAAATTTTCCGCTGCTGTCAAAGCCATCGTCTCATAATCGGTTCCGCGCACTTCGGCCAGCTTCTCTGCCACCGCACGCACACCCGCGGGCTCATTGCGCTTGCCCCGGTTCGGCGCCGGCGCCAGAAACGGCGCGTCTGTCTCCGTCAAAATCCTGTCCGCGGGGATTTGCGCCGCCACCTCCCGCAGATTGCCAGCCTTGGCGAAGGTCACATTCCCCGCGAAGGAAATGAGAAACCCCATATCCATCGCTGCCTGCGCGTTCTTCCACGACCCCCCGAAACAATGCAAAACGCCACCAAGTCCCGACGACTGCCAGTGCTGCTGCAGCAGCGGGATCAGATCGTCCCACGCGTCGCTGGTACCGGCGCTGTCGCGGCAATGGATCAGAATCGGCAGGGCATGCTCCCGGGCAACGTCCATCTGTTGGATGAAGGCTTGGCGCTGAACGTCTCGCGGTGCGTTTTCATAGTAGTAATCGAGGCCGATCTCCCCGATGGCGATCACCTCCGGCTGTGCAGCCAGCGACTCGAGCGTTTCCAGCACAGCGCGGTCCACCCTGTCGGCATGATGCGGATGGACCCCCGCGCTGGCTACCAGCCGCGGCATGCGGGGATGGTTCGCGTACTGCCGCGTCAAGTCGAGCGCGCGGTGCATTGTCTCCGGCCCCTCGCCGATACCGATCGCCAGAATCATTGCGACGCCGGCCTCGCGCGCCCGCACCAGCATGGCCTCGCGGTCTTCCGCGTAGTCCTCGCTGTCAATATGCGCGTGGGAGTCAATCAGCATCGGATGCCTTCCCATTCATCAGGTCTTTTGCAGAACTGCTCTAGGCCGTTACACACCGGCTGCTACGTGCCAACGAATCCTGGTAGCTACTTCAGGCGCGCTCCAATTTCCACGTCTTCCAGAAAACCGGCCAGCACCGCACGGCCTTTTTCTCCGACCGAGGCCGCGACGATCATGCCGTTGGATTCCAACCCACGCAGCTTGCGCGGCGCCAGATTGGCGACGATAACCACCTTGCGGCCAATGAGGGTCTCCGGCGCGTAGGCCTCGGCGATTCCGGCCACAATCTGGCGCTGTTCATAGCCCAGATCGACCTCCAGCCGCAGCAGACGGTCCGCATTCGGAACGCGCTCCGCCTTCAGCACCTGCGCGACGCGCAGTTCCACCTTGGCAAAATCCTCGATGGAGATTTTCTCGGCTGTGGCCGCCGCTGCGGGAGTCGTCTTAGCTTCCGCAACAACCGGCGGCGCAGGAGAAGCTGCAGTGAGGCTTTGCGTCGGCGGCGCGGCTGGCACGGCGCTGGCCGCAAAGGCCGTAGGCTCCGGCGGCACCACTTGCGGAGAAACGGGCACCGCAGCGGGGTCCCGGGAAACCGCGGGTTGCTTTTCTGCCTCCGCCGTCGCACGGGCGGGATGTTGATCTTCGATTGCCTGCATACGGGAAATTGCCTCCTTCTCAGCGCGGGGAAATACCGGGCCAGGCTCGCCGAGCCGGGTGCCCGGCTGCAGTCCGCCCCAAGTCAGATGCTCGAAGTTCGCCCCGGCAAGCCCACCCAGGCCCAGCTGACTCCAAACCTTCGTAGCCGCGTCGGGAATGACCGGATACGCCAGCGCAGTAATCACCCGGATCGACGCCGCTGCGCTGAAGAGAATCTCCGCCAGCCGCTTACGGCTTGCGGCATCCTCCGACGCAGCAACCTTCCAGGGTGCGTTCGCCGTCAGATAGCCATCGGTCTGCGCGATCAGCCGCCAGAGAGCATCCAGCGCATCAGAAAATTGCAGCGCATCGTAACCGCTGCTGACCTTCGCAATCGCCTGTTCGGCCTCCGCCTGTAATCCGGCATCGGCGGCGCCGTCGGGAATGCGGCCATCGAAATACTTGCCGATCATGGCCAGCGTGCGGCTCACCAGATTGCCGTAGCCGTTGGCGAGATCCGCGTTATACCGCTGTACCAGCGCGTCGAAACTGAAGCTGCCGTCCTGGCCGAAACGAATCTCGCGCAGCAGAAAATAGCGCAGCGCATCGGCGCCCAGAACATCCAGCACCGTCTCCGCGCGGACAATATTGCCGCGCGACTTGGACATCTTCGACTGCTCAAACAGCAGCCACCCATGGGCGATGACCGTCTGCGGCAGCGGCAGTCCCGCAGCCATCAGAAACGCCGGCCAGTAGACGCAGTGGAAGCGGCTGATCTCCTTGCCGATCAACTGCACCTGCGCCGGCCAATAGCGGTCGAGCAGCGGATGCTGCTCCATGCCGTAGCCGAGCGCGGTAATGTAATTCGCTAGCGCATCCATCCACACATAGATGACGTGCTTCTCATCGCCGGGAACCGGAATGCCCCAGTTGAAGCTGGTGCGGCTGATGGACAAATCCCGCAGCCCGCCGCGTACAAACGCGAGCACCTCATTGCGGCGCGCCTCCGGCTGGATGAACTCGGGATGGGCCTCGAAATACTCCAGCAGCCTGCGCTCAAATGCGGACAGCTTGAAAAAATAATTCTCTTCGCTGACGGTCTCCGTCAGGCGGCCGCAGTCCGGGCAGACCGTGCCCGGCGGTCCATCGACATACAGCTCATCGAAGACGCAGTACTGGCCGGCGTACTTTCCCTTATAGATGAAGCCACGCTGCTGCAGCACGCGGAACAGGTGCTGCACGCCGCGCTTGTGACGCTCTTCCGTAGTGCGGATGTAGTCGTCATAGGTAAGCCCCATGCGGTCCCACAGCGCGCGGAACTCCTGCGAAACATCGGCGGCAAACTGCTCGGGCGTCTTGCCCGCCTTCGCAGCGGAGCGCTCAATCTTCTGGCCGTGCTCATCGGTCCCGGTCAGGAATCGGACATCGAATCCGCGCGTGCGCTTCCAACGCGCCAGCGCATCGGCCGCGACGGTCGTATACGTGTGCCCCAGATGGGGCCGCGCGTTGACGTAGTAGATCGGCGTAGTCAGGAAAAACGCCGGATTCTGCTGATTCTTATTGGCTGGCATGCCGTAGGCGCTGGATACTCGCGCGTGCGGCTCAAAGTGGCGAGTCACTTCTCATCTTAGGTTTGCCCGCACCATCAGTCAATTGCAGGCAGCCCCCACAAAGGCCTTACGATAATAGCCATACCTTGTTGGGAGATTCCGCCATGACCGAAGTGTTGCACCCCGCCGCCGCGCTTTCCGACTCTGAAATCACCGACGTCACCAAAGCGCTCAACTATGGCACGTGGCGGAAGCAGAAATCCTGGAAGCCGCTCTACATCGTCGATGCGGAGGGCTGCTACTTTACGGACGCGGCCGGCAAGCGCTATCTCGACTTTTCCGCACAACTGATGTGCGTGAACCTCGGCCACAAAAACCCCGCCGTCATCCGCGCCATTGCGGATCAGGCGGAGTCCCTGGCCTACGTCGCTCCCGGCTACACGACGCGCGCGCGGGCAGAGCTAAGCCAACTGCTGCTCGAAGTGCTGCCCGAGGGCCTGACCAAATTTTTCTTCACCACCTCCGGGACTGAGGCCAACGAAGCCGCCTTCAAAATTGCCCGCATGTACACGGGCAAGAGCAAGATCATTGCGCGCTATCGCTCGTATCACGGATCGACCTCCGGCTCCATTGCAGCCACCGGCGATCCGCGCCGCTGGGCTTCGGAGCCATCCTCCAAAGGGCCGGGCGTCATCTTCGGGCCTGAAGTCAACTGCTACAAGTGCCCCATCCACCACACCTATCCCGGCTGCAACGTCGCCTGCGCGGACTATCTGGAACACATGATCGTCAACGAGAGCGATGTGGCCGCCGTCATCGTGGAGCCAGTTGTTGGCACCAATGGCGTCCTGGTTCCGCCGCCGGAATATCTCCCGCGCCTGCGCGAGATTTGCACGCGGCACAACGTGCTGCTCATCGCCGATGAAGTCATGGCCGGCTGGGGCCGCACCGGCGAGTGGTTCGCCGTGGACAACTGGGGCGTAAAGCCGGACATCCTCGTCACTGCCAAAGGCATTACGTCTGCCTATGTGCCGCTGGGGCTCTGCGCCACCACCGGCGCAATTGCAGAGTTTTTTGAGGACCATTATTTTGCCCACGGCCACACTTATGAGGCCCACCCGCTGACGCTTGCGCCGGCCGTCGCGACCATCCATGAAATGCAGCGGCTGCATTTGATCGACCGCGCGAAAGAGATGGGCGCGTATCTGGGCGACAAGCTAAAGGCGCTCCAGCCGAAGCATCCTTCTGTTGGCGATGTCCGCGGTCTGGGCCTGTTCTGGGCGCTCGATCTGGTGAAGAACCGCACCACCAAACAACCCTTCAACACCATGCAGGATAAAGTTGACGGCACCGCGCTGGTTGTCGATAAGGTCGCTGCGGACATGATGGCCCGGGGTGTTTCCATGCAGGCCTGGATCAGCCATCTGGTGGCGGCGCCGCCGTTGATCATCACGCGGGAAGAGATTGATGTCGCGGTCAAGGCTCTTGATCAGGCACTCGCCATCGCCGACAACGCCGTCACCGCATAGCCCGTCGGCCCGCGAACGGCGAACGCAAAGATACTGGCGGCGGGATACTCCTGCAGGAATGTCCCGCTGCCAGCCAATACTTTATTTCGCCGCACTTCTCTGTGATCCGCAAAGAAAACGACGCTTCTGTTTGCGCCCGTGGCCCGCAGCACGCGTTGCAGATTGTCTGCGTCGCTGTCGTCAGCGAGTGCTCACCGTCATCCACCCGGATGTTTTTCACTGCATAAATCGCGCCGGGTAAATTTACTCTCTGTTGATGTTGCTGCGATGTCAGCCCCGTATAAAGAAGGGGTTCGACGCAGGCAGCTCTCGCTTCCTGCTCCTTGTTAGCAGACGATTTTCCCGGAAAGTCCTTACACAAATCGTCGTTCTTTCATCACGGTTCGGGCTGCACGGTCCGCGCCGATACGGATGCTTTTTTTCTAAAGGGGAGAAGTGCATGCGGTTGCGGGTCGTTTCTGTTCTGCTTTTCCTGTTCTTCGTCACTCTCATTGTTCGAGCACAGAATGCAATATCCACCGGCGCCATTACAGGCATCGTCACCGACACCACCGGGGCGGTGGTACCCCATGTAGCCGTCCAGCTCACGAATAACGACACCGGCAATGTCCAGACCAGCCGCACGAACGCCAGCGGATTTTTCTCGTTCCCCACGCTTCCCGTTGGCAGCTATTCTCTGCGCTTTTCCGCACCTGGCTTCAAAACCGGAATCATCTCCACAGCGACCGTAACCATCGGCAGTACGACGAGCGCGGGCATGAAGTTGCAGGTTGGCGCATCCGCCGAACAGGTGACCGTTTCAGCCGCAACCTCTCCTTTGCTGGACCCCAGTGACTCCTCCGTCAGCACCACCGTCGATCACAAGCTGATCCGGAACCTGCCTTCCAACGGACGCAATTACACCAACTTTGTGCTGCTCACGCCGAACGTCACGGCTGACGGCGACTTTGGCAACGTAAGCTTTGCCGGCCAGCAGGCCAGCGGCTCCTCGGGCTACGCCAATGGAAACGGAACGAATTCCTTCACGGTAGACGGCGCAGCCGCCAGCAGCCAGTTTTACGGCGGCGTTCGTGGCCGCACGCGTGTCCCCTACATCTTTGGTCAGGAATCCATCCGGGAGTTTCAGGTCGCCGACAATCCGTACAACGCAGCCTACGGCGGCGCTGGATCGGGATTCGTAAACACGGTCACTAAGTCCGGCACCAACCAGATGCATGGAGGAGCCTTCTATTTCAACCGCAACTCCGCCACCGCAAATAACGATGCAGTCGATAAAGCAGCCGGCCGGCCCACCCCGTACAACGCCTTATCGCAATTCGGCGCCAATGTCGGCGGCCGCATCATTACCAACAAGCTCTTCTACTTTTTTGACTACGAGCAGTCCCGCAACAACCTGCCCACCTCGATCGTGAACACGGGAATGGCCTCGCTGAACGTAACCAGCTTCGGGCTGCCGGCCGGGACTGCCCTGCCTGCGCCCAATGCCGTCTTTCCCGCCGCCAGCCCGAACAGCAACGCACCCGACCCCAATAACCCGATCTATCTGCAACAGGTGGCGAATGCGCTGAATGTGATTGAGACCAATCTGGGAACCGCTCCCCGGCAGCAAAACGATCTTTCCTTCTTTCCTAAGGTGGACTGGCAGGCGACCAGCAAAGATCACCTTACATTCACCTTCAACTACAACAAGTTTGATGGGCCAGGCGATGTCGTCACCTATACGCCCGTGTCCTTCGGCGGAATCATGGCTATGAGCAATAACTATGTCCGCGACTACCATTCCAACATCCACTGGACCCGGGCCTTTACAGCGAATCTGCTGAACGATATCAACTTCAGCTTTCTCTATGACTCGCAACAGGACACACCCAGTGGCAGGGCGCCAAGTCCGACGTTTCCCACCGTCAATATTTACTCTCCAGAATTTTTCGAGCTGGGAAATGCCGGCTTCTCCGACAGCCATACTGTGGAGCATGAGTACGAATTCAATGATCACGTGACCTGGATTCGCGGCCGCCACACGATCACCACTGGATTTGACTACAATCACGACCACGTCAAAGATTTCCAGTTTGCCAACTTCCGGGGCACCTACGCCTTCACCAATCCCACAAACTTTGCCCTCGTTCACCCACTCTCCTATAGCCAGAGTGGTGGCAATCCAACCTTCCGGCTCACCGTCCCTTATTACGGATTTTTTGTCGATGATAAGTATCAGTTGACGAAGAGCGTCACGCTGGACTTTGGCGTCCGGGAAGACTTTCAGGTATTTCCCCAGCCGCAGAAGAATCCGGGCTTCCCGCAGACCGGGGTATTTCCCAACAACTATCAGCGCGTCGCGCCCCGCTTCGGCTTTGCCCTGTCACCCACGGCGCGCACGGTTGTCCGTGGCGGCTTCGGCGTGTTTTATACGGATCTTAACGGTACCAACTACGAGAACTCCGCCCTCGCCAACGGACTGCCTACCCAGCAATCCAGCCTGTTTCTCTTCAAACCGCCGATCAATAACCCCACCTTCCCGGATCAGATCAGCAACTCCAGTCTGTTCTCCGCCTCCAACAATATTTCCGTCTTCGATTCCCACCTGATTGCGCCGGTCATTCTGGAAAGCAATCTGCAAGTAGAGCAGTCCATCAATAATGAAACAACTGCCAGCATCGGCACGGTCTGGTCGCACGCGAATCATCTGCTGTCATCGAGCGCCTACGATATGAACCTGGTGCCGCCGTCTGGAACCACGACCTTTGTGGTGTGCCCGAACGGCACTCCGGGCAATGCCACCACCTGCAACGGACCCACCTATCAGGCGCCAACACTGGACAGCGGGCTGTTGACCGAGGGCTACATCAATCCCAACCTGGGGCAGATCAACGCGCTCATCAGTCCCGGCCACAACAACTATGTCTCGCTCATCGGCCAGGTCACCCGGCGCGCCCATAACGGCTTGCAGCTGTTGTCCTCCTTCACCTACTCCAAGAACATCAATTCGCACGGCGTCGATTTCAATAATCAGTTCGACTTTTCAAATACACACTCACCATCAACGCTGGATCAGCGCATCCGCCTCTCAGTAGCCGCCGTCTACGAGCCGGTTTTTTCCAATCTTTCGAGCGCTGCGGAACGGCGCCTGATTAATGGATGGGTCCTCAGTGTGCTGGCTCAGTTCAACTCTGGCCGCCCCTACACCGGCGTACTGAACGCGGCTTGCACCGGCATCAACCTGCAAAGCTGTACCGGTGCAGGCGACGTGCTGAATGACAGCGCCGTGAACCAGTCCACCGCAAACACCGCCGCCGGCATCGCAGGAAATGGGCCCTCTCCCGACCGCGCCTACGATTCCTTCTATGGTCCCTGGATCGATGAGGTCGATCTCGGCTTCGAGCGCCAGTTCAAGACGTACCATGATCAGTTCGTCTCGCTCCAGGCCCAGGTATTTAATGTCACCAATCACCAGAACTACTTTGTGCAGGCTGGCGCTGGCGTACAGAACATCCAGTACAACCCCTTCGGCGCCACGTGCGGCGATGGCGCATCCGCCAATCAGACCTGCTATCTGATGCCGAACACCGTGCAGCAGGGCTCCACCAGCCCCTTTGGACTGCTGCAGTCCATCGATCAGCTCAATCCGCCTCGCGTCTGGCAGTTCAGCGCGCGATACACCTTCTAACCACTCGCGCTGAATGCCGGCGCCTCCGTCCCATCTGCATCGCTGCTCTTCGGAGTACGGGCAGGTGGGACTTGCCTTTTTGGGCACTCCGCCGACAGCGCCGTTACCGCATAGCCCGTCGAGCCGCGAGCGGCGCGCTGCTCAGTTTGGCGGCGTCCCACCTTACGTTTGCGATACCATCAACATTCGGCGCCGCTCGCCCTGCGCCAGGCAGCCCAATGGTTCATGACATCCGCATCCCGGCCATCCTGAACATCGGCGGCGGCGCGCTTGCGCAGACGGCCTCCGTCGCCCGGGCGCTAAGCAGCCGCAACCCGCTCGTAGTCACTGACCCTGGCATTACGCAGCTCCCATTTTTTCGCGGCTTCTGCGACTCGCTCCGCACGCAGTCGCTGCCCTTCGCTGTGTTTTCCGGGACGGTCGCTGACCCGACCGTCACCGTCGTGCAGGCCGGCCTCGATGCCTGGCGCAACGGCAGTCATGATTCGCTGATCGCCCTCGGCGGCGGTAGTTCGCTCGATACCGCCAAGGCCATCGGCGTGCTCGCCGGCAATGGCGGCAGCATTCAGGACTACAAAGTTCCCCATCCGATCCCACGGCCTCTGCCGCCGCTGATCGCCATCCCCACCACTGCCGGAACCGGCTCGGAGGTCTCCCGCTTCACCGTCGTCACCGATCCGGCGACCAACGAAAAAATGCTCATCGCCGGAGCGGCGCTGGTGCCTGCTGCGGCAATCGTGGACTTTCAGTTGACGCTCACCATGCCGCTGCGGCTCACTGCGGATACCGGCACCGATGCGCTGACGCACTGTATTGAAGCCTGCGTCAGCCGCAAGGCGAACCCCTTCAGCGATGCCTTCGCCTTCGCCGCCATGCAGGCGATCTGGAAGTGGCTGCCGGTCGCATGCATGCAGCCCGCAAACCTGGCCGCGCGAGAGGCCATGATGCTGGCCGCAACCCAGGCGGGTCTGGCCTTTACCAACGCCAGCGTGGCCCTGGTCCACGGCATGAGCCGCCCCATCGGCGCCATGTTCCACGTGGCACATGGCCTCTCGAACGCCATGCTGCTGCCGGCCGTCACAGCATTTTCCGTGCGCTCCGCACCCGCTCGCTACGCCGCCTGCGCCCGCGCCATGCAGGTGGCGCAGCCCGGGGATGCCGACGGTAGCGCCAGCCAGAAACTGGTCGCCGCCCTGTATGCGCGCAACCGCGAGCTGCAGATTCCCTCACCGCGCGAATACGGCATCGCCGAAGGCGACTATATGCAGGCCATCCCGCAGATGGTGGAGCAGGCACTGGCCAGCGGCTCCCCGCACAACAATCCGCGCATCCCGACGCCGGACGAAATCGCCGCCCTCTACCGCGAAGTGTGGAAGTAGCGCTGGCGGCGCACCGGTGGCCCATTCAAGCCTGGTTCTGGCTTGAGTGGGATTGTTCCATTGCTTGCCGTAGCCTTCCGGCGGCGCGTTCGATGCCCGCTTGAAGATCAGCTTTGGCTTTGCGGCGGTAAACAGACACCGGCGGCGATAGCAGCCGAACGTGACATAGTGCGTCTGTCCGGATTCGTGAAAGCGCTCGAGGCCCCGAGGCATTCCGCCACAGCGTATCTTTCTGATGCGCCCCACTCAAGCCAAAATCAGGCTTGAATGGGCCACCCGTCCTGCCAATGCACATCGCAGACTTATGCAGAGCTTCTTTAGAGATCGTCAGCATAGGGAAATTCTAATCCGTAGCTCAACAGAGGCCGACTTTAGTTGCATCACAAGGCTTCGGTGAAAGATAATCCGTTATGACCCTTCAGAAGATCGCAGCGTTTACAAACGGTAATGTAGGCGGAAACCCGGCTGGCGTTGTTCTGTGTAGCGCTTTTCCTTCAACCGAGGAGATGCAGCGGATCGCTGCCGACGTTGGATTTTCTGAAACAGCCTTTGCTGCGCCTGAGGGTACTTCTTGGCGTGTTCGATACTTTGCTCCCGAGATGGAGGTGCCCTTTTGTGGACACGCGACCATCGCTTTAGGTGCCGCCTTGGCGACGCGCCACGGAGCAGGTGTTTACACACTGCAACTGAATCACGCTGTCATTTCTGTGGAAGGTAAGATGGGTGATGATCTTGTCTCTGTTGCGCTTCAGTCTCCAGAAACTAAGAGCAGGCTCGCTCCGAAAACGCTAGTAGACGCCGCGCTAAGCCTGTTCTCCCTATCCGCTCACGACCTCGATTCAAGAATCGCTCCTGCGATTGCTAACGCTGGCGCAAATCATCTTGTTCTAGCGCTGAGTACCCGGGAGCTTCTTCGGACGATGACGTATGACTTCGCTAGTGGGAAGGATCTGATGCTTGGTCAAGGCCTCAGCACGATAACGCTCTTGTATGCGGAGAATCACCAACTCATCCATGTAAGAAATCCGTTCGCCCCGGGTGGAGTATATGAAGACGCTGCAACCGGTGCTGCTGCTGCTGCATTAGCTGGGCTACTGCGCGACATCTCGTGGCCTCATCATGGCTACGTAGAAATCCATCAAGGCGATGACATGGGCATACCATCTCGCCTTCATGTAGAAATATCTTCTACTGCGGGAGCCAGCATTCGCATTTCTGGCACCGCGCGTTTTATAAACTGATCGAGTCGCCGTACTCAAAGCCCACGGAGCGCGCTTTGGGCCGGTGGCCCATTCAAGCCTGATTTTGGCTTGAGTGGGGGGTTCCATTGTTGGGCGTCGCTTTCCGGCAGCGCGCTCAATGCCCGTTCAAGGATTGAGCTTCGGCTCTGCGGAGACAAACAGACAACGGCGGCGATAGCAACAGAACGTGACAAAGTGCGTCTGTCCGGATTCGTGAAAGCGCTTGTGGCCCCGAG
>JAKAUB010000047.1 GCA_021827845.1 Acidobacteriota bacterium | reverse complement strand
AATTCGTCATACACCGGCACGGCCTCGGACTGCGGTGCAAATTCGCGATACTGCGGACAGAACTTCTGCTGTCCCTCTTCGATGGAGCCGATAACGCCTGCGGCCAGCAGTGCAAAAATCCCCGAGCCGATGCTCGTCGGCGGCGAAGACGGCACCAGCACCTTCTTGTTCAGCACGTTGGCATACACCTGGTTCAGCACCTCGCTGCGCTGCGGCACGCCGCCCGCATTAATCACGCGCTCGATCGGTACGCCGTGCTCAGCCATGCGCTCCAGAATAATGCGCGTGTGGAAGGCCGTACCTTCGATGGCGGCAAAGAGTTCGTCCTGCGCCGTGTGCACCAGATTCCATCCCAGCGTCATGCCTCCCAGTTCACTGTTCACCAGCACCGTGCGATCGCCATTGTCCCAGCTCAGCCGCAGCAGCCCGGTCTGACCGGCGCGGAATGTTTCCAGTCCCTGAGAGAGCGCCTGCACACTGCTGCCCGCGCGCTTCGCGATGGCGTCAAAAATATCGCCCACCGCAGACAGCCCCGCTTCGACGCCAATGTAGTCCGGATGCACGCTGCCCGGCACCACGCCGCAGACGCCCGGCACCAGGCTCACGTTCTTGCCCATCGCAATGATGCACGTCGAGGTGCCGACCACATTCACCACGTCGCCTTCGCGGCAGCCTGCGCCAATGGCATCCCAGTGCGCGTCAAACGCTCCCACCGGAATCGGAATGCCAGCGCGCAGCCCCAGCTTCTCCGCCCACTCCGGCGTCAGATACCCGGCCAGATGGTCTGAGGTCAGCACCTCACCCTGCATCTTTTCCCGCACACCTGCCAGCAGCGGGTCTACCGAACGCAGGAACGCTTCGCTGGGATACCCGCCCCATTGCGGATTCCACATCCACTTGTGCCCCAGTGCGCAGACCGATCGCCGCGCCTGCGTTGGCGTCTTTATTCCCGCCAACGTCGCCGCTACCATGTCGCAGTGTTCAAACGCAGCGGCAAAGCGGTCGCGCTTTTCTGGGTTATGCCGCAGCCAGTGCAGCAGCTTGGCCCAGCCCCACTCGTGCGAATACACGCCGCCGCACCAGTCAATCGCCTCCAGCTTCTGGGCATGCGCCTTGGCCGTTATCTCCTGCGCCTCATGCAGGGCGCGGTGGTCGCACCATAAGTAGTAGTCATCCAGCGGCTGCATGGCGGCGTCCACTGGAATCACGCTCGACCCCGTGGTATCCAGCGCAATCGCCTCCACCTGCTCGCCGCGCACGCCCGTCTCGGCCAGCGCAGCGCGCATTGCCTGCGCCAGCGCCTCCATCTGGTCCGCGTGCGACTGCGTGGCCAGATCGGGAATCTCCCGGCTGCGATGCAGCGGGTACGAGGCCGACGCGGTGCCCAGCCGGCCTCGCTCGCTGTCGAGCAGCGTCACACGCGCGCTCAGTGTCCCAAAATCCACTCCAGCAACAATGCGAATGGGCCGCCTCCTGGATGCAGTTTTCGCCCGATGCTCAACGCTTGTCCATAGCAGAATGAAATTCCACGCCGCCAGCGCGAGAGGTGCAGCGAACGTTTCCACTGCGATTTTATCGCCGCAAAATTTTCATCCCCAGGCTTGCCGTATAAATCAGAAAGCCCTCCGCACCATCCCTGGCAAATCGCCAGAGTGTCAGCGGCCACTGGGCGCTTCCCGGCTGCATCCCTCGCGAAGAGATAGCCATTCGTTTTCATAATCAGGGAATACAATCTTCCGGCAATGGGAAGCATGCCCATTCCACTCCGCTGGCATCGTGGCGCTCTCACGACACCCTTTCCGCGGATTCGCACGCTGCTGCTTCTTGCCGCGCTCATGGTGCTTGCCGCAGCCAGGCTGCTGGCCCAGGGGCCGCCGTATCAGACGGACGATCCGGTCCCGGTCGATTACGGGCACTATGAGTTCTACATCTTTGGCGGCGCCGATGGTACGCCAGTGGAGATTGACTCCACCGGGCCTGCCTTCGAGTTCAACTGGGGTGCGCTGCCACGCGTGCAATTGCACGCCATTCTCCCGTGGGGCTCCATCAACCCCAGCAATAATCCGGTCTACCTGCCTGCTGGTACCGGGCCCAGCGCCTTTGGCCTGACAGATATGGAGCTGGGCGCGAAGATCGCCTATATCAAAGAGAGCCGCTACGTCCCGCAGATTGGCACCTTCACCATGTTTGAAATGCCCACCGGCAGCTATCGCCGGGGACTCGGCGTCGGGCAGGTGTGGTACCGGCTGCCTGTCTGGCTTCAAAAAAATATTGGTCCCTGGCTGCTCGATGGCGGCGCCGGCGAAACCGTGGTCTCGCAGACCGGCTATCGCGACTTCCCTTACGGCGGCTTTCTGCTAAAGTACACTTTTCCCGGCGATCGCATTGAGTTAGGCGGCGAAGTCTTCTCCCATGGCAAAGAGGGTTTCGCCACCCCGCAGACGCAGGCTTCCACCCTGATCGATCTCGGCGGCTATTATCACTTCAAGCACAATCCGAACGAGCAGTTTCTTTTCTGCTACGGCCACTCCGTCGCCGGGCAGACAGAAAACTACGCCTACGTTGGCATGTACTGGACGTGGAGCAGCAAGAAAGGAAAGAAGCCTGAGGCCGGAGCGGCGCTGTTTCCTGCACCGCCCTCTTCCCGCAACGCAGGCGGTGGATATTCCGCCGTCCCACAGTTTCCTGATCCATAGCAAAGGAGAACCGTTTCATGGAAATCAGCACTCGCGCCCTCTGGACCCTGATCCATGGCATGGGATTTGGCGGGCTTTATTTGCTGGCGTGCTCCGGCGCGCTGGTCGAGCTGTGGCGTCGCTATGATCCGGCCGCTCCGGCGCCGGTCAGTCGGCGAGACGAGACATTTATGGCCACCTATCTTCTTGTGATGGCCGGGCTGGCGTGGTTGGCGGTCCTCAGCGGCGCCTACATCGTCTATCCGTGGTATCGCGCGCTGCCGCCGCCCGGCACTTTGGATCTGCATGGCTACCCGCAACAGTTGCTGATCGCCGATCCGGCGACCTCCGGCTGGCATGAACTCGGAATGGAATGGAAGGAGTATGTCGCCTGGCTCGCGCCGATGGCGATTACGATGGCGGCTGGCGTGTATCTGCGGTACAAAGGCCAGCTTCGACGGCTGCCCGCGCTGCGCAATGCAGTGCTCGGCTTCGTGCTCATCTCGCTTGTCGCTGCCGGCATCGCGGGCTTTTTCGGTGCGGAGATTGACGATCACGCGCCCGTCCGCGGCGGCGCTATCCTCCACTGGATGCAGAAAGGATAATCATGGAGCCCCTGGAAAGCTCTCCGGCACACGCCGCGCCCACAATTCCGAACGGCAGCGGCGCAGCCGCGCTGCTAGCGACCGGCCTCGGCGCCTTGTCGTTGGCGCTGTTGTCCCTGACGGCCGACAAGAGCCCCGCCATCAAGGATGCCATGATCTTTTACGCGCCCACCGGCCCGCTGTCGGGGGTAACGACCTCGGCGATTGGCATCTGGCTGCTGCTTTGGCTGCTCCTGGACCTGCTCTGGAGGAAGCGCGAGGTGGCGCTGTCCCGGTTTGCGGTCCTTGCGTTTGTGCTGCTGCTGATTAGTTTGTTGCTGACCTTTCCGCCTCTGGCCCATCTCCTATAATCAGCGCTTGCGGACGCCGGGCGGCGCCAGTGCCGCCCCGGAACGCAATTGCCGCTGGGGAGATTCGATTCGTGGGGCGCGGGAAGTAACGATCAACCCGAAAGCGTGCGGCTGCGAACGCGGCGGCCCCTCGCGCCAGAAAACATAGACGCACCGTGGAATATTTGTTACGGTAAACGAGCACGTACTGCATCGTGCCTCTTTTTCCAGGCATCAAAAATCACAAAGGGATTATGGACACAGCAAGCCAATTCGAGCCTCCGAGTACTCCGGAGGCGAGCCATTCCCGCGTGACGCGCGTTAGCGACTAGTCCTTCCGATCTGTCTCTCACTCGCGCCCGTGGGTTCGACCAAAGCGAAACCCGGCGAGTGGGAATCCCGTTTCCCGCCCTCCGAAAAATTTTCATCATCCGCCGCCTCGCCGTTCTGCGTCTGCGCAGAACGTGTCGTGCCGCGTGCGGTGAGGAGGAACTATGTTTCAGAAGAATCCAACCATCGCTCGCAAAGACCCGATGATGCTCCGCTGCATGTGGGTGCCTGCCCACACCGGCCCCAACGCCCCGCTGTCGGCTGTCTGGATCCAGACACCGCGCTATCTGCCGGTTGGCCGGCAGACTGCCACGGCCAATGCCGCGGAGGGTGATTTGCAGGCCTGCGCTGCGTAGAAAACGCTGAGCCGGAGGTGCGTCCATGACTGTCATGGAATCGCCCGTCCGCACTCCGCAACGTCCGGCCGAAACCCAGACCCGCGTGTCGCGGCGCTGGCAGCAACAGCTCCTCCTGTTCCTGATGGTCGCCGGGCCTGGCCTCATCGTGATGGAAGCCGATAACGACGCTGGCGCCGTCTCCACCTACGTGCAGGCCGGCGCTCAGTACGGCAACCATCTGCTGTGGATTCTGTTGCTGCTGCTGCCCATCACCTACTTCACGCAGGAGATGGTGGCGCGCCTCGGCATCGCCACCGGTCAGGGCCACGCGGCCATGATCTATCAGCGTTTCGGCAAGTGGTGGGGCCGCTTCTCGCTGATCGATCTCCTGTTCGTCAACTTCCTGACGCTCGTCACCGAGTTCGCCGCCATCTCGCTGGCCTGCACCCACCTCGGCATCGCGCCGGCAATTGCCGTCCCCGTGGCTGCCGCAGGGCTGGTGCTGCTGGTGGCCACCGGCAGCTATCTGCGGTGGGAGCGCACGGTCATCGTGCTGTGCCTGATCGACGTGCTGTGGTTTGTGCTGGCGGCGCGCACCCATGCGGCGCTGCCCGCTGTTGTCCGCAGCACACTGGTTCCCAGCCTGCCCCATGGCGGTATCACCGGAGACTTCATTTTTCTGGTGATCGCCATCGTCGGAACCACCATCGCGCCCTGGCAGCTCTTCTTTCAGCAGAGCTGCGTGGCGGAAAAGCGGCTGCGCTTTGCCGACCTGAAATGGGCGCGGCTGGATACGATGCTCGGCGCCATCTTCACCATGCTGGTCGCCGGCGCCATGATGCTGGTCGGCGCCTGGGGCTTTCACCATCACCTGGCGTTTGACGACCCGGCACAACTTGCCGACGCGCTGCTGCCATTTGGTGGAGAGCTGATGCACCGGGGCATTCTGCTGCTGATGGTGAACGCCTCCGTTCTGGGCGCAACGGCCATCTCGCTGGCTAGCTCCTGGGCCTACGGCGAAGTGATGGGCTGGCCCCACTCCCTGCATAAAAAAGTCTGGGAGGCGCCGGGCTTTTACGCCGCCTACATTCTCACCATCGGCGCCGCGGCGGGCATCGTCCTCATTCCGCGCGTGCCGCTGCAACTGGTAATCGTCAGCGTGCAGGTGCTGGCCGGCCTCATGCTGCCTTCGGCCATCATCTTTCTGCAGCTGCTGTTAAATGATCGCGCCCTGCTGGGCGACCGCTGGGTGAACCGACGCTGGAACAACTGGGTGAACTGGAGCATTGTCGTGCTGCTGTTCGCGCTCTCTCTCACGCTGGCGCTGCAGGTTCTGGCGCCACACGCACTGCATCTTTGAAAGGAGATTTTGTCATGGCCCACACACAAGCGTTCCCACGAGAAATGTTTTCTGTTGTGCATCCGTTGAAGGATCAGCCGGAGCAGAAGTGCGGCGGCGGAGCCGCTCTTGCGCCCATGGCGATGAGCCGTCCCGTCCGCATCTCGCTCCTCGTCCTGCGCACCTACCTGCTCGCCATGGTGGCCCTCGTCGCTTGGCGCATGCTGGCGGTGACGGTTCTCGCTCACCATTAGTCGGTCGCTTCGCGGCCGCGATCCGCTTTTGCATTTGCTTTTCTTGCTGTCATCCCCGGAGGGGATCTGCTTTTTTGCATTTCCCCCTTGTTATCAAAAGTGAATTCCGGCCCACGCCAGCTTTGCCCGCTTCTCGGTGTAGTCTGAGTGGGAATTATGTCGCGTCTCACCCGCTCGTTTTTTTGCCTTCTCGTACTAGCGCCCGCCCTTGCCTGGGGTGTTGCCACGCACGCACCCTCCACGCCGAAAGCCCCGGCTGCAAAAGCCGCCGCAGACGCACCGGCGCCGGCGCCGTCTCTGCTGCCGGAGACGTTTGCCGGCTGGCAGATGAACGGAAAGCCTGAGCTCTCTACCAGTGCAGTGCAGGCGGATGCGGCCGACGCCGCGGTGCTGCGCGAGTTCGGATTCGTCCGCTCCGCCACGGCGACCTACGCCCGCAGCGGGGACTCCGTCGCGATTCGCGCCCTGGAGTTCGAAGATGCCACCGGCGCCTACGGCGCCTTTACATTCTTCCGCCGTCCCACCATGCAGCCGGTCGAGATCGGACAGGGCGCAGCCTTCGACGGCAAGCGTGTTCTTTTCTGGACCGGAAACACACTCATCGACGCCACCTTCAGCCGCGTGCGTCCCATGTCGGCGTCTGAGCTCCGCGACCTGGCCACGCAACTGCCGAAGCCACTGGGCAACCTGGCAACCCCGCCCAGCCTGCAGAACTATCTGCCGGCGGAGCACCTCGATCCGATGACCATCCGGTACGCGATTGGCCCGGAAGCGTACACCCGCAGCGGGGGTGTGCTGCCGGTGTCGCTTGTGGACTTCGGCCGCAGCGCCGAAGTTGTCACCGCGCAATACGACTCCATCTATGGTCCGGGTACGCTGACCATCATCAACTACCCCACCACCGACATTGCCCGCGACCGCGAGAAGGCCATCGAGGATTTTCTCAAGTCGCGCGGCGCCAGCGCACACGGCGCGGCCGCATGGACGCCCGCACTTGCGTCCAGCAATCCGGCCGCCCTGCAATCGCGGCGCTCCGGCCCGCTGGTTGCCGTCACCTCCGGCGCTCTCAGCGATGGAGCCGCCAGTCACCTGCTGCAGCTTGTGCACTATGAAGTCAACCTGACGATCAGCAACTCGAAACACACCGTCTCCGACGCGGTGAAGGTCGCGCAGCTCATTCTGAGCGTCGCTTTTCTGGTGGGAATTTTTGCCGTCGTCGCGATCGTCGCTGCCATCTCGCTCGGCGGAGGAAAAATTGCGTGGAAAAAATTCCGCCGCAAACCCGGTGCGCCCGAAGAAGACGAGGCGGAATTTATCCGGCTCGATCTGCGAAAATGACCGACCCGCCGGGGCTGGAGTGGAGTGACGAAAGGCCAATGGATGCACAAGGGTAACGAGTTGAACCGCCGCTGGTGCATTCTGCGATAAGAGGCGATATTAGAGCGTTTTACCTGTCAAACGTCCAGCCAGAAGCGAAAATTGGACGAAACCGGATTTATTTGTTCCAAGGCTCTGTTCATGGCGTATGTTCATGAATTTAATGGACTTATTTTATGCTCCAAATTGCCTTGACACCCTCCGGCATGGCTCATAGTATTGCGCCAGAAAGTTCTGATGGCTTTGCCTCCGTTGGAACTGTTCTCCCTTGAAGAAGAGGCCACCCTGTTGCCGGGTGGCCTTTTCCTTTCTCGCAAGAGTCCAATTCACCGTATGTTTCTTCTCCTCGCCGTTCCGATTCTCGCCTCCCTGTACGCGCTTCCGCTCCTCTTCCGGTGGGTGCCACCGAATCCCGTCTATGGTTTTCGGAATCCGCGCACGCGGCAGGACCGCGCGCTGTGGTTTGCTGCCAATCAGCGCGCCGCAGCCGCCATCCTGATCGCTATGGCGGTCTGCGTTGCGCTGGGTCTGCTGGTTCCCGGCCTCCGATATTCGCCTGGCGGCCACATCGTCGCCGTGGTCATCCAGATCAGCGGGCTCATCATTGCGAACGCGTGGACAGCCTTCTGGCTGGTCATGCGATCCAGCCGGAGGCGATGACGACCCACCGCCTGCCCCTACCGAGGATTGCCGTCGCTGGCCGGCAGCGCCATCTCTGCCCACGGAGCGTGCTGCAGCTCATTGATGCGCTGCTTGGGCAGGCACTGCGGGTAGTTCTGCTGCACGAACGCGATCATCTTTTCGCGCACATAGCATCGCAGGTCCCACAGCTTGCTGGAGTCCGCCGCACTCATCAGCGCCCGAAGCTGCATCGCCTGCGGCGTAAACTCGGTAACCTGCAGCACGTTGACCTTTCCATCCCACAGCGTCGTGGACTTCAGAATCTTCGTCAGCTCCTCCCGCAGCGGCTCAACGGGACAGGTGTAATCCGTGTACAGGAAAAACGTTCCCATCAGGTTGGCTGACTGGCGCGTCCAGTTCTGGAAAGGATTCTCAATAAAGTAGCTGAGCGGCACGATCAGCCGCTGGAGATTCCAGATGCAGACCACCACGTAGGCGGTCGTTATCTCCTCGATGCGGCCCCATTGCCCATCGACGATCACCACATCGTCCAGCCGGATCGGCTCTGTAAATGCAATCTGGATGCCCGCCAGCAGATTGGACACCGTAGACTTTGCCGCCGTGGCCAGCACCAGCGTGGCCAGGCCGGCCGATGCCAGCAGGCCCGCGCCCGCCTGCCACAGACGCGTGTGGTGGAAGGTGTAGAGGATTAGCCCAAGCGCAAGGATGCCGATCATGCCGAACGCCAGACGGCGAAGCACCGTCATCTGCGTCTGCACCCGCCGGGCGCGCAGGTTGTCGGCGGCGGTGATGTCGTAGCGATGCATCACCACGTCCTGCACCGCGTACACGCAGGTAAAGAGGATCCAGGCCAGCCCCAGGATGAAGCAGATATGCAGCCCGTGCTGGATCAGATCGTCCAGCCCCGGCGACAGCTCAAACGATGGGACAGCCATCATGAGCGAGGCGATCAGAAACATCCAGATTGCCGGCTTGCGGAATCGCTGGATGGTCTGATGATTTCGCGGGGAGACCTTGCGCCGCAGGATCAGACGGAACACGATCCAGTACACGGCAAAGCTGCCCAAAAGCAGACCACTGAGAACAAAAGAACCAAGCACCAGCCGGTGCACATGGCTGGCAATCGCGGGCGGCGCAAATACTGCCAAGGCCGCCTCCAAAAGTCCCGCAGAAAATCTGTCCATCGAACCTCCTTCCCATTCAGATGGCAAATCCAGGGAGCCGGTTCGACGCGTGGTTGAGGATCAGCCGGGCAGCCGCCGGTAATCGCCGCTTTTTCCGCCGGACTTTTGCTCCAGCCTCACCTCGCGGATCACGATCCCCTTGTCGAGCGCCTTGCACATGTCATAGATCGTGAGCGCCGCGACGGAAGCCGCGACCATTGCCTCCATCTCGACGCCGGTCTGCGCCGTGGTGGCCGCGCGGGCGCGAATCGCCACGCCTTCAGGTTTCACGGTCACGGTCACGTCTACAGAAGAGAGCGCCAGCATGTGGCACATCGGGATCAGCTCCCAGGTACGCTTAGCCGCCTGAATGCCCGCAAATCGTGCGATCTCCAGTGGATCGCCCTTTGGATTGCGCGGAAGCGCCGCCAGCACTTCCGGTGAGAGCGCAACGAACGCTGACGCTTCTGCCTCGCGGCGCGTCATCGGCTTATCGCCAACATCCACCATGCGCGCCTGACCGGCATCGTCAAAATGCGAAAGCCTGTCCATAGTTGAGAGGGTAGCAGGCCGGCTGGCATTGCTTCTCGCGGTCGCTCCCGAAGGAAATCTGCTTCCCTACCCCTGTGAGCGAGACGAAAGCCCACGCTCAGGCGAGCAGTACGGTCACGAGCGCACCATCCTCCAGCGTGGCATCGCTCTCCGGGACGATGGCATAGCCATTCGCCCGCGCGTTTGCCGCCACGTCCCCTGACCCGCGATGACTGATCGGATGGAACTCCGGCTCACCATTCGACGGGACGATACGCCCCGGAATAAACCGCGTGAGCGCCGGGAGCGCCCGCAGCGTTCCGCGCAGGCGCGCCAGCGCCAGCGGTGGCTGCCATCCGGTATCGCCCGCCAGCGCGGCCACCAGCGGCGCGCCAAAGAGCCGGAAGGTCACCATGGCGGACACAGGATTGCCGGGCAATCCCAGAATCCAGCGCGACCCACTGGTGCCGTTCGCCGGCAACCGCGCCAGCATGGCCGGCTTACCGGGCTGCATACGCACGCCGGCAAAGACGATCTCCGCACCCAAATCCGCGAGAACGCGGTGCACCAGATCGAACCGGCCGGCCGATACCCCACCCGTCACCACGAGCAGCCGTGCCTCGGAAAGACCGCGCACAAGCCCATCTCTCAGGCTGGTGCGGTCATCGGCCGCATGGCCGCTCCAAGCCACTGCTGCCCCTGCCTCGCCCAGCAGTGCGCGCAAGGCTGCGCTGTTGGAGTCGTAGATCTGATGCGCCTCCGGTGGTTTGCCGCCGGGAGCCACCAGTTCATCGCCCGTGGTCAGCGTGGCCACCCGCGGGCGCGCGTGGACGGCTACGGACGACCGTCCGCACGCGGCCGCCATGGCGATCTGCGGAGCCTGCAGCCTTTGTCCGGCGCTTAGCACGGTTGCGCCCCGGCGCGCTTCACTGCCGGCTGCCACCACGTTATCCCCCGGCTTCAGGGTGCGTCCCGTTTCCGGTTCAATCGCAGAAGCATCCTCTTCGGACGCGCGCACATGCTCCACCATCAGAACGGCGTCTGCCCCTTCGGGCAGCGGAGCACCCGTCATGATCTCGACGGCCTGTCCGGGTCCAACGCGCAGCGGTTGTTCGATCGCCTGGCCGGCGCGCCGCTGCCCCACCACTCGCAGACTCGCGCCACGGCCAACATCTTCCGCACGAACGGCGTACCCATCGCGGGTCGACCGGTCGAAGGGCGGCTGATCGCGGTCCGTGGCGATCACGTCCGCTAGCACGCGACCGGCCGCTGCCTCCAGGCCGCAAACTTCCTGCGACGGTCGGGCAGCCGGCAGGATGGACCGGACCTCGTTCTCCACCAGGGCCTGCGCCGCGGAAAGAGGCATCGGTTCGCGTCGCACTGGCCATGCGGGCGTGGGAAGGTTGACAGTCATCGCTCAGAAATAAGAGACGGCTTCTGAGCAGAACTCAGAAGCCGCCGGGTTGGGGCGCTTACCATTTCAGGGCAACGGCGCCGGGATCAGTGCTTGTGGAACGAGGAGTGGACCGTCTCGCCGGCCTGCGCCAAAATGTTCCGCGCGTCATCTGCCAGTGGGCCGGTCGACTGCATCGACAGGAACTTCCTGTAAGCGTCGGCGCATCCGGGCGGCAGAACAATCTTGCCCTTCGAGTCGACGGTGGCGTGCTGCACCAGCGCCCATCCCTTGATGTAATAGGGAATCGGAGAGTTGGGATTCGCGGCAATCGCCTTATCTGCCGCGGCGGCTGCCTGGTCTGCCTGACCAGTCTTGAACAGAACGATGGCGGCGTTCTGATAGTACGTCCCGGCCTTGGTCGGATCCGCCTGGGCCGCGGCATTGTAGGCCGCAACCGCGTCATTCACCTTGCCGCTCCGCGCCAGCGCTTCTCCCAGGTTATTGTTGGCGGCTGCCAGCACCTCGGGCTGCGGCTTCTTGTCGTTCTTCATGATGTCCAGCGCTTTTTGATAGTTCTGCGCGGCCAGATCATACTTCTTGTCGCCGAGATAGCTATCGCCCAGTTCATACCAGGTCAGACCACTATCCGGCTTGGCCTGTGTCGCCTGCGTATCGAGAGCGACGGCCTGGTCAAAGTTGCCAGCCTTGCGGTCAGCACGGGCTTCGTTGATCAGCTTATTCACGTTGCCGATCTTGGCGTTTTCCTTCTGCGTAGCAGCGTTCGCTTTGCGCGTGGCCATGATCTGCTTCTGTACATCTGGCGGCAGCTTCGACACATACTCCTGACGGCTCATGTCAAAGTCCACCTGCACATCCGCGCCCGGAGTAAACTTCACATCCCTCTGATAATCCAGGATTCCCGTCTTCGTGCCGGTCTTGTCCGTAACGTTGCCGACCAGCTCCACCACGTAGGTGCCCGGCTTGATGCCATCGCCCTTGTAGTCGCCATTTGCATCGGTGGGAAATGTATACAGCGGCGTTTTACCGTCCGTCGTCAGCTCAACCTTTGCATTGGCCACAGGCTGATACAGCGGATCCTGCGCATGGCCGTGGATCTTCGCCGGAGCGTTTGCCGTCGATGCGGCCTGCTGCGCCACCGCGCGCATCTGCAATCCAGGAAAACCCAGGCACAGCGCCGCCAGACCTGTCGCGGAGACTCCAAACGCCGCCAGCCGGAATTTCTTCATCATTCTGATCTCCTTTAACCTCTGTCTCAACCCCAACCCCAACATTCTAGAACCATAGAGAGGATGCTGCATCCTGCTCCAGAGTTTGTCCGGCCACGGCCGTTTCTCGCAGCGCGCTCGAGATGCTACCGGACGGCGTAGGGTATGGGGTCATCGAAACCGGCCGCGGCAAAGGCGCGCAGGCGAAGCACGCAGCTCTCGCAAGTGCCACAGGCCACGTCTTCCCCGGAGTAACAGGACCACGTCGCGCCCAGAGGGGCGCCAATCTCCATGCCAATCCGGACGATTTCACTCTTCTTTTTATCGATCAGCGGGGTGACGATCCGTATCTGGCCGTCCCGTGTGCCCCGTTCGATCAGAGTGTTGAACGCGTCGTAATATGCTGGCCGGCAGTCAGGGTAGCCCGAGCTATCCTGCTCAACCGCACCAATATAGATGCGTCCGGCATTCAGCACCTCCGCCCAACTGACAGCCGCCGCTAGAAAATGCGCGTTACGGAACGGTACGTAGGTTACGGGGACATGCTGGCCGATCTGTTCGGCCGGGGGCGCATCCGGTACAGCAATTGAAGCATCCGTCAGCGCCGAGCCGCCAATCTGGCGGAAAAGATCGACGCGCAACGGCAGAAACTGGCGCACGCCCACGGCCTGAGCGACGGCCCGCGCGCTGGCCAGCTCGCGCCGCTCGGTCCGCTGCCCATAGCTAAAGTGCAGCGCGTACACGTCATGCTCACGCGCCGCCAGCGCCAGACAAACGGCGGAGTCCATGCCGCCGGAGAGAGAGACGACAGCGCGCGAACGCACGCCGTCGCCCGCATGGGACACCGGCTCCACGCTAGCTCGCCTTCAACGACGCCATGTCAATGACGAACCGGTAGCGCACATCGCTCTTCAGAATGCGCTCGTAAGCTTCATTTACCTGCTGGACGGGAATCTTCTCAATATCGCATTCAATGCTGTGCTTCCCACAGAAATCCAGCATCTCCTGTGTCTCGGGAATGCCGCCGATCATGGAGCCGGCCACGCTGCGCCGGTTGCGCAGCAGCATCCCGGGAGCGATGCTCGCGTTCACGCCCGGCAGGCCGACAACGACCATGGAGCCGTCAAGCCGGAGCAGATTCAGATACGCATTCCAGTCAATCTCCGCCGATACCGTATTCAGAATCAGGTCAAACGAGTTTGCCTGCTTCTTGAACGTCTCCTCGTCGGAGGTGGCATAAAAGTGGTCGGCGCCCATGCGGCGGGCGTCCTGCTCTTTGCGCATGGAGTGGCTGAGCACTGTGACCTCGGCACCAAGGGCATGCGCAATCTTCACGCCCATATGCCCCAGGCCGCCCAGGCCCAGAATCGCGACGCGCTTGTTCGGACCGGCATTCCAGTGCTTCAGCGGAGAATACATGGTGATGCCGGCGCACAGCAGCGGAGCGGCGCCCGCCAGCGACAGGTTCGACGGAATGCGAACCACAAACTTCTCGTCGACCACTACGCGCTCAGAGTATCCGCCCATCGTCGGCTCTCCGTCGTATTCCCGGCTGTTGTAGGTGTAGACGCAGCCCTTCTCGCAATACGGCTGCAAGCCCGCGCGGCACGGTTCACACTTCCCGCATGAGTCCACCATACAGCCTACGCCGACGGTGTCGCCGACCTTGAAGTTCTTCACGCCGCTGCCGACCGCAACCACTTTCCCTGCGATCTCATGGCCGGGAACCATTGGGAAGATCGATCCACCCCACTCATCGCGGGCCTGGTGAATATCCGAGTGACAGATGCCGCAGTGATGAATGTCGATGACGACGTCTCCGGTCCGCGGTTCGCGGCGTTCAAACGTATACGGCGTCAGCGGTGCTTTGACAGTGTTGGCGGCATAACCCTTTACAGTGGACATTTCGTAACTCCTCGCAATTTTTTCTGTTGCTGCAAAATATCGTTCGTCATTCTGAGCGAAGCGAAGAATCCGGGGTATTGAGTTTTCTCTGCAGGACAGAGGTCCTTCGCTACGCTCAGGCTGACATCCGGTGATGCACAGGCACTTTCTACTAATGGGAAAGACGCTCTAATTAAAATCTTCCGGCGGCGACGACGATTCCGCCAGAATCTCGCGCGCCGCTTCACAATCGACGCCGCGCACCCGCACCCGGATTCCAAGCGGCCCCGGAGCCATCCCACCGATCATGCGATGAAAATTTTCCGCGTCAATCGTTGCCGCAATTCCAAAAGAACCGAGCAGGCTGACGCACATCTGGGCCTCCGTCAGCGTCGTACATTCGGCGACGATCTCAGGACGCAACAGGTCCTCGGATTCCTCATCATGTTTCGCGCTTCCGTTCGGTAGCCCGTCGTGCATTTACACGCCCTTCTTCATCGGTTCCCAGATGAATTTATGAATCTGCAGGCTCAGCCGCGCGGGCAGTCCGTCGGCGAGCATCCACTCCACCAGCAGTCGCGGATCAAGCTCGCAGTTCTCCGCCGTCCGCTCCGGTGCAGGATGCTTGCGGAACGCAGGCGACAGCAGCACCTGGCCGCAACGGTTGGCAAGCCCATGCTGCCGGATGAACTCCCGCGCAAACTCATAGTCTGCCCGGTCCGCGAGGACGAACTTCACCTCGTCGCGCATTGTCAGCGCCTTAAGATTTTCAAGTTGGAACGTGCCGCCTTCGCCGGAACCAGGGCACTTTACGTCCACAATCTTGTGAACCGCCGCGGGAACATCCGCCAGCGGCTGCTCCCCGCTGGTCTCCAGCATCAGCTCGTAGCCCTTGACCAGTAGACTCTCCATCAACGGCAGCAGCTCGCGGCGCTGCAGCATGGGCTCACCGCCGGTAAACTCCACCAGCCGGATCGGCGCCAGCTCTGCAATCCGCTCCTCAACCGACTCCAGCGAAAATTTCCGGCCGCCGGTAAATGTGTACTCTGAATCGCACCAGGAGCAGCGCAGGTTGCACCCCGCCAGCCGCACAAAGATGCACGGACGGCCGGCAAAGCTCGACTCCCCCTGCACGGAGGCATACAGTTCGATCAGATGCACCGGCTACTCGTAATAGGTGGCGGCGGTGGTGCCAGTCTCGAAGATCGTGCAATCCTTGACGGCAACGCGGCCCGCCGTCAGCTCGTTCATCTGGCGATTCGTCTCATCAAAAAAATACCGCGCCAGATTTTCCGCCGACGGGTTGATCTCCGTAAAGGGCGCAATATCGTTGATCATCTGGTGGTCCAGGCGGTCGATCACCGGGCGCATCACCTGCTTTAACTGCTTAAAGTCCAGCAGCAGTCCGGCAGCATCCAGCTCCCGGCCGCGCAGCGTCACCTTCACGCGATAGTTATGGCCGTGCGGGTTTTCGCACTTGCCGCGATAGTTGCGCAAATAATGTCCGGCGGCAAACTCCGCCTCGACAGTAACTTCGAACATGCCGCTCCCTGGCCCACAGGACAGACACGCGGGCCGCTGTCTTTATTGTACCGGCCAGCCGCGTGGGCTTCGCGCTTCGCGGCTCGCTGCATCCCGCGCCAGACTCAGAAAAGGCGCATGAGCGTCAGGCGGCCGCCGTCGGAGAGAAAGATGACGATGCACATTGCGACAAAGAGCAAGTCGTAGTGCCAGCCAGAGTTTTTCTCGCCCCAGAAGCCGGTCTTCCAGCGCAGGGCCTTCATGTAGATCGCGCCCGCCATGATCAGGATGAGACCGAGCGCAGCCCATTGCGTAAGAACGCCGAACGCAATCCCCAGAGCGCCGAGCATCTCTGCCCAGCCCAGAAAGATGGTGAAGCCAACCGGAAGGCCCAGGCTCCGCGCCCGTTCCTGCGGCGCTTTCACATGACCCAGTCCGCTCGTAAAAAACACGCTGGCCGCGACAACGCGCAACAGCAGCAGTCCCCAGTCCAGATACAGCGGAGAGCCCGGAATCAGGTCATACGGCACGGTGCACCTCTCTCTGCGCTGCGAGCTTTCGCTTACCGGTTTCGCTGGCGCTGCTGTTCCTCGTGCCGCCGGCTCACCTGCTCAAACAGCATGGTGACGCTCGCTACCAGCGCACAGAAGATGCCCAGCAGCGAGAGAAACAGCGCGATGCTGCGCCACATCTGCACCACGCCCGGCAGCCCCGTGGCGTGCGACCCCGGCGCCCACGACATAGCGAAGGAGACACCGGCAAACAGCAGCAGCGCTGCCGACAGAATGTACAGATTGCGGGACATGCCAGAATGCAGCTCTGCGTGTCAGTGTACCGGGCACCGCGGCTCGCGCGGGAACATGGCTGCAGCCGTTTTCAGCGAATCCCAACCATGCCGCGGGTGGAGTCGATCAGCTTCTGGGAATCATAGCCGACGCCCTTCTTGAACACGAGATCGACTTGCTCCACCGCAGAGATATCCTTCGCCGGGTCGCCCGTCACCACCACAAGGTCCGCCTGTTTGCCGGGTGCGATCGTGCCAATACGGTTCTCCCGCCCCAGATATTTTGCCGCATTCTGGGTGTAAATCTCGATGGCCTGCGAGGGCGTGAATCCCGCCTGCACCAGCAGCTCCAGGTTGCGCTGGTCGCCAAAGCCGGGCAGGATGGCACCGTAACCGGTCGGATCGCAGCCCGCCATCAGGAGGCCGCCCGCAGCGGCAAACTCCCGCTCAAACTGCATCTCCTTTTTCAGCAGCACCGGCCAAAGGGATTTGTTCGCGTGCTCGGCAATCTGGGCGCGTGTCTGCAGCACGCCGGACCACGCCTCAGAGAACATCGGCCCCTGTTCGCGCTCCATAAACGTCATGGGCGGAAGATTGGGCGCAAAGCTCTCAAAGATCGCCAGCGTGGAGGTGACGGCAACATGATGCGCCACCAGTGTGTGGATCATGGCCTTCACCGGCAAACTGTTCATGTCGAGCTTGGTGGCCATCTCCTGCTCCACGGGACGCTGGCCCGGACACACACCAGGTTTTTTGCCGGAATAAAACTCGGTATCGACCAGGATGCCGTGCTCCAGGTTGTCGATCCCCATGTTGGCGGCTTCCGTAAATCCCACAGAGCACAGATGGCCGGTCAGCTTCTGGCCGTGGGCATGCGCGGCGTCAATCGCGGCCCGCAGCTCCGCCGGCGTGATGTCCATGTATGCCTTCCACGAAGTCGCGCCTTCTCTGGCCCAGTAGTTCACTAGCCGAGTGGCGTCCGCTGCGCCGGAGAGAACATGCATCTGGATAGAAAAAGCTCCGGGGCCTTCAAGATAAGGGCCGGTAATGTCAAAATCGGGCCCAGGGCTCGCTCCCGAATCAATCGCCTGCTTCATGCGTAGGTCGGTATACGTCTCGATGCTGCCAGTCGTCCGCGCCGTGGTAACGCCAGCCGCCAGGTACAGTCGTGGGGCGGTCTCTATCAGCTCTCCCGTTGCAAACGCATGCAGCGCCGCGCTGCCGGGCTCGGTGTAGAAGAGATGCTCATGCATCCCCACCAGCCCCGGATACACCGCGTGCCCGCGCAGATCGAGGACTTGCGCACCGCTAGGAACTTGCGCGCTGGCGCTCGGCCCGACCGATGCAATCGCGCCGTGGTCGAGCACGATGGTTTGGTCGGCGACCGGAGCGGTGCCCGTTCCGTCGATGACTTCGACATGGGTGAGCGCGACGACTGGCGCGGAAACGGAGATGTAGGGCGCGAGCGGATTGGCAGGCGCGGATTGCGCAAAGGCGACGCTGAAGGGTAGGAGCAGGCAGGCCGCAAGCAAGCACAGTTTGTGCATGGGAGTAGGTTGCGCCGACTTGCACGGAAGGTCAAGAAAAACAGTCTTCCAGCCTAGTTTCAGCTAGAGTGGTCTGCCTGTCCCTATCTCGGATCGCCGTGTGACTACGGCCTTCACTTCGCGGCGAAGAAGTTTTCCACGTCGCCGATTTTCTGCGTGATGCGGTACGGCGGCAAGCTCTCGACAAACACACGCCCGTACCGCTGCCGCTGCAGCCGCGGATCCAGCAGCACCAGCACGCCGCGGTCCGTCAGCGACCGGATCAGGCGCCCAAAACCCTGCTTCAGCGCGATAACCGCACCCGGCACCTGATACTCCGCAAATGCGTTCCCGCCCTCCTCTGCAATCGCCTTCATGCGTGCCGCCACCACCGGGTCGCTGGGCACGGCAAACGGCAGGCGATCAATGATCACGCAGCTCAGTTGCTCGCCCTGCACATCCACCCCCTGCCAGAAGGAAGATGTTCCCAGCAGCACCGCGTTTGGCGTCATGCGGAACTCATCGAGCAGCGCCCGCCGTGGCGCGGTGCCCTGCAGCAGCAGCGGAAACGGCAGCCGTGCGAGCAGCGCCTCATGCACCTGCCGCATCTGGCTGTAGCTGGTAAACAGACAAAAGGCGCGGCCCTGGGTCACATCGAGAACGGCGCAGATCTCGTCGACCGCCGCGCGCGTGAATCCTGCATCGCGCGGGTCCGGCATCGTGGGCGGCAGATACAGCAGCGCCTGCTCGCCATAGCGGAAGTGCGACGGCACCACCAGCTCCCGTGCCGATTCCAGCCCGATGCGCCGCCGCATATGCTCAAAGTTTCCCTGCACCGTGAGTGTGGCAGACGTGAGGATGATCGAAGGAAACGACTCGAACAAGTCTTCTTTCAGCAGCGAGGCCACATCGATCGGCGTCGCCTGCAGCCACGTCGAACCACCCCCGGCATGCAGGCCGCGCGCCGCCCGCCGCTCAATCCAGAACACGTATCCCGGCTGCGCCGACTCCAGCAGAAACTCAAGCTGACCCCGCATCTCCGCCGTGCGCTTCTTCAGCCCCGCCGCCTCGTCCACGCCGCGCAGCCGCTCCAGCTCACCCGTCAGCCGGTCCAGCGCGTTGAGCAGCGATAGATACAGATCGCCGGAGTGCTCCAGAAACTCCGCCCGGCCTTGGAACGGAATGCGCCCCTCCGCGCCCTGGGGCTGCGGCAGCCCGCCAAAAAACATTCGCGCCCGCTCCCGCAGCATCTGCGCAGCAGTGATGAGTCCCGCCGACAAGGACTGCTTCGCCCGCAGCAGCATCTCCACATCGCGTGCCAGCTCCTCAAACCGGATGCTGCTCAGCGACAGGCCAAAGTAGGAAGACGCGACCTCTTCCAGCTCATGCGCCTCGTCAAAAATCACCGCGGCCGCCTCCGGCAGCACGCCCGCATCCGGCGCGTTGCGCGCCGACTGACGCACAGCCATGTCCGCAAAGAACAGGTGGTGATTCACGATGACAATATCGCTCTCGAGCGCCTTCCGTCGCATCAGCGTGATGAAGCATCGCTCATAGTTGGGGCAGGACGAGCCCAGACATGCCTCGCTGCGGGCATCTAGCCGGCTCCACAACGGGCTATTCTCCGGCAAGGCGTTCAGCTCGCTGCGGTCGCCGTTCTCCGTCGTCTGCTCCCACGCTTCGATGGCCTGATACTGGCTCACCATCTCCATGCCTTGCAGAATCGGCTGGTCCCGCAGCGCATACAGCTTGTGCCGGCACAGGTAATTGCCGCGGCCCTTCATGTACGTCACGTTCAGTGGGCCCAGCAGCGACTCCAGAAACGGAATGTCCTTGAAAAAAATCTGCTCCTGCAGATTGCGCGTCCCTGTCGAAACAATCACGCGCTGCCCCAGCCGCAGGGCAGGCAGCAGATAGGCCAGCGTCTTGCCGGTGCCCGTGCCCGCCTCCACAATCAGATGGCGCTTCTCTTGTAGCGCACGCTCCACCGCTCGCGCCATCTCCAACTGCCCCGGCCGATACTCATAGGGCAGGCCGGAACGCGACAGCAGACCGCCCGGAGCGAAGAACTCCTCCAGCCGGGGAACGTGGGCAGATGCGGGCTTTTCTTCAGCGAGTGGAGACATGGGGAGATGGCACGAAGCGACGGACAACAGGCCTGCTTCCTATAATAGGGAAGCACCGTCCGCTTACCCGCATAATGCCCAACAATTCCTCCCGCTCCCGGAAGCCCCGCAAAAACTCCGCTGCCCGGCCGCGCCGGACCACCGCAGCGCCCAGCGACTCACTGCCGCTGATCGCCATTGCCGGCCGCCCCAACGTCGGCAAGTCCACGCTGTTTAACCGGCTGACCCGCACCCGCCGCGCCATGGTGGGCGATGAGCCCGGCATCACGCGCGACCGCCTGTATGGCGATGTGCGCTGGGCCGGCCGCGAAGCGCGGCTGGTGGATACCGGCGGCATCGTGCCCTCCGACACCGAGTTCATCCCAGGCGAAATCTTCCGCCAGGCAC
>JAKAUB010000161.1 GCA_021827845.1 Acidobacteriota bacterium | reverse complement strand
GATCCACGAGCTGGCCGCATGTTCCACGAGCGAGTAGAGCAGCATGCCACCGCGCCGCGCTGCTGCCTGTACAGTGTCCGCCCATTCGCGAAACGCGCGAGTATCGACATCCAGCCCAGACCGGAGCCGGACGCTGGAAATGGCGTAGCGTTGCATTTCGCGCCACGCATCGGCTGCCAGCTTTGCGAGATTCTCCGGTGTATGCAGCGACAGGCTGGCCGCGCTGGAGCTTGCTACGGCTGTTCGCCAGAGCTCAAATTCTTGCGCTTCGCTGATCAGCAGGCGATCGTCGATGCCGAGGCGGATGGCCGCATCCCAAAGAGACGAGAGCCACGTGTCCCACGGAAGGATACGCGGTGCGGGCCATGCGTCGATGCCACGATTGTGTTGGAGGAGGGCGTACTGCCGGCTCAGAAACCGGGCGCTCCGTGCGGAAGCGGTGAGAATGAGCGATCCCGGCTCCGCTTCGATCTGCTCGAGCAGTTCCTGCGGTGTCAGCGCCAGATCTTCCAATCCATCGGTCCGCGGGAACGACGACATGCCATCGTTATACCGCAGCCAGCGGCGGAGGGGCGCCGGGCACGCGGTGCTATGCTGAACTGTGCGCCGACTGCTTGCGAGCCTGCTGCTGATACTGACTGGCCTGTTGCCGGTGCAGCCGCTGCTGGCCGATGCGGTGAGCGCGAAAAACCTGCCGGCCTGCTGCCGCCGGATGGGCGCGCATCACTGCATGATGCGTGAGCTGGCATCCCTCACATCTTCTTCTTCCAACACGCCGCGTCATTTTCAGGCGCACGCTGATCCTTGTCCGTGGCGGTTCGTCCGGGCCGCTTCCGTCGCACCGCTCTTGACACTGCCGGTGGCCACGCAAGGGCATGCCTTCGCTGCATTCCTGATAAGCATGGCGCGTCCTTCGCCTTCCTCCGACGCGCATCTCCTGCTGCGTCCGGCCCGCGCTCCTCCAGGACAATTCTGCTGACAGATTTCGTTTCGCACGGTTGAGCCGACGCCTGCAGGTTTCTTCCTGCGAAAGGTTCGTGTGTGCTGCCGTGCAGAAACTTTCGTTTGCTGACGCGCCCTACAGGAGTGCAGATGTTGCGTCGTCCGATACTGATCGCCGTAGTTTTTCTGGGAATGACCGTCGTGCTGTCATGCGGCGTGGCGCGGGCTACGGTGTTCGGGCAGATACAGGGAATTGTGCATGACGAGCAGCACCGGCCCATCGCTGGAGCCCAGATTGTGGTGGAGGGATCGGGTCTTGGCGCCCCCTTGCGAGCCACCACGAACCGGGATGGATTCTTTTCGCTTTTAACGGTTCCACTGGGCCGTTATCAAATTGTTGTGAAGCATGCGGGCTTTACCATGGTGCAACAACCGGTCGAAGTTACGACCACCGGCTCGCCGGTCTTTCACATTCAGATGTATCCGGAGGCGGTGCAATCTTCCGTCCGGGTGACGGCGGCAACGAGTACGATCGACGATCGTTCCGTGACGCCGACCGTGATGGTGAGCCGCAAACAGATTGATCAGACGCCCGGCGCCGACCGCACCAACAGTCTGGCCATGGTCACAGATTATGTCCCGGGCGCTTACGAAGTGCATGACATGCTGCATGTTCGCGGCGGCCATCAGGTGAACTGGCAGATCGACGGCGTCAGCCTTCCCAATACAAATATTGCAAGCACGCTGGGCCCGCAGATTGACCCCAAGGACATTGGAACTCTGGAGGTGCAGCGGGGAAGCTACAGCGCCAACCTGGGCGACCGGACGTATGGCGTGTTTGACGTTTCACCGCGCAATGGATTTGACCGCAACAACCAGGCGGAGCTAGTGACCACCCTGGGAAGCTACTGGCAAACGAATGACCAACTGAATTTTGGCAGCCATACTGAACGCTTTGCGTACTACGGCAGCGTAAATGGAAACTACTCGCAGTATGGCCTGATGCCGCCGGTGCCAACGCCCCATCATGATGCAGCGAGCGGATACGGCGGGTTTGTCTCGCTGGTCGAAAATCGAACGCCGCGCGACCAGCTGCGGTTTGTGGGCCAGTTGCGGTCGGACCGGTATCAGATTCCGTATGATCCAAACTCCGGCGACTATGAAAATTCGCAATATAACTCAAGCGGGCTGCGGGACACACAACATGAGAGGTCCGGATTCGCTATCTTCACCTGGGTGCGAACGCTAAACGCGAAGACGTTTTTCCAGATATCGCCATACTTCAATCACATTGGCGCGAATTACCAGCCGGGCAAAGAAGACACGCCGGTTGCGAGCACTGCCAACGAAGTTTCCAATTACGCAGGCGCGCAGGCTTCAATCACGCAGCAGCTCTCGTGGAATACGCTCGACGCCGGATTTTATTCCTACGCAGAGCACGATCACACTATTTATGGAGCTGCGTTCAACCCGCCGGGATCGACGCCGAATTTTCAGGTCCATGGCAGTGCGCTGGGTGGACTGACCGAGGAGTATGTTTCAGACAATCTGCAGGCGACGCATTGGCTGACGCTGATTGCGGGTGTGCGGGCTTCGCAGTTTGCCGCAGATATTTCGGAGTTTGCAACCGATCCACGATTTGGCGTGGCGCTTCGCGTACCGAAACTGAATTGGGTCTTCCGTGCGTTTTATGGGCGCTACTATCAGGCGCCCCCGTTGATCACAGCGAGTGGGCCGCTGGTGGGGTATGCGCAACAAAGCAATGCTGCGATTATCCCATTGCATGGCGAGCGCGATGAGGAGCACCAGTTTGGCGTGGCGATTCCGTTATTTGGGTGGACGATTGATGCCGACAATTTCGAGACGCGCGCCAATAACTTTCTGGATCACTCCAATATCGGCGAGTCTAACCTATTCTTTCCAGTGACGATCGACGGCGCGCTCATCCAGGGATGGGAGCTAACGCTGGCGTCTCCGCAGCGCTGGCGGTACGGGCGGGTGACTCTGGCCTACTCCAACCAATTGGCCCAGCAACGCGGCGCCATCACCGGCGGGCTGGTCTGTGAGCCAGCGACGTCCCCCCAATGCGATGTAGGCTTCAATTATGTTCCCCTGGATCATGACCAGCGAAATACGCTGAACGTGGGATACACCGCCAGCATGCCGCATGCAATTTTTGGTACAGCACATCTCTACTATGGATCGGGGTTCGCCAATGGTCTGCCGAGTCCGACATATCCCGGCGCGTATCTGCCGCACGATACGAACCTGAGCTTTTCCGGCGGCAAGACATTTCATGATCGAACAACAGTGAGCGTCAGTGTGCTGAATGCTACCAATCGCAGGGTCTTGCTGGACAACAGCCTGACGTTTGGCGGATTCCATTACAACGCGCCGCGAGAGGTGATCGGCGAAGCGCGATTCCGCTTCGGCTACGGCGGCTTGATGCACCATTTCGAAAAGGGAGAAAAATAATGCTGCGATCGGGGAAGGTGTCAGGAATCGTTCTGGTGGGGTGTCTCACTGTGCTCGCTGCCGGATGCAGGAAGCCGCAGCCGGCATCGTCACAGGCGGCCACAAACTCGCACCGCTACGACGTGCGCGGAAAAGTGGTTTCTGTGGATGCGAAGGACGGCGTCATCTCGATGGACACCCAGGCGATCCCCGGCGTGATGGAAGCCATGACCATGGCTTATAACCTGCGCGATCCATGGGCGGCTCAGGAATTGCACCCAGGGGATGAGATTCACGCAACCCTCGATACAAGTAGCGGACGGGCTGAGTTGAGCGGGATTACGATTACCCATCAGGCAGTGCTCGATACGCCGCCGGCGCGGCAATATAACGTGCCGCAGGTCGGGCAGACCGTGCCGGACTTCACCCTGCGCAACCAGGATGGCCGCATCATCCATCTGCGTCAGTATCGCGGCAAGGTGCTGATGCTGACGTTCATCTTTACGCGCTGTCCCTCACCCAAATACTGTCCGCTGATGAACCAGAATTTTGCGGCCATCAACAAGCAACTGGCGGCAGACCCCGCACTCTATGACCACACGCATCTGTTGAGCATCAGCTTCGATCCGCAGTACGACACACCGGCGGTATTACGGCGCTACGGCGAGTCCTATGTAGGACACAATCGAAAAGATGGATTTGCCCACTGGGATTTTGCTGCACCTTCAGAGAAGGAGCTGGCATCTCTACTGCAGTGGTTTGACGTGGGTGTTACGCGCCAGAACGGCGGCGTGACGCAGCATACGCTCTCCACCGTGATTATCGGGCCTGAGGGCCGGGTGCGTTACTGGTACCCATCGAACGACTGGACACCGGCGATGGCAATACGTGACATCAAAACCGTGCTGCAGCAGGAAAGCGGGAAGCCGGCGCCGGCCAATCGATGATCGTCATTCTGATGGGTGTTTCCGGCGCTGGAAAGACGACCATTGGCCATGCGCTGTCAGCAGCGACCGGCTGGACGTTTGCCGACGCGGATGATTTTCATACCGCCGAAAGTAAGCGGAAGATGAGCGAGGGACATCCGCTGACCGATGCCGATCGCGCGCCCTGGCTGCAACGGTTGAACCAGCAGATCCTGGCCTGGGCGCAGACGAATACGAACGCGATTCTCGCGTGCTCTGCGCTGCGCGAGGCATATCGCGATGCGCTGGTGCGGGGCGTGCCCGCTGGCATTGCACGGTTTGTTTATTTGACGGCGCCGGAGGCAGTGATTCGGGAGAGAGTGGAAGGCCGCCGCGGCCACTACATGCCCGCGTCATTGCTCCCCAGCCAACTGGCGACGCTGGAACCGCCAGCAGACGCGTTGCCCATCTCTGTGGTACCGCCTGTGGCTGAGGTGGTGGCGGAGATACAGAAAAAGCTGCAAATCGCGCCGCACCGCGATAATGAATAAGAGAGTTACGTAAAGGAGCGATATGGCCGGGCTGACGATCGTCTTTGGAATTGTTTTGATTGTTTTGGGTGTTGCCGTGTTTGTTGCAACGGGCAGCCATGCGCCCACGGCGTTGATTCCCGCCTACTTCGGCATACTGCTGGCAATTCTTGGCCTGCTGGCGAACACGCCGGACAGCCGCCGTCGCATGCTCTTCATGCACATTGCTGTCACCATCGGCCTCCTCGGCTTTGTGTTCCCGGGGTGGCGCGCGACGGGCGACCTTATCGGCCAGGCCCACGGCCATGCAATTCTTCGTCCGGTGGCCATGCAGGAAGAACTGGCAATGGCTGCTATTTGCCTGGTGTTTGTGCTGCTGTGCGTACGGTCATTCATCGCTGCGCGCCGCGAGCGGGCGCAGTAGGGCGGGCGATGGCGATTCGTCCCGCATGGTCGCAGCTAAGCGTCGGAGAAGGCCGGCGCGGCGGTGCGCGCATGCGTGGCGAAGACAGCAAACCAAAAAAGAAGCCTGAATTTCGTAAGGTGCTGCCCGAGATATGGGAACTGGTCCGTCCCCGGCGCGGCATTCTTCTCGTTGGTCTGCTGCTGATGATCGTGAACCGCGTCAGCGGTTTTGTGTTGCCCTTTTCCGCAAAATATCTCATCGATAACGTGATGCGCCGCGGCCAGATGCATCTGCTGCCGTGGATCATCGGCGCCGTGCTGCTGGCGACAACGATTCAAGGCATCACATCGTACGGTCTGACGCAGTTGCTTTCAAAAGCGGCGCAACGGCTGATCACCGAGCTGCGCGTCCGCGTGCAGCAGCACATCGGTCGGCTGCCGGTGGCGTTTTACGATGCCAATCGCACCGGCACACTGGTGGCGCGCATCATGACGGATGTCGAAGGCATTCGCAACCTGATTGGCACCGGTATGGTGAATTTTCTGGGCGGGTTGCTGGCCGCGGTCATTGCGTTCGGCATTCTGCTTTACATCAGCGTGCAGATGACTCTGCTGGCGTTTGTGGTGCTGATTGTCTTTTCGCTCATCCTGATGCTGGCGTTTCGCACGATCCGGCCGATCTTCCGCGAGCGATCGAAGATCAACGCCGAGGTGACAGGCCGCCTGACGGAGAGTCTCGGTGGCGTTCGCGTGGTCAAGGGATACCATGCGCAGGAGCGGGAGGCCGGCATCTTTGCGCAGGGTGTCGAGCGGCTGCTGGCCAACGTGATTCGCACCTTAACCGCGCAGTCCGTCATGAGTCTGGCTTCAACCGTGGTGCTGGGTGTTGTGGGCGCGCTGGTGATGTATCTTGGCGGCCGTCTTGTGATCGAGCATCGCCTGACGGTGGGCGATTACGTCACGTACACGATGGTGCTGGCCTATCTGATTGCGCCTGTTATCCAGATCGTCGCCGTGGGAACACAACTGACAGAAGCGGTGGCGGGGCTCGACCGTACGAGCGAGATTCTGCATGAGCTGGATGAAGAGAGTGACGCCACGCGTACGGTGCGGATGGGAACCATTCGAGGTCACGTCGAGTTTGAAAATGTTTCCTTCTCCTACGAACCGGACAAACCCGTACTGTTTGACATTTCACTGACTGCGGAACCGGGAACCGTTACAGCGCTGATCGGGCCATCGGGTTCGGGGAAGTCCACGATCATCGGGTTGCTGTGCGCCTTCTATAAGCCGGACTCCGGCAAGGTACTGATTGATGGGCAGGATCTGGCGGCGGCGCGGCTTGAGGACTATCGTACGCAGCTCGGCGTGGTCCTGCAGGAGTCTTTTCTCTTCGACGGAACGATCGAGGAGAATGTGCGCTTTTCACGGCCGCAGGCTTCAGAGGCCGAGGTTCTGGACGCCTGCCGGATTGCTCGCGTGGATGAGTTTGCGGAACGCTTCCCTGAAAAGTACGCGACCATCGTCGGAGAACGCGGCGTCAAGCTATCCGGTGGACAGCGACAGCGCATCTCAATTGCGCGCGCTATTCTTGCGGATCCACGAATCCTGATTCTTGACGAAGCGACATCGAGCCTCGACTCCGAGAGCGAAGCTCTCATCCAGCAAGGTCTGGCGTACCTGATGAAAGGGCGCACGACGTTTGTGATTGCTCACCGGCTGTCGACGATCCGGCGGGCAGACCAGATCCTGGTCGTAGAGGCGGGCCGCATCGTGGAACGCGGGACGCATGAGGAGCTGTATGCGATGGGCGGCCGGTATTGGGACCTGTACACGCGGCAGCACGGGCTGCAGGCAAATCTGTTTCTGGCGCCGGGCGAGGGCGACAGCGTTCCGGAGTCGCAGGCAGAGTCCGGGCGCAGGGCTGCGGAGCTTTCGCTGCCGCAGGCCATGCGCGGAGTTTCGTAGCGCGATTCAGGTCGCGCTACTTTCGGACGCAGCAATGCCGAGTTGCCAGAGAAGAAACGCGTAGTCGAACGCAATTTCCTTCAAATAGTCATAGCGGCCCGAGGCGCCTCCATGCCCGGCGTGCATGTTGGTATGCAGCAGCAACGGATGATCAGAGGTATTCAGCGTCCGGAGCTTGGCGACGTACTTGGCAGGCTCCCAATACATCACCTGACTGTCGTGCAGCGAGGTTTTTACCAGCATTGCCGGATACGCTTGCCGGGTGAGGTTGTCATAGGGCGAGTATTGCAGCATGTATTTGAACGCGTCCGGCTCATTCGGATTGCCCCATTCTTCGTACTCTCCAACCGTCAGGGGCAGTGAGGCGTCGAGCATCGTGTTCATCACATCGACAAACGGGACGTGAGAGAGCACGGCACGAAACAGATCGGGCCGCATGTTGGCGACTGTGCCCATCAACAGGCCGCCGGCGCTGCCGCCTTCAATCGCCACACGGTCCCGCGCACCATATCCCTGCGCCACCAGATGTTCGACGGCGCCGATGAAGTCCGTGAAGGTGCTGCGCTTGTTCATCATCCGCCCCGCATCGTGCCAGGGCTTCCCCATCTCACCCCCGCCGCGGATATGAGCGTAGGCCAGCACGAGTCCGCGATCGAGCAGGCTGAGCCGATTGGAGTTGAAACCAATCGGCAAGGGATAGCCATAAGAGCCATACCCATAAACGTAGAGTGGGTTTTCTCCGCGTTTGAAGAGGTCGCGGCGGTACACGATTGAGATTGGAACGGAGACCCCGTCGGCCGACCGGCTGAAGATGCGTTCGGAGGCATACAGCGCCCGGTCAAATCCACCAGGGATCGCGAGTTGCTTGAGAAGATCGCTGCGGCTGGAAGCCACGTCATACTCAAAGACGGAGCTGGGGGTGACCAGCGAAGCATAGCCGTAGCGGTAGCGCGTCGCGTGAAACTCGCGATTGGTTCCCGGACCGGCAGTGTACGTTGGCTCCGGGAAGGTGATATCGCGCACGTTCTGTTCGTCAAACGAGTGTAGCCGCAGGCGGGGCAGTCCCTGTTCGCGTTCGAAGGCGACGAAGAAGTCGCGGAACAGATCAACATCCTCAAGCATGACGCTTTCGCGATGAGGAATGCGCTCCTGCCAGTTTGCGCGAGAGGGCGCTGCGGCGGGCGCAGTCACCAGGCGGAAGTTGCGTCCAGTGTCGTTGACGCGGATGAAGAGCTCGCCCTTGCGATGATCGGCGTAGTACTCAATGTTGTCGCGGCGCGGCTCGATCAGCCGCGAAGCCTCGCCAGGAGTGGAGGCATCGAGCAGCCGTTGCTCGCTGGTTGTGTGGCTGGCGGACTCAATCAGGAGATATTTGCCGTCGCGTGTGCGGCCCACGCCAACATTGAAGCGCTCGTCTTCCTCATGCAATACGACTTCCGGAGCAGAAAACTGCGCGACGCCTTCAATAAAGCCGGTCAGCGTCCGGCGATAGATGGAATCGGACCGCTTCGTCTGTTCATCCTCCACGCTGTAGAAGAGCGTGCGATGATCGGCCGCCCATACGACGGAGCCGACACGTTCCGCAATTGCGGACGCCGTCTTCCCGCTGGCGAGATTCTTTACATGCAGGGTGTATTGACGGAAGCCGGTATTGTCCGTCGAAAAAGCGAGCAGGTTGGCGTCATCACTGACGGCGGTGACGCCGATGGCCATGAAGGCCTCTCCTTCAGCCAGCTGATTGACATCCAACAAAATGTGCTCCTCCGGCGATCCGGCAGCAGGAGGCGTGATGCGAGTGGGAGCGTGCGCGGCTGCCGGCGTCCGGCACAGGACGGGATACTGCAGGCCTTCTTCGGTGCGGGAGTAGTAGTCGAAGTTTCCATCCCGATAGGGGACGGACACATCCGTCTGCTGAATGTGGCTGAGCATTTCCTGATACAGCGTGTCGATCAGCGGATTTAGGGGTTCCATCACGGACAGGGTGTAGGCGTTTTCTGCTTCCAGGTACGCGATGGTCTCCGGGCTCTGTTTGTCACGCAGCCACGCATAATCGTCATGCAGGGTGTGACCATGCAGTGTGGCTGTCTGCGGCTGCTTGCGGGCGATGGGTGGGTTTGGTTTCATGAGGTCAATACTCACTATATTGCTGTCGCGGATACACTGGGAATCGTCGAATGCGGAAGCAGTCTTCCAAAGGATCAGGAGCGATGGTGATCGAAATTCGAGGACTATGCCGCCCGGTGTTGGTAGCGGCGTTGCTGTCAGGTGGCATTGCAATGGGGCAGGCGGCCGACTCTCCGGCTGTGCCTGCTTTTCTACGGCGGGCCCAGACCGTGCATGTTCCGGTCTTTGCGGTGGAAAAGCCGACGACGCCGCTTACCTCACTGCGCAAAGAGAACCTGAGCGTCGATGTGAACGGCAAGCCCGTAAGTTTTCAGCTGACGCAGCCGGCGGCCACCGCGGGCGCGAGCGCGGCGGCCGATCCGCAAGCCGGGGTAAACGTACTGATTATTCTGCCGTTCGGCGCGCCCGTGGAGCGCAAAGGAGTCCTTGCGCGAGCGGTGGCTGCGCTGAGCGCGGAGCCGGACGACGGGTGGAACATCTCTGTTATGGACGATTCCGGGGCGCAGACGCCCTACGCGAAGGGGCTGAAGCCGGCGATTGCCTCTCTAACGGCGCTGGAGACGACGGAAGCGCCCGATGTAGATATTGACGAGTGGCGCTCCTCGGCGGTCGCAGCGATTACCAGCATGCGCGATCTGCCGGGACGCCGCGTCGTGCTGACGCTTGGCGATATCTACCATGAGGTGATCTACGACGAGGGGGAACTTGCATACGATAACTATCAGGTGGACGATGTCTCGAATGCTGCGCGGCTTGCGGGTGCCGTCATCTACTCCGCTGAGTCCATTGAGGAATTGAATCAGCTGCGAGGACTGTATCCGTACTTCACAATCGATGGCGATGGGCCGTATCTGATGCTCGACCAGCAGCAGCATATTGCCGGCTGGATTACTGGAAATATTGCCGACACCTGGGCCCAGATCCGCCAGGATGGCCATGCCTGGTACACCGTCGATCTGCACCTGACGCCGGCGCAGATGGATGGCCAGATCCATGCCTTCTCGGCTACGCCGCACGCTGCGGACGTAATTCTGGATACGCCGCCGTACTATGTTGCCCCCAGTCTGAAGCAGTTGCAGAATCTCGAAAAAGTTTCCCCTGCTGTTCGTGAGGCGCTCAAGCACCCGCCGGCTGAAAATGCATCGCCGCTGGCGCTGGCGACGCAGCTTTCCTACTTCCCGCATCCGGATGGCAAGACGGGGACGCAGATTGCGACGACCGGATTTTTCTGGACGCAGAATGTCCCCCGCCCGACCAAGCTGGATGTTGCCTTGCAACTGGAGCAGACGACGAGCGGCTTTCTATTGAACACCACGGTCGGCACACTGCGGTGGAACACACGGCGGCCCGTCTGGAACACGTCTTTCGATGTGGTCCCCGGCGCATACGTGCTTCGCATCGCCGCGGCGGATGATGCTGGTAAAGCGAGGGCTGCGGTCGATACGCCCTTCTCAGTCGAGGGAGCGCAGGGGGAATTGGTATTGATCAGCTCTCTGGTGATTGGCAAATCCTGCCAGTTCGCTCCGCCGGTCCCATCGCGACCGAACCAGCCCCCACAGATCGACTATCTGCGAGCGGGGAACTGCGACATCAATCCGGATCCCGGCCACTACTATTCGCCGCAGGATGTGATCTGGGCGCTGGTACGTATGACGCCCACGGGAAAGTTAACGCGCAAGAAGCCAACTGCCTGGAAGCCAACCTTTGAGATTGTCGACGCCAGGGGTTCCAAGTTGTTCTCGCAGCAGGTAGCCTGGCTGCCTGCTGCCGATGGCAGCCTGGTGGCCAATGCCGCGATCCCGCTCGACGATCCAAAGTTGCATCTGGAAAATGGGCAGTACGCTGTGGTGTTCCGGCTGAAGGGGCCAGACATCGAAAGTGACTACGGGCAGCAGGCGCCGTTTTTGATCTACGGTGCCGAGCCGTTGCCCGGACAGAAACAAGAGCACTGAGCCGGCGTTGCGGGATTCAAGCGGAGAGGGCCTGGCTACAGGCCCGTGCGGAGCTGCTGAAAGCGGGTAAACACACGGCTGGGCGCAAGCCGGGTGGCCGTCAGGCAGCTCAGTCCGCCCGCGGTAAAGATCATGGCCAGAATCACGAACTGGTAGAGCGCCGCGTAAATCGGCGACGCGCCGGACAAGAGCATGCCGGTCATAATTCCGGGAATCCACACGATACCGAGCGACCGCAGATTATCGGTCGCCGGTATCAGACTGGCGTGGAAGGCCGCCTGCAAATAAGGAGCGACCGCTGCTTCTGGCTGGGCGCCCAGGGCCAACGCGGATTCAATCTCTCCGCGGTGCGACTCCAGCTCCGCCAGAAAGCGGTTCAGGAACAGCGACTGGATGTTCATGTTCTGAGCAATAATCATGCTGCCCACGGGCACCAGCATGGCGATGCGCGTGTCAATGATCCCGGCCGCGGCCATGACGAGAATCACTCCACCCGCACCGGCACTCATGCACCAGAGGGAGAGCGTGTACGCACCCGGCAAACGGGGTACGCGCTGCCGCACGATGGTCGCGGCGATAAAGATCATTACCAGCAGCAGAGGAATGGCTGTCCACCACGGGCCGCGCATGAGCAGCGCAAGGATGGAGCCGATGAGCAGGATCTGCGCCAGACCCCGCACCAGTGCCAGCGGAATCTCCGCGCCTGCGCGTGCCCCGCGCCGCCGCGCCAGAATGGCGACGATCAGGGTAGTTACGGCGACAAAGCCTGCCTGCGCGATGCCCAATGACAATTGCGTGTGAAACAGAAGGCGCAGCATGGTTTACTCCTGCTCCAGTAAAACCGCGGCGGGCGTGCCCAACGCGGTGACGGCGCCCGCCTCAATGCGCAGGATGCGGTCCGCGACGCGGCGAGCTTGCGCATAATCGTGGGTGACCCAGGCGCACGCAACCTGCCGTTCGCGCACTACGCGTGCCAGCAGCAACTCCACGGCCTGCTTCGCATCGGGATCGAGAGCCGACGTGGGCTCATCGAGCAGGAGGACTTCCGGCTGATTCGCAAGCGTTCGAGCAATGGATATCCGCTGGGCTTCCCCGCCGGAGAGGGTCAGCGCGTCCCGGTCGCCGTAGCCTGCCATACCTACCTGCTCCAGCAGAGCATCTGCATCCCGGTTGGAGAAGGGAACACCGTGCTGGGCCGGCCCATAACGCACATTGCCGTAGACCGTTCCGGGGAACAGAAACGCGCGCTGCATCACCATTCCCACGCGGCGGCGCAGCTCCCGCGGCGAAAGCGAGCGAAAGCTGGTCCCATCGACAAGAACATCGCCGCCGCTGGGCTCGTCCAACCGATTCAGAAGCCGCAGCAGGGTGCTTTTGCCGGCGCCGCTGGGACCTGTAATGGCCAGCACTTCGCCCGGCTGCACGGCGAAGCTGATGTTCTGCAGGATCGGCCGTGTCTCCGACCCGATGGTGACGGTGCGAGAAAGATCAACGGCCTGGAGGACGGGAACGGGCATTCAGCGGGTGGGAACTTTCTGCTTTCTGCAAAGATACCGCGAATCAGCCCCGGACTTCTGCGGGCAGGCAGACTTGCCGGGGGTGAACGCCGTCTAAACTTATGTCGTAGAAAATATTGCGGAGGGGATCATCATGCAATTGGATATGCGGAAATTGGTGCCGGGCGCGATGCTGGCCGCAGCGCTGACGGTAGCCGGCGCTGCGCACGCGCAGATGCGCGGGGGCACGCCGGGCGGTGCAATGGGCGGCATGCAACAACAGAACCCTCAGGCAGGCATGACTCCAGGCATGACGCCGGGCATGCAGCCCGGCATGAATGCAGCGCAGAACAGCGAGCAGATGAACTTTATTGGGAATATGCGCCGCAACATGAAGGCGGAGACGGAGCTGAGCAAGATTGCGGAGAAAAACAGTCAAAACGACGGCGTGAAAAAGTTTGCCCAGCAGATCATCAATGAGAATCGCCAGGCGGGCACGGAACTGAATAGCAGAATGAGCGCCGACGGAATGAATCAGGGCATGATGGCTTCGCCAGAGATTCCGAAAGAGACGAAGAAGGCGGAGAAAGACATGAAGAAGATGTCGGGGCCGCAATTCGATGCGAATTATCTGGGTCAGCTGAACGCATATCTCAAAAACGATCAGCAGCTGACGCAGCAGGCGGCCGCGTCGAATGATATGCAGTCCATGCAGGACACGGTCATGCGGTTGCGCTCACAGGCCGATCAGCGGGAGCAGCAGCTGGCGCAGCTTGCCAAGGCAGAAAACTTCAAGATGCAGTAGATGCGGACGATGCGCTGAACGGGCGGCGTTCGCGGCCGCCCAGTGGAATGAGACGGCGGAGATCCCGCGATCCGCGCACGGTGCTGCCAGGCTCAGGAGCATCGGCGCCTCCGTTGACAGGCGCGGGCAGCAGCTTGCTGTTCACCCACTGCATTGCGGCGGATGTATAAGCGGGGGCCACCTGCGCCAGCATGGAAGCGACAGCCGCCTGAGGCGTGATGGCGATCTCTGTCTCCCCGGCTAAAACGGCGTTGACCACTCGATTGGCAGCGTGAGCGGCGCTGGCGGAGATGCCCGGCAGGTTGGCGCTCAGGCTGAACCAGCGATATTCGCGCTCGCGGTCGCCGGTGAATTTTGCGTGCACGTGGGAGCCGGTCCGCATCAGGCCCGGGCAAACGGTGGTCACGCGGATTCCTTTCGAGCGCACCTCCGCGCCCAGTCCCTGCGAGAAGCCGACAGCCGCAAATTTGCTGGCGGAATACGGCAGCAGGTGCGGTACGGCCAGCTTGCCGCCGATCGAAGTGATGTTGGCGATGCTGCCGTCCCGCCGGGCCAGCATTTGCGGCAACACCGCAAGCGTGGCGTGCAGCATGGTGTAGTAGTTGCTCTCCATGGCGTCGTGGAAAGCCTCCAGCGGCTGGTTCTCCACCGGGCCCACGGTGATGATGCCGGCATTGTTAATCAGAATGTCGATCTGCCCGAACCGCTCCGTGGCCCGCGCCACGGCCGCCTGCGTCTGACCGTAGTCCTTCAGGTCGCAGACCAGCGTCATGATGTCGCTGTCCGCGACGCCGCGGGAGAGCAGAGCGCGGCGGGCGTTGTTCAGGTCTTCCTGATTGCGCGAGAGCAGAATCAAGCGGGCGCCGCGGCGGCCAAACTCCTGGGCGATTGCCAGTCCGAAGCCTCGAGAACCCCCGGTGACGAGGACTGTTTTTCCCGCCAGCACTTCTGACTTTTGATTGCGCCGGGCCTCAAGCACCAGCGCCGCCACGGCTGCGCCAGCAATCGATGCTACTGTCAGGATTCTGCCGATCTTCATTTCTTTGCCCTCCTGGTCCCTTGTGCCTCAAGCCGCGTGCATTCCACGCTTCAACATTGGTAGATGCATTACCAGCGGACGGCGATGGAGCCTCGGGCCGCGGTTACGCTTCTGTCCCGTGACACTTCTTGAACTTCTTGCCGGAGCCGCAGGGACAGGGATCGTTGCGGCCCACTTTGTCTCCCGCCCGGCGCTGCGCCACCTCCGCAGCCTCGCCGGAGCCCGCCATCCGCGCCTGCTGCAGCTCGCGCTTTTTGCGCCGCTGAAACTCTTCTTCCAGCGAGTCAATAGTTGTTGCTGGTGCGCGCGTCGGAATGGGGATCGTGGCGGCAAGCGAACCATTCGACGAGCCGTTGGCGGCTGACCGCGCAGGCACACTTTGCGGCCGTGAGGCCACCGGCTGCGCGGGAGGTTCGGCTGCATTCTCCGAGCCGCCCTGCAGGACAAAAGCCTGTTCGCGCGGGCGCACGGGAATGGTGATCTCTTGCCCGTCGGGCCCCATGATCTGCATACGGAACAGGAAGCGCACCGTATCTTCCTGGAAGCGGCTCATCAGCGCTTCGAAGGCTTCAAACGACTCCTTCTTGTAGGCGATAAGCGGATCCTGCTGGCCATAGCCACGCAGCCCAATGCCTTCCTTCAATTGGTCCATCGCCAGCAGATGGTCTTTCCAAAGGCCATCGAGCACGCTCAGCATAATCATGCGCTCGTGATAGCGCATCGCCTCGGCGCCGATGATCTGTTCCTTGGCGGAGTAGCGCTCCTGCAGGCGCTCAAATAGGGTCTCGCCGAGTTCATGCCGGTTGAGTTCAGAAATCTTGATGCCTTCAGCATTCACATCCATGCCGAACTGCATCATCACGGCGTCCTGTAGCGCCTTCGCGTCCCATTGGTCAGGGTGCAGATTCTCGGGCGCATGCTTGTCGAGCAGCGTGCTCAGAATGTTCGAGACGAAATCATCGGTGATGAGCTGGCGCTGGTCAGAACCCTCCAGCAACTGGCGGCGCGTGCCGTAGACGGCCTCGCGCTGCTTGTTCATCACATCGTCGTACTCCAGCACATGCTTGCGCGACTCGAAGTTCTGGCCTTCGACGGCTTTTTGTGCGGCCTCAATACGGCGGGTGATGAGCTTGGATTCAATGGGCACGCCCTCTTCCATGCCCAGCCGCTGGAGCAGGGTCGAAACCCACTCCTTGGCGAAGATGCGCATCAGGTCATCTTCAAGCGACAGGAAAAAGCGGGAACCGCCGGGGTCGCCCTGGCGGCCGGCACGGCCACGCAGCTGATTATCGACGCGGCGGGACTCATGCCGCTCGGTGCCGATGATGAAGAGTCCACCCGCGGCCAGCACCGCTTCGCGCTCCTGCGCTGCCTGCGCCGCATAGCCGGAGTGAACTTCCTGCCAGTCCGCTTCAGGCGTTTCGAACTCCTGGCCCTGGTAGTAGAAGCGAAGCATGCCGGGAGCGGCGGTCGGCGAAATCTCACCTTCGGCTGCGCTGACAGCCCGGGCACGGTTGCGCTTGACCAGTTCCTGACGCGCCAGAAATTCGGAATTGCCGCCCAGCAGAATATCCGTGCCGCGACCGGCCATGTTGGTCGCGATGGTCACCATGCCCAGATGGCCCGCCTGGGCGACGATCTCCGCTTCCCGCTCGTGGAATTTGGCGTTCAGTACAACGTGGCGGACACCCTTGCGCTGCAGAATCTGTGAGAGCAGCTCGGACTTTTCAATCGACGTGGTGCCGACGAGCACGGGCTGGCCGGTCTCATGCAGACGGGCGATTTCATCGGCGACGGCGAAGTATTTCTCTTTCACCGTGCGATACACAACGTCGGTCGTATCCACGCGGCGCATGGGAACATTCGTCGGGATAACGACAACGTCCAGCTTGTAAATCTTTTCGAACTCGGCGGCTTCTGTCTCCGCGGTTCCCGTCATGCCGGCAAGCTTTTTGTACAGACGGAAGTAGTTCTGAAAGGTGATGGTCGCCAGCGTCTGGTCTTCGCGGCGGATGTTCACACCTTCTTTCGCCTCAATCGACTGGTGCAGGCCATCCGACCAGCGGCGCCCCGGCATCAGGCGGCCGGTGAACTCATCGACGATGATGACTTCGCCATCCTTCACCACATAATGCACGTCACGCTTGTAAAGAGCATGCGCCTTGATGGCCGTTTCCACGTAGTGCTTCAGGTCCCAGTTTTCCGGGTCCGCGATGCTCTCAATCCCGAGCAGCTTCTCAATCTTTTCCCAGCCTTCATCGGTCACGCCGATGGTGCGGTGTTTTTCGTCCACCACATAGTCGCCGGTCAGGATCTTGCTTTCGAGCGACTCTTCAATCTCCTCGCCTTGCTCCAGTTGCGGAATGATGCGGACCACGCGCGCGTATTTGTCCGTGGTCTGGTCGGTCGGGCCGCTGATGATGAGCGGCGTGCGGGCCTCATCGATCAGGATCGAGTCCACTTCATCGACAATGGCGAAGTACTGGCCGCGCTGCACGCACTCGGCCAGCTCAAACTTCATGTTGTCGCGCAGATAGTCGAAGCCGAATTCATTGTTGGTGCCGTAGGTGATATCGGCGCCATAGGCTGCGCGCCGCTGCGCATCGTCCAGGTCATGCACGATCACGCCCACCGTCAGGCCCAGATGGTTGTGGATCTTGCCCATCCACTCGGCATCGCGCTTGGCCAGGTAGTCGTTGACCGTGACCACGTGTACGCCATGGCCGGCGAGCGCGTTGAGATAGCAGGGCAGCGTGGCCACCAGCGTTTTGCCTTCGCCGGTCTTCATTTCGGCGATCTTGCCCTGATGCAGCACCATGCCGCCGATTAGCTGCACATCAAAGTGACGCATGCCCAGCACGCGACGGCTGGCTTCGCGGACCAGTGCGAAGGCCTCAGGCAGAATCTGGTCCAGCACGTCCTGCTCGGCTTTGTACCGCTCGTCCTTGTCCTCAATCCCGTTGACGCGTTCGGCAATGCGGGCGCGGAACTCCTGCGTTTTGGCGCGCATCTGCTCGTCGGTGAGCTGCTGCATCGCGGGTTCAAGCGCGTTGATCTCGCGCACCATGGGGAGCATGCGCTTGACGGCGCGCTCATTGCTGGTGCCGAAGACCTTGGTCAGTGCATCGCTGATGGGCATGAAAGGGAAAACTCCATGGCCATAACACCGCGGGGCGTCATGCGCCACACAGCGGAATTTGGCCGTCTCTTAATTTTAGCCGGTTTGCAGCAGGGATTCGCGCCGCTCGGGAGGATTCCCGGGAACGAGGCTTTTCCTTTCGATACAAGCTGTTGGGGTTCAACCTTTGGCGCGCGGGTGGGTGCGGTCGTACACCGCCGTTACCTGGCTGGCCGTCAGGTGGGTATAGCGCTGCGTCGTGGCCAGCCGGGCGTGACCCAGAATCTCCTGGATGGAGCGCAGGTCTGCGCCTTCTTCCAGCATGTGGGTCGCAAACGCATGACGCAGCGTGTGGGGGTGAACATCCGCCGCCATGCCACCCGCCATAGCCAGGCGTTTGACGATGCGCCCCACGCTGCGTGTCGTCAGCCGCGGGTTGCCGCGCAGCCGTGCGTTCAGCAGCAGGGCGTTGGCGGCGCGATTGCTTTTCGCCAGCCGCTCCGCCCGCGAGGCCAGATAGCTGCGCAGCGCGACCGCGGCCGCATCACCCAGCGGGACGTAGCGCTCTTTGCGCCCCTTGCCCCGCACCAGCAGACACTCATTGCCCCACTGGATATCTTCGAGATTTAGACCGACCAGCTCCGCGTTGCGGATGCCGCAGCCGTACAGCAATTCGAGAATCACACGGTCGCGCTCCGGCCATGGCGTCTCTTCGGCAACCTCTGGCTTGCTCGTCGGCCGGCTCAGGGCGTCGATAGCGCCGTTCATCTGCTCCATGCCCGGAACGCGGGGCAGATGCTTGGGCAGCTTCGGGCTGGCGACCAGTCGGGCCGGATTCTGCTCGATGCGGCCGGTGCGTGCCAGCCAGCCAAACCAGGAGCGGATGGCCGCCAGCGCGCGTGCGACCGACGGCTTCGAAAGTCCCGCGCCGTAGAGCGTGCCAAGATATTCGCGGATCACAGGATGATCGACGGATGCGGGGGTGACGTCGCGTCCGATCCGCTTCACGAGAAATGCCGCAAAGCCGTCGAGCTCCCGCCGATAGGCGCGCAGCGTGTGCGGCGAGGCGTCGCGCTCGGCCGACAGCACGGACAGGTACTCGGCGATCAGGTCGAAGATCGCCGGCTGGGCCTCTGCGGCTTCTGTGGATGGGTTCATACGGACTCCGGCAGGCGCTGGCGGCCGCGGGGATGATGCGCCCGATGCACCGCCTTCAGCCGGCCTAGGGCAAGATGCGTGTAGACCTGCGTGGTGGAGATATCGGCGTGGCCCAGCAGCGTCTGGACCGTGCGCAGATCGGCGCCATTTTCCACCATATGGGTGGCGCAGGAGTGGCGCAGCATGTGCGGGCTGGCCCGGTGATCCAGCCGTTTCACCAGCGTCCACACCATCTGGCGCGAAAGCGACCGGCCATGTGCGCCCAGAAATACCTGCCGGACGGGCCGCTTTTGCCGCGCGGCAAACGCCGGCCGGCCCTGCTGCAGATACGCAAGCAGCGCCTGCGTGGCTGGCTGGCTGAGCGGTACGATGCGCTCCTTGTCTCCTTTGCCGCGCACCAGCAGTTGGCCCTGTTCCAGAGCAACATCGGCGACGTTGAGGCCCACCAGCTCCGAGACGCGCACGCCGCTTCCATACAGCAGCTCAATCATAGCGGCATCGCGCAACCGCGCAGGTGTCGAGGCCTCCTGTTCCCCGCCACGGCTGCGCTCCACCATCTCCAGCGCTTCATCCTTCGACAGGGACTTGGGCAGCACCTTCCAGCCGCCCGGCGACTCAATGTGGATCGTAGGATCGTGCGCAATGCGGCTGTCGAGCAGCAGCCAGCGGTATAGGCCGCGCAGGCAGGAAAGTTTGCGGGCGCGCGACCGCGCCTGCGCCTGGTGTGCCTGCAGGTGTTGGATAAAGGCCGCCACCTGTTCGTGGCTCGCGCTATCCAGGCGGCCATTTTGCTGTTCCAGGAACTCCGCAAATTGCAGCAGGTCGCGGCGGTAGGCGTCGCAGGTGAGCGGCGCCAGCCCTTTTTCGACGCGCAGATATGTCAGGTACGCATCGATCAGCCCGAGATTCGTGTCACGCTGCATAGTCAGGACTACGCAACGATTATCGGACATGCCGCACAGCACAGAGCAGGAAGTTTCCGCAGCGTACCTGACTTTACAGCGAGGTTACAAAGCTGGCGCAGTCAGGCGTAAACCGGCAAGATAGAAGAGGGGAAGAGTCGCGGCGTCGAGTCGATGCCGCACCCTCCACCGGCTCGACCAAGGATTATCTCGCGATGCAGCAAGTCATTTCTCCGCCCGCTGAAGTCTTCGATTCCGCCCGCTTCTTTCATGCCATCGCCGCGCTGCAGCCGAGAGTGGCTGTCTTCGACTGCGACGGAACGCTGTGGCCCGGAGACGCGGGCGTAGGCTTTATGCGCTGGTCGATGAGCTGCGGTCTGCTCTCTCGGGATGCCAGCAACTGGCTCGACGACCGCTATCGCGCGTATCTGCGCGGCGAAGTGTCAGAGCTGGCCATATGCGGCGAGATGGTGCAGATCTATCGCGGGCTTCGGGAGCAGGAGCTGCGCCACGCGGCGCGGGATTTTTTCGACCATACCGTGCGACCGCAGATTTTTCCGGAGATGTTTTCACTGTGCGAGCAACTGCGGCGCGAAGGGGTGGAGCTGTGGGCTGTCAGTTCCACGAACCAGTGGATGATCGAACACGCGGCGGCCGAGTTTGGCATTCCCGCGGAACGCGTGCTTGCTGCCAGCGTCCGCGTGGATCACGGCGTTGCGACGGACGTTCTGACCGATGTGCCGACCGACGAAGGCAAGGCGCATTCTCTGCGCCGCGTGGGCATCAGCCATCCGGATGCGGTGTTTGGCAATTCCATCCATGACGCTGCCATGCTGCTGATGGCGCGGCAGGCTTTCCCGGTAAATCCGACCCCCGCGCTGCTTGAGTTCTCCGCCAGCCACGGATGGCCGGTGTTCCATCCCCAGCCCGC
>JAKAUB010000189.1 GCA_021827845.1 Acidobacteriota bacterium | reverse complement strand
GGCTTTGAAGGGTCGCCGATTTACTTCAAAGTGCGGCCACGGAAGCCCGAGCGGTAGGCTGCCTGCTCCACCACGCGTCAAACGCGGCCAGCGCCCGCTCACACTGCATCTGGTGGCGGAGCCGCTTATCGCGCACGCGCTTCCGCTCCGTCTCGTCCAGCGGCTGCAGCAGGTCAAACGTGATATTTGCCGGCTGGAAGTTCTTGCTGTCTGCCTGCGTAATGTAGTGCACCAGCGAGCCCAGCGCAGTTTCGCGCGGCACAGGCGCAGGCGTCTCGCCATGGGCCAGTTGCGCCGCATAAATTCCCGCCAGCATGCCGGTCGCAATGGACTCCGTGTAGCCCTCGACTCCAGAAATTTGCCCCGCAAACAGCAGTGCCGGATGAGCGCGCAGTTGCAGCGTCGCATTCAGCAGTGCGGGCGCGTTGATGTACGTGTTGCGATGGATCTGGCCGTAGCGCAAAAATTTCGCATTCTCCAGACCCGGAATCAGCCGCAGCACGCACGCCTGCTCACCATACTTCAGGTGATTTTGAAAGCCGACCAGGTTGTAGGAGTCGGCGCGAAGATTCTCCGAACGCAGCTGCACCACCGCCCACGGCGTTTTTCCGGTGCGCGGATCGCGCAGCCCCACCGGCTTCATGGGTCCAAACCGCAGCGTGTCCCGCCCGCGCCGCGCCAGCTCCTCAATCGGCAGACAACTTTCAAAATAGTGCAGCTTCTCCCACTCTTTTTCGCCGGCCCGTTCCGCGCTCACCAGCGCGTCATAAAAGCGGTCATACTCCTCCGGCGTCATCGGACAATTGATATAGTCGGCCGTCCCCTTGTCCCACCGCGCGGCAAAATACACGCGATCCATATCAATAGAGTCCGCCTCGACAATCGGACTGATCGAGTCATAAAACGCCAGATGCCCGCTGCCTGTCAGCTGCGCAATCGCCGCAGACAATGCAGGCGAGGTCAGCGGCCCTGTCGCCACAATGGTCAGCGGGTCATCCGGAGCCAGCGTCGTAATCTCTTCGCGATGCACCGTAATCCCCGGCTCCGCGGCAATCGCTTCGGCCACACGGCGCGAAAACTCTACGCGATCCACCGCCAGCGCATGGCCAGCCGGCACGGCGCTGGCATCCGCCGCCTGCAGCAGCCGCGATCCTGCACGCCGCATCTCCTGCTTCAGCAGCCACGGCGCGGTGAAGTCGCTCTCCGACTTCAGGCTGTTGGAGCACACCAACTCAGCAAAGTCCGCCGTCTGATGCGCTTCTGTGGAGCGCATCGGCCGCATCTCGTACAGGTCCACCGCACAGCCGCGCTGCGCTGCCTGCAGCGCTGCCTCCGGCCCGGCAAGCCCGGCGCCTAAAACTCGAATGCGTGGCTGTTGCAATGCGTTCATAAGCAGCGTCCTGAATGTATGGTAAAGGCTGACGAATCTTTCCCCGCACGCGGATGATGCTGCTCTACAGCTTCGGACTTTTTCTGGCGCTGCTGCTGGCCGCACCCTGGTGGCTGGTCCGCATGGCGCGCGGCCGCTATCGCACCGGCCTGCGCCAGCGTCTGGGCCGCACACCGCAAAGCGTGCTGGCGTACACGCACGGCCAGCCAACATTGTGGCTGCACGCCGTCTCGGTCGGGGAGCTTATCGCTGCCACGCCGCTCATTCACCGGCTGGAAGCAGCCGATCCACAGCTTCCGATCGTCCTTTCCACCACGACCGATACGGGCCAGCAACTTGCCCAGCAACGCTTCCCGGCTCCCAAGAAAGACGTCGCTCGCGTCTTCTACTATCCGCTGGACTTTGCCTTCTCCGTCCGTCGCGTGCTGTCGCAGGTCCGGCCGCGCGCGCTCGTTCTGATGGAGAGCGAACTGTGGCCGCGCATGATCGTGGAGGCCCATCGCCGCCGCATTCCCATCATCGTCGTCAATGCCCGCATCTCCGACCGTTCGCTGCCCCGCTACCGCGCGCTGCGCTGGCTCTGGCGTCCGCTGCTGCGGCGCGTCACGCTCATCCTTGCGCAAAGCGAACAGGACGCTGAACGTTTCCGCGCCATCGGCGCACCCGCAGCTGCCGTCCGCGTCACCGGCAATCTCAAGTTTGACCTCCATGCCAACGCCGACACGCCTCTGGTCCTCTCGCTACGCGAGCATCTTCCGCCCGGCGCTCAGGTCTGCGTGGCCGGCAGCACGCTCGCCGGAGAAGAAGCGGCAGTCCTCGGCGCCTTCCAGCAACTCGTCACGCAGGGTCTGCCGCTGGTGCTCATTCTTGCTCCACGCCATCCCCAGCGCTTCGATGAAGTGCGCGTCCTGCTCGCCGCCAGTGGCCTGCCCTGGGTCGCGCGCTCGCAGTGGAGCGAGCAGCCCTCGAACATCTCTGCGGGCAGCGTCTTCCTGCTGAACTCCATCGGCGAACTCGCGTCGGTATACTCCCTGGCGTCGGTGGCCTTCATCGGAGGCAGCCTCATCGATCGCGGCGGCCACAATCCCCTGGAGGCCGCGCAGTTTGGGGTTCCCATCGTCACCGGGCCGTTCATGCAGAACTTCCGCACGATCCACGCGGAGCTGCTGGCCGACCAGGCCGCCGTCGTCGCCGAGACTCACAACCTTACGCCGACCTTGCACCGGCTGCTGACAGACGGCAGCGCGCCAGCGATGGGCGAACGCGCACGCAGTGTCTTTCTGCGTAACGCCGGGGCCACCGAACGCTGCGCGCAGGCCATCCTGGAAATTCTGCACGCCACCCCGCAGGAGCGCCGCCCGTGAGCGACTTGCAACCGTACTCCGCGTTGCTGCGCGCCGCGGCCATGCCCTATCGCCTTGCGACCTCGCTGAAGAACGCCGCCTACGACCGCGGATGGCGCCAGCCGCGCCGCCTGCAGTGGCCCGTCCTTAGCGTCGGCAATCTCTCCACCGGGGGCACCGGCAAAACACCCTTCGTTCTGCTGCTGGCGCAGTTGCTCGCGCAAGCCGACTGGCAGTCGGATGTCCTGACCCGTGGCTACGGTCGCAGCAGCCGCGAGCTTCTGCGCGTGACCTTAAATCCTGAAGAGCCCGATCCGGCATCCCGCTTTGGCGATGAGCCACTCCTGCTGGCGCATCGCGACCTGCCCGTTTTCGTCGGCGGGGACCGCTGGGCGGCTGGCCGGCTCGCCGAGCAGTCCCCTGTATCACGCGGCGTCCATGTTCTCGACGACGGCTTTCAGCATCGCCGACTGGCCCGCACCGCCGATATCGTTCTGCTACAGGCGCGCGATTTCCATGATCGCTTACTGCCCGCAGGGAATCTGCGCGAGCCGCTCTCCAGCCTGCACCGCGCGGATATCTGCGTGCTCGCCGCCGAAGATGCCGCGTATCGCGAGCAGGCGCTGGATTGCATGCAGACTAGCGATCCCCGCCGCGTATGGACCATCCAGCGGCAAACGACGGTCCCGTTCGAAGCACAAAATGTGCCTTCCGTCGTCTTCTGCGGAATCGGCAAAGCCGAGCAGTTCTTTACCAGCGTGCAGCGTGCTGGAGCCACGCCCGCGACGACGCTGCGCTGGCCCGACCATCACCGCTACACGACCGCCGACATTCGTCATCTGCAGTCCGAGGCCGTCCGCCGCCACGCCAAGATCTTTCTCACCACCGAAAAAGACTGGTGGCGGCTAACACCCACACAGCGCGCAGCGCTCGAAGCCACAGCGCCTCTTTACCTCGCATCGCTCAGCGTGACGCTGATCGATCCACCCGGCGCGCTGGACGATCTGCTGCGCCGCCTGACACAGCCTCTGGGTATAGTTTGAATCAATCGCGTTGCGTGCGATGATAGGGCTTGTCAAACCGTGCAGCCTTTGCAAATCCTCATCGTACGTCTCGGCGCGATGGGCGACGTGCTTCACGCACTGCCCGCCGTCTCCGCCTTGCGCGCCACACTGCCTGGCTGCCAGATCGGCTGGGCCATTGAGCCGCAGTGGACCGCTCTGCTGCGCGCCACCTCTGCCGCCGCGGACACGCCGCGCGGCCCGTTGATGCCCGTCATCGACCACCTGCACATCGTGCCCGCCAAGCAATGGGCGCGGCGTCCGCTCTCTGCGCAGACCCTGCGCAGCATTCGCGCGGTGCGACGGGAACTGCGCAGTCAGCATTATGACCTGGCGATTGATCTGCAAGGTGCCATCCGTTCCGCGTGGATCGGGCGCATGGCGCACACTCCTCGGCTGGTTGGGGAGCAGTCTCCGCGCGAACCGCTGGCCCGCTGGCTGTTCGGCGAACGCGTCGCCACCACCGGCGTGCATGTCATCGAGCAGGCGCGCGAGGTGGTCGAGCAGGCGCTCAAGAAAACACGCGGCGCACTGCCGGACTGCGCGCCCGATCTCCCGTGCGATCCTGCAGCAGAGCAGTGGGTGAATGCGTGGCTGGCAGAGCGCAGCATCCGCCAGTTCGTCCTGATGAATCCCGGCGCCGGCTGGGGCGCAAAATGCTGGCCCATCGACCGCTATGCAGAGGTCGCGCAAAAGATCGCCGCAGCGGGCTTCCCAGTCGTCGTCAATGCCGGACCCAAAGAAGCTCCACTGGCGGAAGCGCTTTGCCGCCAGGCGGGCGCACAGGTGTTTGTCATGTCCGGCTCGCTCGATACTCTTATCACCTGTACCCGCCGTGCCGCGCTTTTCATCGGCGGCGACACTGGTCCGCTGCATCTGGCAGCCGCGCTGCGCATACCCGTTGTCGGCATCTACGGCCCCACGGACCCCGGGCGTAACGGCCCCTGGGGCACCCGCGCCATCGTCCTGCGTCATCCGCAAAGCCGCCGCGACCATGCCCGGCGCAGCCAGCCGGAAGCGGGCCTGCTGACCATCACGCCGGCTTCCGTCGTTGCCGCAGCCATGTCCTTGCTGCCGGCAAAAGCCCAGGAGACGCGATGACCGCACCCGCACCCAACTCAACCCTCGCACGATGGAAGTTGCTCTCCCGACGCATCCGCGTCCCGGCAGGCTTTGCGTTTGTGCTCGTCTATGCGTGGCTGGCGGCGCCATCGGTGCGCTCCATCGCGTGGAGCCTGCTGCTGGTAGTTCCCGGACTTCTGCTGCGCGCCTGGGCCTCTGGCCACGTCCGCAAAAACGCCGCGCTCGCCACCTCCGGCCCCTACGCCTTCACGCGCAACCCGCTCTACCTCGGCTCCATGCTCATTGCGTATGGCTTCGCCGCCGCGTCACGCAGCCTGTGGGTCGTGGGCCTGCTCACCGTCCTGTTTCTGTTGATCTACTGGCCCGTCATTCTTTCGGAAGAGGAGTTTCTGCGCGGCCATTTTCCTGAATTTGCTGAATACACGCGGTGCGTACCGCGCCTCGTTCCCCGCATCTCATCGTCTGCAGGCCATGCCCGTGGGGAGTTTTCTTTTGCCCTCTACCGCCAGCATCGCGAGTACAATTCGCTTCTAGGCTCAATATTTCTGTATGCGGCCCTGGCCGTAATACTGGTTCTTCGCCGGTAACAACGCGCTCCGTCGGTGTGCGAGAACTTTTATGGAGTAACACTTGCGGAAATCCCCGTCCTCAATTTTTCTACTGATGCTGGCCGCAGCGTATCTGGCGCCTGCATCCCTGGCACAGGCTCCGACGATGCCGCCGCCGAACCCCGCCTACCCAATTGCCAGCAATCGGACACTGAAATACACGGTTGACTGGCGTGTCTTCCCCGCCGGCACCGCCTCGTTTCATCTGGAACAGAAGGGAAATAACGAACACGTCACCGCCTATGCCACGTCGAACGGCACCATGAATTTGTTGTTCCCGGTCGCGGACCGCTACGACAGTGACTTCGATCGCAATACCGGATGCTCGTTCGATTACAGCAAGCAGATTCAGGAAGGGCCACGCCGCATCCACGGCACCATGCGCCTGGACTATGCGAAACACCAGCAGATTCTCAGCGAACGCAACATGGTCAACGGCAGCACAAAGCATTTCACTGCCCCCATCCCAGGCTGCGTGACCGATGTGCTTTCCGGAATCTTCTACGCCGCAACGCAGCCCCTGGTCGTGGGCCACAATCTCGCCTTTCCCCTGGCCGATGCCGGCAAAGTAGTCGCCGTCACCATGAAGGTCGAAGCCAAGGAATCCGTCGTGACTCCCGCAGGCACATTCGCCACCATTCGCGTGGAGCCGACAGCCGCGGCTGGCGTGGTGAAACATCGCGGCAGCATCCTTATCTGGTACACGGATGACGCGCGCCATCTCCCGGTTCAGGTCCGCGCGCGGCTCTTTTGGGGCACCATCACCATGCACCTGGCCAGCGTCGAAGGTCAGTGAGCGCCCGGCGGCAGCGGGCGCACCGCCGTGCCATCCAGTAGAAATGAGCTGAGTCCCAGCATGTCCGTCCGATAGACGCGCACATGATCGGCGGCCAGTTCGTCCAGCACAGAAATCTTCGGGTGGCCGAACGGGTTGTGCGTACCCACCGAGATCACCGCATATTGCGGATGCACGGCGTTGAGAAACACCGGAATCGTCGAGGTGCTGCTGCCGTGGTGACCCACCTTCAACAGCTCTGCCGACACTGGCTCCGTCGCCGCCATCTCCCGCTCCACCGGCGCTTCTGCATCTCCGTCCAGCAGCGCCGCCGTGCGCCCGTAGCGGATGCGCAGCACCAGTGAATCGTCATTGGAGGCGTGGAGTCCCGGCCGATAGTCCGCTGCCGGCGCCAGCACGTGTACCCAGGAACCTCCGAAAAGGAAGCGATCTCCGGCGGTAAGCGTGCGAACCGCCGTGCCCGATTGTGCGGCCACTTCCAGCAATGCGCGGTAGTGCGTCGTCATCGGATTGTGTCCGGTGTACAAGACCCGGGGGTGAAAATTTCGGATCACAGCCGGCATGCCGCCCATATGATCGCTGTGCGCATGGGTCAGCGCCACCGCATCCAGCCGTCGGATGCCGCGGGTCCAGAGGTATTGCGAAACAACATCCTCGCCCACATCAAACTGCGGATCGACCGGCTGCGGACCACCCACGGGACCGCCCGCATCGATCAACAGCGTCCTTCCCTGCGGCGAAACCACCAGGATCGAGTCCCCCTGGCCAACGTCGATGGCCGTCACTTCAAGCTCACCTTTGTGCAGACGCGGCGCAACCGGCCACAGTACGGTAAGCGAGGCCAGCAGCACCAGCCCCAGCGATGCCAGCCAATACCGCCGCGAGCGGCGCACCCAGAAGATCGCAAGTCCCCAGGCCGCCACAAAGAGCACAACCGCCCACGCTGGCGGTTGTGGCGTGCGAAGCTGTGCGGCGGGCAGACGGCCAAACCAGCCGACAAGCCCGGCGATGCCATGCAGCAGCCCGGCCGTCACGGAGGAAGGAACAATTGCCAGCGCCGGCTGTACACACGCAGCAAGATATGTGAGCAGTGCGGCGGGCAGAAGCAGACCGAGCAGCGGCAGCCCCAGAAAATTCGCCGGCAGCGCCACGAGCGTAATGCGGTGGAAATAGACTGCCATCGGCAGGACCATCGCCAGTTCCACAAAAAACGCGACGATCATCGCCTCCGCAATGCGCAGGGCAACGCGTACCGTGGCGAACGGGAGCCGCCAGGCCCAGCGCACCCCGAGAAATGGCTGCAGCGAAGTCGCCAGCATGCGCAAGGAGACACGCATCTGCGCCAGGCGCGGCGGCAGATGCGGATCCAGCGCAATCTGCCGCGGCAGCCGCAGCGCTCGCAGCATCGGCCCAATCCGGCGCTCGATCAGCGGCGCGGCCACGCCGCCAATCACGAGCACGGCGAGAAACGTCATCTGAAAGCTGGATGCAAAGAGCGCATCCGGGTTCCGCGCCAGAATCAGCACCGCCGCCACACCGATGGCATTGAGCGCGACGCGCTCCCGGTACACCAGCCGCCCCACCAGATACACAGCGCTCAGCAGCAGCGCCCGCTGTACCGGCGGCGCAAACCCAGTAAGAAAGGCGTAGGGCATTGCCAGCGCAAGAGCGAATATGGTCGCGCCTAGCTCACTCATCCGCAGCGCCCGCGCCAGCCAGAACAGCAGTCCGATCACGATGGTGATGTGCAGGCCAGAGACGACCAGTAGATGGAAAGACCCCGTGCGCTCAAACGCACTGCGCACAGAGTGCCGCAGTCCCGCGCGATCCCCGAAGAGCATCGCGCTCACCATGGCCGCATCGCCGTCGCTGAAGCGCGCCCAGCGCGGCAGCCACGGAATGCCGGATGCGGCGGCCGCAACCTGATGCATACGCCCCGCCGACCACTGCTGCGCAGAGGTCGCCAGGCAGGCCAGCGTCGGCCGGGAGTGGTTCCCTGTGAGCACCAGCCGATCGGCGGGCAGGCTGCTCAGCGCGAAAATCCCCTGCTGGGCCAGGTACTCGCGATAGTCCCACGCCCCGGGGTCGTTGTAGCGCTCCGCGCGGTGCATGCGGACCGTCGCGGTGATTCCCTCCCCACAATGCAAGGACGGCAGGCTCACTCCGTCTCGGGTGTATAGCGTGATCTGAAGGCCACCGTGCGTCGCCTGCATCCAGTCGCGATCCGCCGTGAAGCTCTCAATGCCCGTAACGCCGACAACAATTTTCTGCGAAATCTCTTCTTCGATCGCTCCGCTGGTCATCTGGCGCCGCTCGACGCGCGGTGAATGGATCGCCAGCACCGTTCCCGTCACGCGACGCTGCAACCCGTCGGACATGCGCAGAAAAGAGCGTGCCGCCGCAGGACGCGGCATCACCTCCGCGGAAAACTGCCCAGCCATCAGCCATACCAGCGCGAGCGGAATCAGCGCAGCCCGCGTGCCTCTCCGCGCCGCCAGCGCGGTCAGCAAGAGCGCTGCCATCGATAAAAATAAGAGCGTAAGCGGTGGCCGCCAGGCCCAGCGCGCCACCAGAATTCCCACCGCCAGCCAGCACGCGGCAAACAGCATGGGCGCGTAACCGAACGCCAGCTGCGCGGAAGCGCTGCGATAGCGGCTCCGGCGCAGGGGTGCAGGAGCATAGCCGGAACGACGGACGGTTTCCGGCCGCGCGGGTGAGGGAGTTGTTGTTTGCATCGTAGCCCTTGGGGGTGGGTGCTACTACTGCGTCAGTGTTGCAATCGCCTCCATATGCGACGTCTGCGGAAACATGTCCACCAGTTGCAATGTTTGGATCCGGTAGCCAGATTGTATCAATGCCTTCAAATCGCGTGCCAGCGTCGCGGGATCACAGGAGACATAGACGATCGACGGCGGTCCAATCTGGGCAAGCAGACGGCACACTTCCCCGCCCAGCCCGGCCCGTGGAGGGTCCAGGAGGATCAGATCTGGCCTGCGTCGCGCGGCATTTCTCGCATGGGTGCGAAGAAAGTTGAGCGTGGCCGCATGATGGGCACGCGCGGTGTGACCCTGCAGATTCGTGCGCAGATCCGCAAACGCCACTGGGCTACCCTCCACTGCCTCCACGCGCGCAAAGTTTTCCGCCAGCGCTACAGAAAACAGACCCACCCCGGCATAAAGATCCCATGCGAGCGCTCCGCTGCGGCCTTCCGTCACGGCGCGAACAAACGCATCGAGCAGCGTTCCGTTTACCTGAAAGAACGATCCCGCGCTGACCCGCAGCTCGCGTCCATCCACGCGATACCGCAGCTCAGGACGCCCCCATTGCAGCATCGGTTCGCGGCCTATGTTTTCTCCCGCGGGAAACACCATCGCCCCCTGCAATGCAGGCAGCGCATCCGCAAGCGATGCAAGAAACGTCTCGAACGCCAGACGAGCCTTGCCCGGCAGAGGATCTGCCTGCAGCGCCAGAATCATCGCCGAGGCATCGTGATTGACGAAGATTTCGGCTTCGCGTAACTCCGGGGGCAATTTCCCCGCCTGCGCCATCGCAGCCAACTGCTGCATGCAGCCGCTGATGCGCGGATGCGCAATCGCACACGCGTCAATGGCCAGGACCTCGTGCGATTTTGCGCGGCGATATCCGACGGCAGCGTGGGGCCGCGTCTGCAGCACCACGCGCACGCGATTGCGGTAGCCAAACGGCGCGCCCGTCAGCGTGGCAATCTCTGGCAGATCCCGCAACCCGGCGCGCCGCAGCGCCTCCCCCAGCACGCCGCGCTTGCTCTCTACCTGCAGCGCATACTCCGCGTGCTGCAACTGGCAGCCGCCGCACGAACCAAACCACGGACACGGCGCAGCCACCCGCGCCGGGGAAGCCTCCAGCACGCGCGTAAGCTGCGCGTCACAATATCCACGATGGACGGCGGCAATCTCCGCCTCAACCACTTCACCCGGCAGCGTAAACGGAACAAAGGCCCGCATGCCTGCGCGCTCGCCAGCCTCTGCCGGAAGCGTGGCGAGCCCCTGCCCGCCATAAATCAGCTTGTCGATAGTAAGTTTCATGCGGGCGGCATATAAAACAGGCTCAGGCGCGGAATTGCATATCGCTGAAACATCGAACGCCGCAGAAACTGCTGCTCAATCTGCCGGATTTGCACCGCCTGCATCTTGCTGCGATGGGGCGCCAGCTCCCGCGCCGCCTGGCTGCGCAGCGCGGCAAACTCCTCGGCGGGAACTGCCGCCTGCATGGCCGCGAAAATCTGATCCTCCAGCGATAAAAGATGCTGCTCCAGGGCCTCCGCTCCAGCAATCTCCGCTTCCGCTTCGGTGGCCAGCTCGCGCATGCGTGCAGCCGCCGCTTGCAACGGGGCCTGCAGGGCGGCCGGCGCAGCGCACGCCTCCAACGCTGCAGCCACGCTTCGAAGGTACTGCGCAATGCGCGCCGGTTCAAATCCTGTCTCGCGCGCCGGCTTGCCCGGCGCCCCGGCTCCCACCGCAGCCTCGTGCATGGCTTCCACCGCCTGCGTCACCGCCTGCGCACAATAGGCCAGCCCGTTGATGCGCCGCGCCGCGGCCCGCTTGTGCCGCGCCTCATGCTTGTCGAACGCCGCATCGATCCCCGCCAGAACCGCCTCCAGCGGATACCCCGCCTCCTGCCAGGCAGAAATCAATGCCCAGTCCAGCGTGGACAGCATCAGGAGCGTCCCGCGGCGGCGCTGAAAATGCTCCTCAATCTCGGTGTAGTAGTTGAAGTAATTCCGCAAGGCTTGGCCTATGTCTGACTGGCGGCCGGCCGGCGTGCCGTGCGCTTGCTGTTCGCCGCAGTGTCGCGTTCATAGATCAGCCGCAAGCCATCCAGCGTCAGCGTCTCATTCACTTCAGAGATGTACCGCGAATCCCCTGCGATCAGATGCGCCAGCCCTCCGGTGGCCACGCACTTCGTCGCCGCGCCAAGCTCGGCAATCATGCGCTCCAGAATTCCATCCACCAGCGCCACGTGTCCGTAATAGAGGCCAATCTGCAGATTGTCGACAGTGTTGGTGCCAATCACTTTTGCCGGCCGCTTGATCTCGATTCTTGGCAACCGCGCGGCGCGCGCAAACAGCGCTTCGGCGGAGACATTCAGGCCCGGCGAAATCGCGCCCCCAAGAAACTCCCCTCTGGCGCTGACAACATCGAAATTGGTCGCCGTGCCAAAATCCACCACAATGCACGGGCCGCCGTACTGGTGGTACGCGCCGACACAATTCGCCACACGATCCGCGCCCACTTCTCCCGGATTATCGGTAAGGATCGGCAATCCCGTCTTCACGCCTGGCTCAATGAACACCGGCTTGTGATGCAGGTACCGCTCGCAGAACTGGCGGAGAATCCAGTCAATCGGCGGAACGACCGACGCGATCACCACGCCGGCGATCTCGGCAATCGGAACGTTTTCCGTCTCCAGCAGGCTCCGCACAAGAATTCCGTACTCATCGGCCGTCTGCGTTTGCTTGGTGCTGATGCGCCAGGTGCGGCGCAGCGGTCCCGTGCGGCCCTCCGTCATCGGATAGAGCGCGATCACAGTATTCGTATTGTTGACGTTGAGCACCAGCAGCATTCTTTACACTCCAGGCGTAAGCTCGCGCACGCCGCCAGACAGCACGGTCCGCATCTCCGTCCCGGTATCGACGCGCAGAAATCCGCGCGCATCCAGGCCAGCCGTGACGCCAGTGTACCCTCCGGCCTCATCGACAGAAACGCGCTTGCCGCGCGCCCAGGTGGAGCACTCTTCAAAGCGCGTCAGCAGCGACGCGGTCGCCAGCGCAATGGTGTCTGCCTGCATCAGATCCCGCAGCTCCGCATCCAGCGCGCGCAAAATGGCAGCGGCCACCGCCGTGCAGTCCTGCTCGCGCCCAGCCTCCACGCGCAGCGAAGTCGCGACCCACTGCAGCTCCTCTGGAAACATCGCGTGGTTCACGTTGATTCCGATCCCCGTGACGGCATACCGAACCTGCGTCGCTTCCGCATTCATCTCGGTAAGAATTCCGCAGAATTTCCGGCCACCCAGCAACAGGTCGTTCGGCCAGCGAATATCGGCCTTCAGTCCGGTCACGTCCGCAATGCCCTGCTGCACGGCCAACCCCGCAGCCAGCGACAGCCACAGAGCGTCCGCCGGCGCGATGCGCGGCCGCAGCAGCAGGCTCATGTACACGCCGGAGTCTGGCTCCGAGTGCCAGCGGTGCGCACCGCGGCCCCGGCCCGCCGTCTGTTCGCTGGCAATGTAGACCGAGCCACCCGGCGCGCTGGTCGCGCCCTCTCGCATTGCATAGGTGTTGGTGGAATCGATCGTCGCGAATACGTGGACGTTGCCCGCGAACATGGTGCCGTGCAGCGCGCGATCCAGCGCGGCTGAATCCAGCGGGCTAGGCATCGTCCCGCGCGGCGCGTGCGGGAGAGATTCGCATGCTCAGGTCAACGGCGGCCACCGAATGCGTCAGTGCGCCGACAGAGATAAAGTCCACGCCCGCTTTCGCATACTTGCGCACCGTGGCCAGCGTCATGCCGCCCGATGCTTCAATGGGAATCTTTCCCGCGCGCTGGCGCGCCAGCTTCACCGCCTTCGCGACTTCCTTCGGCGTCATGTTATCCAACAGCAACGAGTCCGCGCCGCCGCGCAGCGCTTCTTCCAGCTCCGCCATGGTGCGGACCTCGACGCGAATCTTCTGGCCCGCGCGCCGCCGCTTCCTCGCGCGCGCCAGCACCTTCTGCACGCCGCCGCCCAGTTCAATGTGATTGTTCTTGATCAGCACGCCGTCGGCGAGATCCATGCGATGATTCTGGCCGCCGCCGCAAAACACGGCGTACTTGTCGAGCAGCCGCAGCCCCGGCACCGTCTTGCGCGTGTCCAGAATGACAGCGTCGGTGCCGCGCACCGCATCCACATACCGCCGTGTCTCCGTCGCAATGGCGCACATCCGCTGCAACAGGTTCAGAATGACGCGTTCGCAGGCCAGCAGCGTCCGCGCGTCACCCTCGATGAATGCGATCGTCTGCCCTTTGCGCAGACGCACGCCGTCGAAGATCTCCGCACTGCGGATAACATGGCAGCGCGTACCGCTGGCTGGATGCAAGCGGCGGTACACCTCGAGAGTGCGTGGAATCGCTTCGCATCCCGCCAGAATGCAGTCCTGCTTGGCCAGCACGGCGCCGGTTGCAGCAATGTTGCGCTCCAGCGTCAGACGCGTCGTGGTGTCGCGCGTCGCCTGGTCCTCGACCAGCGCCTGCTCCAGGATGGCCGTAACCTGCCGGCTCTTCCAGTCCATGGTGACCGCCTATTTCCGTGGTTCTGCCAGCGCTTCCAGCGCAGCAGCATTTTTTTCAATCAGCACTGTCAGTTCATCCGCACGGGCGCGAAGCCCGGCCACAACCTTCGGCGGTGCCTTGGCCAGAAACGCCTCGTTGCTCAGTTGCGTCTGCTTACCGGCCATCTCGGTGCGCAGCTTTTCCAGCTCCCGCGTCAGCCGCTGCCGCTCCGCTACCGCGTCTACCTGAATGCGGGCGACAATCCCGATGTCGAATCCGACCAGCGCGCGGCCTTCGCCAGCCGCGATGGGCGCATCCTGCAGCGTGATCTCTGACACTCTGGCCAACCGCTGAATAATCTCTTCGTTGCCGGCAATCACTGCGCGTGCGGCCGCGGCCGGCGTCGCCAGCAACGCGACTGCCTGCTTCTCTTCGACACCGCGATCCTTGCGCAACCCTCGCACCGCAACAATCAGCTCCTGCAGCGCCGCCATGCGGGCTTCATCCGCTGCAAACATCGCCTGCCCAGCTGGATACTCCGCCAGCGCAATCGATTTTTGCGGCGTAGCCCCTTCGTACAGCGCATGCCATATCTCTTCTGTCAGAAACGGCATGAATGGGGCCAGCAATCGCAGCGCCGCCTCGAACACATAGAGCAGCGCCTCAAGTGCGTCGGCCGCTGCCTGGGTCGATTCTCCCTTGGCAACATTCAGCCGCAGCTTCACGATCTCGAGATACCAGTCGCAGAACTCGCCCCAGAAAAACTGGTAGACAGCCTGCGCCGCATCATCGAAGCGGTACGCAGCCAGCGCGCGGTTCACCGTCTCCGCACAGCGATGCAGCCGCGAGACAATCCAGCGCGCCTCGATTGCCTGCCGCTCCCAGTCAATCCGCGTCTCCTTCGCCGGAGGAGCCGCTGCAATGCCTGCCTGGCGCGCGCGATCCATCTGCAGAAAAATAAAGCGCGCCGCATTCCATATCTTGTTGGCGAACGCGCGGTTGCCCTCCGTACGCGCTTCGCTGAAGGCGATATCGGTGCCCGGCGACGCCATCGACGCGAGCGTAAACCGCACGGCATCGGTCCCGTACTGGCTGGTCAGCTCAATCGGGTCGATGACGTTTCCCTTCGTCTTCGACATCTTTTGCCGGTCGGCGTCGCGCACCAGCGCGTGAATATAAACCTCGCGGAACGGCACCGCCTCCTCGAGCGGCCGCGGCGAACCGTCCGGCAGCGGAACCTGCTGCATAAAATGACAGCCCAGCATGATCATGCGGGCGACCCAGAAGAACAGAATGTCGAACGCCGTCACCAGCAACTGCGTGGGATAGAACGTTGCCAGGTCGGTTGTCTGGTTGGGCCAGCCGAAGACAGTAAACGGCAGCAGTCCCGAGGAAAACCATGTGTCGAGCACATCAGTTTCCTGACGCAGTTGCGCGCTGCCACACGCACTGCAGGCAGACGGCGCCTCCCGCGCTACCAGCACCTTGCCGCAAGCGTCGCAGTACCACGCTGGAATCCGATGACCCCACCACAGTTGCCGCGAAACGCACCAGTCGCGGATGTTGCGCATCCACTCGAAGTACACCTTGCGGTACTGGTCGGGCGTAAAGCGGATGGCTCCGGTCTCGACCGCCGCAATCGCCTTGTCTGCCAGCGGCTGAATCTTAATGAACCATTGCGTCGAGAGCCGCGGCTCCACGACTGATTTACAGCGCGAGCATTTGCCGACGGCGTTCGTATGATCGCGCGCGGCCACCAGAAAGCCCTGCGCTTCAAGGTCCGCAACGATGCGTTTGCGCGCCGCAAAACGGTCCAGCCCCGCATACGGCACAGCCGCATCATTCATGCGCGCATGCTCATCCATCACCTTAAGAGACGGCAGCGAGTGCCGCTGTCCGATGGCGTAGTCGTTCGCGTCGTGGGCCGGCGTCACCTTCACTGCGCCAGTTCCAAACGCAGGATCTGCCCACTCGTCGGCAAGCACAGGAATCTCGCGCCCGAACAGCGGCAGCCGCAGCATCTTTCCAACCAGGGCGCGATAGCGCGCATCTCCGGGATTTACCACCACGGCGACGTCGCCCGCCATCGTCTCCGGACGTGTTGTCGCAATGGTCAGGCTTCCGCTGCCATCCGCCAGCGGATAGCGAATCTCGTAGAGCTTTCCCTGCTGCTCTTCGTGCTCCACCTCAAGATCGCTGATCGCCGTCAGGCAGCCCGGGCACCAGTTCACGATGTAATCGCCGCGGTAGATCAGGCCTTCTTCATACAGGCGGACAAAGGCCTCGCGGACAGCCTTCGTCAGCCGCTCATCCATCGTGAAGTATTCGCGCGACCAGTCGACACTGGCGCCCAGCCGCTTCATCTGCGCCAGAATCGCGCCACCGTATTCGCGCTTCCACTCCCACACGCGCTCGACAAAGGCTTCGCGGCCAAGCGCATGGCGGGACGTTCCCTCCGCCGTCAGGCGGCGCTCCACCATCATCTGCGTGGCAATGCCGGCGTGGTCCGTCCCCGGTACCCACAGCGCGCGATCGCCGCGCATGCGGTGCCAGCGGGTCAGAATGTCCATCTCCGTCTGGTTCAGCATGTGGCCGATGTGCAGCCGCCCGGTGACATTCGGCGGAGGCAGCAGCATGGTGAACGGCGGGCGCGACGGCTCGTCCGGCTGCGGCGTGGGCACTGCAAACAGATTCTGGTCCACCCAGAATTCGGCCCACTTATCTTCAATTTCTGTTGGGTTATAAGCTTTAGGAAGTTCGCGCGGCATGGCTTATCAAGGGGTTGGAGGCCGGATATGCCGCCAAACCCCACGATAGCATAGCGAGCGCAGGGCACCTGCAAGCGCGAGCACGGATGGCGCACTTCTATTCGCGTAAAAGAAAGACGGGCAGCCGAAGCCGCCCGTCCGCTGTTTCCGCCTTTCGCGCTACCAGAGCTTGTGCAGCCCCTTCTTCTTTTTATGTGCGCTTGAAGACTCCTGACCGGAGGTGAACTTCGGGGCCTTTTGCTTCTTTTTCTTCTTCCCATTCTGCGCCGCTTCATCCTGTGGCATGGCAGAGGAACGCGCCCCCTCCGGCACATCATTCACCTGCGCAGGAGCTGAGGCAGCATCCGTGCTTGCGGGAAGCGGCGTGCTGTTCTTTGGCGCTACCTTCTTCAAACCGCCGTTATCGGGCGCTGCCGATGGCCATACCGCGGGCTGTCCACTGGTGGCGGCATCCGGCTGCGCGGCTGCGGGCTTTGTTCCTTGCGGCGTGGCCGCCCCACTGCCCACTGGAGGCTGAACGGCCTGCGGGGGTTGGGGCGCCGTCTGCGGCGCTGCCTGATTCTGATCGACAGTCCCTCCCTGGACGTTATCCCCGCCCACGTCATTCAGCTGCAGCGAATTTGCTGGCTGCCCGGTGGAAGGCGCTGCGGTCGAAGGCATCCCCGGCAGCGGCGCATTGTTGGAGAGCAGCGGCTCGGCGGGCACACGGTTCGACAGATACGGCCGCGACGGCGCCGGCTTGCCATCGGGCTTCTGCGCCCAGCTCAGGTCGGCAATCGTCTCTTTCACAATGGAAGGCGCCAGCACCTCTGTGGTGTTGGCCAGGCTCGGATTGCCGACTCGCGCCGCCTGCACCGTGGAAGGACGCGATGTGATCAGCAGGAATGCTTTGTATTTCAGATTGATGGGCGCGCGGCTCTGCTCAATGGCCGCGCTGTCCGCTACAGCCTGTTCGGTGGGCTGCGGCACGGGCAACCCCATTGCCTCCAGCCGGTCCCGCGCATCATCGGCGTGCGGCATCATGGGATACTCCAAAATCACACGGTCATACGCCTGCTGGGCCCGATGCATGTAGAGGGCATGCAGCCGCTCCTTGGCCGCGGCATCCAGCCGCAGCGATTGAATACTCTTGGCCTGGGCGGCGTAGCCGTCTCCCACATCGATCAGCGCTTCATCCACGCGGCTGTACAGCGGATAGCTGTCGATGATCGACTGCAGGCGCGCGCCGGCGGCCACGTAGTTCTGCTGCGCCTGGTAGAAGGATCCGATGGTGAACTCGTGATCCCCCAGCACCTCCTGCACCTCGCGCAGCTTCTGCCGCGCCTGCGGAATCAGGCTGGAGTCGGGATACTGCAGAATCATCGCGCGGTATTCTTCCTGCGCCCGGATGGCATTCGTCGGATCGCGGTCCGGCTTCTGCATCTGCTTGTAATAAATGTCGGCCACCTTCATCTGCGCTTCGGCAGCTTCCGGCTTGTCCGGGAAGAAGGTGATGAAGTCCTTGTACTCCTGCTCCGCCTGCTGCATGGCCGCGGAGCCGCCTTCCTTGTACCAGGTATCGCCGATGGCCAGCTTGGCGCGCATCGCGTATTCCGAGTCCGGATAGGTATTCAGCAGCGTCTGAAGGTCCAGCCGCGCAATGTCGAACTTGCCCTTCTTCAAAGCGCGCATCGCCCGGTCAAACAACTCTTTATCCGGCTGGTTGGAGGCGACGCTCGCCAGCGCATCGTCTTTCTGCGACAGCGGCTTGGTCTTGCGGTGAAAGATGCCCGCGTGCGCGGTCGCGCCGCTGATGACCAGCAGCAGACAAAACGTGGACGTACGCGATGCGTGCAACGCAATCTGAGACTTCATTTACCTGACCCTCCGCAGACCCTTCTCCCGCGTGCTTCTGGCGGAAGGTCTGCGCTTCCCCCGCCCCTGCGAACCGTTGCTGCGCGCTGCGCCCCGCGGCGCTGCCTCGCCGGCCGCCGATCGTGCCGCCGCCAGCAGCCGGCGCGCATTTTCCTGCGCACGGCCATCGCCAAACACGGCGCTCCCCGCCACCAGCAGTTCCGCACCGGCCTGTACCACGCCGCTTACCGTATCAAGTGCGACCCCGCCATCCACCTCTACGCGAAACGACAATGCCATTTCGTCGCGCAGCGCACACAGGCGGCGAATCTTGTCGAGCGAGAAGCCAATGAAGCGCTGGCCGCCGAATCCCGGATTCACGCTCATCACCAGAACGTGATGCACCATCGGCAGCACATCCAGCAGCAGATCGACCCGCGTCGCCGGGTTGATGACCACCCCGGCCTTCATGCCGTGCTGGGCAATCAGTTCCAAGGAGCGATGCAGGTGGCGGCAAGCTTCAAAATGCACGCTCACCCAGTCCGCACCCGCATCGGCCAGTGCGGGAATGTAGTCATCCGCACGCTCGATCATCAAATGGCAATCGAGTGGCAGCCGGGTGGCCTTGCGCAGCGAAGCTACCACCGGCGGCCCGATCGTGATGTTCGGAACAAAGTGCCCGTCCATCACGTCCACGTGAATAATGGTCGCGCCGCCACGCTCGGCGGCAGCAATCTGCTCGGCCAGGCGCGCAAAATCCGCGGACAGGATGGAAGCTGCGAGTTCAACCACGACAGCTTCAGTTTATCAGTGGTTTCTCTCGAAAATCCCGACGGCGCAGCCATTCTGCAGCAGGATCCAGCCGCGCTGCCGGGCCAGCGGCAACTCCCGGCACGGCAGCAGGAAATAAATCGCGTGCGGGGAGTACGGATCGCCCATGTCAGCGTCCGGAGTCATCCCCAGCACCGGGTAGCGCTGTTGCAGGTCGGCCGGCAGCCAGGGATAGCGCTTCTGCTCCGCCGCCGGCAGCTGCTCCAGCAGAATCGCATCCATGCGATCGGAGTCATCGATCGTCCGCTGAATCTGACGGATCAGCGCCTGACGGTCCCCGGGTGGCAGAGCCGCCAGCGCATCATGCAGCGCCGCAGCGTCCGGCCGCCACGGCTTGCCGGCAGCAATTGCCTCGTAGGGGTGCTCCGGGACATAGACATCGCCCGGAAAGCTGCGAATCCACGCAACTCGCCGCATGTGCGCATCGACCAGGCCCTGCGGCGGGATGATGTCATGCGGCTGGTACACCCAGCTCACCAGCGGCAGCACAGCCGCTGCCAGCATCGCAACCCGCGCAGCATCCAGCCCCCGCGCCGCAAAGTGCGCATCCAGCCGTACCAGTGAAACGCCAAATAGCAGCGAAAGCATGGCGTATGCCGGCATTGCCGTATTGGCGGTCGCTCCGGCGTGCGCCTGCAGAAACCAGCACAAGGCAAGCACGGAACCGGCCGTGAGGGCGTAGAAGCGCGTGCGCGCATCCTGCCAGCGGGGGCGCGTCAGCAGCACCGCCAGCAAGATAAAACCAAGCGGCACGCCGTACGGCGCGAGAATGACGGATGGCCAGTAGAACACTGCCGGACGCAGCACCAGGTCTGCGTTCGCCCGTGGCACGCTGAAGGCATAAAAGTGAAACCAGCCCTCCGTCGCGTGGTTGAGCCAGAGAAAGCTGACGCCTGCCAGCACCAGCAGGGAGCCCGCACCCAGCAACAGACGCCGCGGCCGCTTCCAGTCATAGCAGAGCGCCACTATGCCCACCGGCAGTATGGTCTGCTTGGCCAGAAACGCGAACAGCCACGCCACTGCCGCCACCACCACCGGCAACCGGTCCATGGTCAGCCGGGTAACAAAAACAGCCAGCAGAAACAGGCACAGATAGAACGAGTCCACGCGGCCCAGGTCGTACCACCACCGCGTCCATGGGTACGCCGCCGCATAGGCTCCGGCGGCCGCCAGCGCTGCTCCATGGCGAAGCAGCGGCCGCTGACGATCAGCCTTCGGAGCCTCCAGCAGCACCATGCCATACAGCAGGGCAAAGCTGACGCACGTCGCAAGCAGCGACAGCAGCCGGAGCGGGAGAAACCCGGACCCCATCCACCGCACCAGCCAGCCCGATGCGTAGTAGTAGCCGGGCGCGTACATGTACGGAATAAAGTGAAAGTTCGGCGCCACGTAGAGCGGCAAACCGTGCGAAATGCGCTCGGCCGCCAGCAGCATCGGCGCTTCCAGCTCCTCTAGTGGAAACGGATACCGCAGTCGCCCGATCGCCGCAATCAGAAACAGCACAACCGGCAGCGCGGCAATCGCCAGAAGAGCCCGCTGCGCCGGAAGCAACCAGCGCGCCCACGCGGGGCTTACTGCTGGCCGAAGCTCCTCTACACCCGCACCCATGGCATCCGGCGTCTGCACCTGCCCGCTCATTCTGCCGTCCCACCTTCAGCCTTCGCGGCCGCCGTCTCGCTGTCCGGCGAAGCGCCCCGAAAAACGCGCGAAATGCCGCGCAGCATCCGCGCCTGCGGAAACCGTCCCTCTGCGTTCCGGAAGAAGATTTCACCCACTCGACGATCCGCCGGCCGATAATACCATCGCGCCAGCAGTGACAGCTCCGCCGCGCGCATCTCGCTCGCCGAAGGCGTCGTCACCTGTTCCTCCAGCCGCCGCAGCGT
>JAKAUB010000124.1 GCA_021827845.1 Acidobacteriota bacterium | reverse complement strand
CGGCGGATTGAGCAGCCGGGGCTCATTGATATGACCGCCGTTCTGGATCTGAACCCAGCCATCATCTGGAAATCCTGTCTGAATGCTCGTTCTGGGGACGCCCGAGCGCTCCACCATCTGAACCGCGCGCACCTGCGCCCGGGATTCAGCATAAAAGTCATGGGTGCCGGCCACAGCATAGATGGCATATCCGGCGAGCATAACGATGCTGATCGCCGGCAACCGGGACTGCGTTCTCTCCTGGTACAGCTTGAGCAGAAACACGATCACGACCGGGGTGAGTCCGACGAGATAGCGATCCTGAATCTGATCGAACGCTCCCCGGGGAATGAGCAACAGAAGATAGCTAAGCGAGAACGGGCCGAGAATCCACAGCGCTGCCTGCCACGAGGCCGATCCGGGAGTGGAGCTATGGTTGCGGCGAGAAATCTGGCGGAACACCTGCTCCGCAGCGATGAGGGCGCAGCCCAGCACGAAAAAGGAGATGGCCAGCCGAATCCATAACGTCAGCGCAGCGGGAGTGCCGAACATGCCGGGTAATAGGCTGGATTGTTCCGAGAGCAGGAACATCAGCCACGGCATGATCCAGGTATCGATTCTGCTGTGCGCGAAGGCCAGGCCCCACAGTGCGCCCGCTACGGCAAGGATTGCAGCCACTCTTTGCCAGGCGCGGCGATCCAGAGATTTCGCCGTTGGCAGCCACGCGACCGTGACCGGAAGTAAGACCAGGAACAGGCACAGCAGCGTCTTGACCAGCTGCGCGCCCAGATGGGGAATGAGCGCCCAACGCAACGGCGCCCAGATGATATGTTCCGGCACGGAATAGGGCTGGCTGTTGAACCAGTGCAGGCAGACCAGCACGAAGGCGACGCTGATGGGCAGTGACAAAATACCGGCGAACCAGACACCCCGCCGGCGGCGCAGCAGCCAGGCGGTCGCCGGCACCATGACGAGCGCGCCCAGCCACGCGATCTGGCGTACGGTGCCACCCACCAGGTTGATGCCCGTCGCCGCGAGCAGCCACAGGACGGTCGCCCGGTCAGTTTGCGCTCTCAGTGCGCTCTGGCACATGTATACGCAGAGAAATATGACCAGAAGGCCGGGGACATCGGTCATGTAACTGGCTGCGGAGGGAAGAAACACTGGCGACAGCGACAGCGCCAGAGTTCCGAAGATTGCATTGGATGGACGGATGCCGAAGCGGCCCAGAATCAGGTGAAACAAAAATACCGTGGCAAAAGCGATCGGCAGCATGGAGAACCGCATGACCGTAAAGGAAAAGCCGAACACTTTAATAAAAAGTGCGCCCCACGGAATCAGCCAGCCGAGCATGGCTGTGGCCCAGCCGTTGTAGACCATGTGTCCGGTCCGGGCGAATTCCAAAGCTGTTTTGTCGTAGGAGAACTCGTCGCTGAAAGCCATCCTGGCCACCGGATGGGCAACCAGCACACAGGCAGTGACGGCCAGCGCGCAGAAAAGTCCGTTGCCGACCCATAGGCCGGGCGTGTCCCGTGGATCCGGGCGATACGATGCTGTCAGTGTCTTCTCTGCGGCGGACGCTTCAGTCATGCAATTTTTTGTTTCGACACTGAGACATCCAGAATGGAGCGGCTCATCGCCCGGCCCAGCCGCACACTCTCCGCAATGCCGCGGTCCTCTGGATAATAGAAACACGTATCAGCGATCTGGAGTCCTTCAATCGGTGTTTGGATGGGTGGAATTTTGCTGGCAAATCCTACGTCACACACAGGCTGACCATGCCGCAGCCGTGTCACCGTGGCCTCCAGAACATCCTGCCGTGTCAAAGCGGGATTGATGCACTGCAGGCAGGCAAACGCCTCATCACATAGGCGGTCGTCGGTCCACAAGAACTTTTCATTCGTCGCCGGCATGTAATAAGGAACGTACACCAGCGTTGCGTCGCCTATCCTTCGTAAATTCGTGAATTCGATAATCCCCGGAATCTCGATGCCCGATTCGGAAATATTGATCCAGAAGTGGGGGCTGACGGATCGTTTCAATTTGAAAATGACGCAGAAGACGGCGATGTTTTGGATCGATTCATACCGCGCCTTCCAGTCCGGGGGCAGATCGGGGATCATGCGCGGGACATAGGGCGTGGGAACGGTGGAGAGGACAAAGTCCGCCGCAAACTGCTTCCGGTCGATATTGACCCCAACGACGCGGCCGTTTTCCACCAGGACGCTACGGACGGCCGATTTGAGATGGATCCGGCCGCCCATCTTTTCAATGGCGGCGAGCAAGGCATCCACAAGCGTTTCGGAGCCACCTTCGATATATCCCAGTTCCTCCTGCATCAGACTTTTTCGTGATCTTCCGATCCTGCGGATTCGCGTCCATATCCATGCCGCCGAAATGTGGTTGGCGAACTCGTAATACTTCAGTTCCAGAAGAGGACGCCAGAATTCGTCGTAAATTCTCTGGCCGCAACTGCGAACGATCCAGTCCCGCGCAGATTCATGCTCCAGTTCCGGCCACTCATCGCGGCGGATACAGCCGAACACGAACAGGCCGTACCGCAGCTTATCGGCCCAGCGCACACCCGGAAGTCTCAGCAAGGACAGAGGGTTTCCCCAAGGATGCAACTTTTTGCGGTGAAAAAATCCCATGCTGGTTTCCACCCAATGCACTTTGCCGGCAATGCCAAGCTCAGACAGCAGGGCGAACGTAGCTGCGTCGGATTTGCAGATGAAGTGGTAGAAGCGCTCGATGGACAGGCCGCCGAAATCGAAGTGAGCGGCCATGCCGCCCGGCTCCGGGGACGCCTCGAAAACGTCGACCTGATGTCCTTGCAGGAGCGCCTCATACGCCGCAGCAAGACCCATCACGCCGGCGCCCACGATGACAACTCTGGACACAGATCGGAACTTTCTCAGCCGGCGTATTCGCTGATCAGGCGGAAGTTAGACACGGGTAGTCTAGCATTCGCGGCCAGATCGACGGTAACCTCCTGGCGCCGCGATCGCGCGGTTTGCTGGGCCTATAAATCTCGGCGCGGGTCCATTGGATCGATCACGTTTAGTAAACTCAGCAGTTCATGGGTCCTGTTCGCTTTGAATTCCGCCGGCCGCAACGCCTCGCAGCTTTGCTGCTTACGCTTTTTGTCCTGCAGTGCCTCTGGGTCGTCAGCCGGCAGCACCTGACAGAAAAGGATTTCCGGTATGCGCAATGCGGCCGCGAGCTGTGGGAGAAGCCGTCGCCGCTTGCGGGGTATCTGACCTCTTGTGGCAACATCCGGGACGGAACGTTTGCCTATCGTGCCGCTGGCTTGCCGCTGACCCTGGAGCGACTGCTTGCCGGCGAACCCAGCTCGGCCACGCCCTGGGAGCTGGAGCATCTGGTCTGGAACGTTCTTCTGCTGCTGCGATTGCCGTTCATTCTGTTCGGCGTATGGCTGGGAGGCGCGATCTGGTGGGTGTCACGGCGGCTATTTGGCAACGAGGGCGGTTTTCTGGCGCTGGGCCTGTATTGTTTCTCCCCCGCCGTCATCGCTAACTGCGTTCGCCCGAATAACGACATCCTGGCCGCATGGGGGCTGTACGGGGTGATCTACACCAGCATCGGGATGGCGCACACCATGCAGGCGCCCCGCAAAAAGTGGATTCCCCGGCTGGCGTTGTTCGCACTGGCGCTTGGCCTGACGGCGACAGCGCACGTTATTGCGGCGATTCTGGGGCTGTTGCTGGCATTTGGCTTCATGCTGTATCTCTGCGAGCGGCGCCGGGCGGACGTGCCACTGGTCGTCGCCGGAGTCTCCTTCGCAGCGTTCCTGATTCTGCTCGCCTCCTACACGTTCAACCTCGACGCCTTCAGCTATGTGTTTCAAAGTGCGGATGCCTTTCTTTGGCTCAGCAGCAACGGGCTGCACCAGCTCCTGTTCAACTTCCCTGGGGCGCCCACCGCAATTGCCCTTGCAGCCAGCCTGCTGCTTTATCTGATGCATCGGCACTCCCGCTACTTCGGCAACACGGCCC
>JAKAUB010000076.1 GCA_021827845.1 Acidobacteriota bacterium | reverse complement strand
CTACCGAAGTAAAACTTTCCGATTACCTAAGTAGATTTTTCACGTTACATTTGTTTCCACACAACCAATTTATCTGGATGCATCATCCCCGGATTCGGAATCGCTGGCGGCGAGGGAAGCAACACTCGGAGCAGGTTAGCCGGCAGGATTCCGGGGGCGGGAGGGACGGCGCTTGCGAGGCGGTCTCCACGGACCGGCTATGCCCGCCAAACCGGTGCGCTCTGCAAAGGGGCGCCGGGCAGGGGTGCGTCTCAAGGGATCAGCACGGCCGCGCCATCGAGCGTGTCTTGCTTGATGGCCAGCAGCGCTTCATTGGCCGCATCCAGAGAAAACTTTGTTGCCCGCGGACGCAGCGAAATCTCCGCCGCTACCGCGAGAAAATCCCTGGCATCCTGGCGCGTCATATTGGCGACACTGCGCAGTTCGCGCTCGCCCCACAGCAGCCGGTCATAGTCGAACTGCGGCATACGGTCCAGATGGATCGCATTGATCGCCACGATGCCTCCTTTGCGCAGAGAGCGCAGCGCAGCCAGCACCACGTCGCCGCTGGGGGCAAACGTGACGGCGGCGTGCAGCCCCACCGGCGGCGCGTCGTTCTCCGCGCCCACCCAGTCCGCACCCAGCTCGCGCGCAAACTGCTGGTGTTTCGCCCCGCGGGTCGCGACGTAGACCTTGCAATTCCAATGCTGCAGCACCTGCAGGGCAAGATGCGCCGAGGCGCCAAAGCCGAACAGCCCCACGGACTGGCCGGGCTGCACGCCCGCGCGGCGCAGGCTGCGGAAGCCGATGATTCCCGCGCAGAGCAGGGGCGCAGCCTGCAGATCGTCCAGCGCCTGCGGTAGCGGATAGGTAAAGTCCGCGCGCGCAGTTGCAAACTCTGCGTACCCGCCGTTGCGGCTGTAACCGGTAAAGACCGGTGCGTCGCAGAGATTCTCCCGGTCCTCGCGGCAATACGGACAGGTACCGTCGGTCCCGCCCATCCAGGAGACGCCAACCCGCGAACCCACCGCAACATTTCGCGAGCGGCTCTCGATCACGTCGCCGACGATCTGGTGACCCGGAACCAGCGGCTGCTGCTGCAGCGGCAGTTCGCCCTCCACAATGTGCAGATCGGTCCGGCAGACGCCGCAGGCGCGCACCCGCAGCAGCACCTCGCCGTCCGCGGGTGTTGGCTTTCCAATCTCGCAGATTGTCAGCGGCCGTTGCGCGACCGGCGCTGCGCGCTCCAGAACAGCAGCTTTCATAAAGTTTCTCCACTTCTTAGTAAGAGCCAGGAAACCAGCCGGAAGATTTCCAGATTTCAGCCCGTTTCATCCCTCCGACGCGGCTGAACCCGTGCGTGTGACGGCAATCACAGACGGGTGAGCACTGCCGCACCGCCAAGCTACCCCGTGAATGCCATGCTTGTTGACGGGAGGGCTACTTCAATGACGATTCAGGGACACGCCCACCACGCTGCCCGCCGATTTGCGCTGCCGCGCATCTTCGTTGTCGCCACCGATCTGATGGACCAGGAGCTTCTCGTTCCCTATGTTGTCAGTGAGGCGAAGCGCACCAGCGCGCACGTAGTGCTCGTTCACGCCACGCCGTACTCTGCAGATCCTATGGGTCTGGTTTTCTCTCCCGGGCTGGGGGATGTCTATCTGGACTCACTGTCCGCTCTGGAGGCAATGCAAAGGAGCATTCAGCGCCAGGGAATCTCCTGCTCGATCAGAATTAGTCATAAAACCCCGGTGGATGCGGTGCAGCATGCGATCGACGATGTGCATGCCGACCGCCTCATCGCCGGATCGCGGGGACGGCGCAATGTCAAGGAGTGGCTGCTGGGATCCACGGCCCGCGCGTTCATGAGCTCCCTCACCATTCCGATGATGTTCGTCGGCCCCAACTGCCGCCCCGCGTCCGACGGCTCCATTCGAAACATCCTGTGTCTCATCTCTCTGCAGAAGGACTATGAAGAACTGGCGCACTTTGCCTTCTACCTTGCAGAAGTTCACGATGCGCGCGTCGTGCTGCTGCATGTGCTGGAGGCCACGCGAGAGCAGGATACAAACCCGGCACGCACCGAGCAATGGACGCGCACCGCACTCCACGGATTGATTGACAGCTATGGCCGCCGCAAGGATCGCGCCTCTGTGCTGGTGGAGCGCGGCGATGTTGCCACCGAAACCCTGAGTGCGGTGGAGGATTCGGCCGCCGATCTCATCATCACCGGCACGCGCGAGCCGGAGCATCGGTCCCCACTGCGGGATGGCATCGCCTACCAGCTCGTCGCGTCGGCGAAAGTTCCCGTGATCTGCTATCGCGTCAACCCCGGCGGCTTGCATGCGCCGATGTCCGCGGCCCACGAACGGGCCGCCCTGCGCTCCTGAGAAAGGCATTTCTATGCTGCACTGTGCAAACCCAAACTGTAAGAAGGAAACGCAATATTTCCGTGAAGGCCGTCTCTTCATGATCGATGATCCCGGTAGTCAACGAATCGATCGCGGCACCCATGCGGAACGTAAGGTCGTGTGGCTGTGCCGCATCTGCAGCCAGCAGATGATTGCTGAAAGCTGGCAGCAGGATGAGGAGCAGGCTCCCAGACGCGCTCCACTGCTGGCCGCGCATCCCACGTTGCTGCTGCAGGCCGCTTCTTGAAGTCACCCACGGGGAAAAGGAGAGACACCATGCCCGTTGCTACAGTAGAACAGCACGCTCCATCCGCACGACCCAGCCCGCTCATGGAACGCAGACCGATGACCGGCACCTCGGCCGCTCTGGTACTTGCGGCAGACTTCCGTGATCCGGAGTCGTTCGCCGTGCATTACGCCCGCTATCTCGCCCACGGGATGCAGGCCGCGCTAGTTTTCGAACATATTCCCGATCCAGTGCTGTGGGAGGATCCGGAGGAGCTATCGCTGCCGGCCCCGCAGGCGCAGACTCTGGCCCGCGAAGTCATGGTTGCTGCGCGCCATGCCCCGGCAACGCTCCACAACCCGCTGGAGCGCCAAGCCTTGCTGCAGGCAGTGGTCGATGGCATTGCCCGGCATCGGCCGGGAATGATTCTTATCGCCTCACAATCGCAGAGTGAAGTGGGCCGGCTGCTGCTGGGGATCGTGGCGCGCAGGCTATCGCTTCATTGCAGAGTTCCAACATTGGTCCTGGGCCCCGCCCGGGAGTCGTCTCTGATGCAGGCGGGCCACTGGCGGCGCGTATTAGCCGCGACCGACTTTACCGCATCCGGAGCCTCCGTATTGCTGCGCGCCCATCAGTTGGCGGAACGGGAACTCGTCGCGCTGCACTGTGTCGCTGAAAACGGCATCCAGATGGCTCCGCACTGGGTGGAACATCTTCGCATGCTGGCTCCTTTCAACGAATCGCATACTATTCCGGTCCAGCATCTGGTGGAGACCGGGGACGCCAGAACGGTCATCCTGCAGGTAGCAAAAAAAATGCACGCCGATCTGATTGTTCTGGGCTCCGCGACGCCTCGGCGGGCTGGGGTAAAAACGGTCGAGAGCATTATTTGCAGCGTGATCAGCCAGGCGGAGAGCCCCGTGCTTCTCGTTCCCGACGAGGCAGACCACCAACATCGATGCGACAACGATCGTGCGTTGTAAGGTTTGTATGGTTTGTGCTGGGCGATGATGTTTTGCCGAGGGGAGGAGTCTGGCCAGCGGATGGAAATCCGAGTAGCGGATCCAGGGGCCGATGGCTAGCCTCTAGCGGGTCACTTCCCGCTCTAATCTGTCGGGATGTGGAATCGTTACGGCGGAGCCGCGAATTTCAATGAGGTGCTCCCGCTGCAGGCTGCCCAGCGTGCGGGTCACCGTTTCGCGCGAAATACCGGCAAGGCTCGCCAGCTCCTCATGCGTCAGAGTCATGTGGAACCGCATCTCCGCGCGCCCACAGGCAGCAGCCCGTCCCCAATCCAGCAGCACAGAAACCAATCGCGCACGCGCGGACGTCGATAGCGCCAGGCGCCGGGCATCGAAAAACGCCGTGCGATATTGCTCCGAAAGCGACTCCGCAGCATGCATGCTCGCGTCGC
>JAKAUB010000066.1 GCA_021827845.1 Acidobacteriota bacterium | reverse complement strand
TATCCTTGACGATGACCATTTCGTCGTAGTCGACATCGAACAGCGCGCCACGCAGGATGCTGGCCGCGTCCATCGAATATCCGCGCGTCAGAAATTCCATCGAGCGGCGGACCCGTTCCGGCGTCCGCAACAGTCCGTCGCGCGTCGGATCTTCGCCGAATCGCACCAGTAATTCGCGATACAAATCTTCCGTTGAAGCCTTCGTCAGGGGCACATCGGCAGACTGCAGAATTGCTGTCTCTGCCATCACATTTCCTTTCGTCGCTGTCAGGGAGCGGCTGCCCGCAGTGCGCACTTATCCAGAAATCTCAAAAAAATTATTGCTGGTCTCTTCGATCCGCACCCTCTCCAGCTTCGCATGCCCGAAACCGGCGCTTATGATGCGGTGAATCTCCCGGCAGAGATTTTCTGTCGTGGGCACCAGATGCTCGAAAATCGGCTCTTGATTCAAATTCTGATGATCGAAGCGGTCGACGATCTCGCGGTGCATGAAGCCGTCAACATCGGCCAGATTCACGACCATCCCCGTGGCCGCATCCACCGGGCCGCTGAACGTCACTTCCACAATGTAATTGTGTCCATGCCCGTGGGGGTTATTGCACTTCCCGTAAATCTCCTGGTTTTTCGCGTCACTGTAAGCCGGGCTGTGCAGCCGGTGGGAGGCGGATAGCCGATAGCGGCGCGACAGGTAGGCCTTCACGCTTCCCCGCAGTAGTCGGCAAACAGATCGGGCATCTCATACACGCGGACCCGGTGCAGCCGCGCGCCGGGAATTTTTCCGCTCAGGCGGTTCCAGACCGCAATTGCGATATTTTCCGTGGTCGGTATCGTCGAACGGAATTCCGGCACTTCAAGATTCAGGTGCCGATGGTCATATACCTCGACCACCTCACGATTCAGAATCTCTTTGAGCGCCTTCAAATCGACGACGAACCCGGAGACTGCATCCACTTCGCCCGCGACCGTAACCTCCAGCGTGTAATTGTGCCCATGTCCGTTACGGTTGGCGCACTTGCCAAAGACGCGTTCGTTCTCCTGTTGCGACCACGCTTCGTTGTAGTAGAAGTGCGCAGCGGAGAACTCGGCCTTCCGGGTTAAAAGAACCATACTCATTAGGATATTGGATTCCCTTCGGCGGAATGCGATGCGCCGGTCAACCCGCGTAACTTCTGCCCTTCCACGTCACCGGACGCCGGAACTGCCGCAGCCGCCAGCTCTCCACCAGCAGCCAGCCAAACAGCGGCAACGCAAGCGGCGACAACAGGACATCGGCCATTGGAAAGTGCGAGCGCGCCGTGTTGCGCAGCTGCAGTTGCACCCGCCATGCCCACCACAGCAGCACGGCGAGGATCACGGCCGGACGCGCCACGATCAGATGAAGATAAATCGCCAGCAGCGGCAGCCCGAAGATGAGCGAAGCCTTCAGGAAGATGGCCAGCCCCCGCGTCAGCGCGTCTGGAAACAGCAGCGCCAGATTTTTCCGCCAGCCTTCGATCATTGCGCCGTTGGAGCGGTACATTCGTGTGGCCACAGCGTCGGGCGCATGGCGAAAGCGCAGCCCGGCGTGCGCCTTTTTCGCGCTTCGGGCCAGATCCACATCCTCCAGCAGCGAAGCATGCACCGCCTGATGGCCGCCAAGCCGCAGATATAAAGCATGATCGATCAGGATGAATTGTCCGTTGGCCGCGGCCACTGTCGAGTCAGGATTGTTCACCAGCCGCGGGGGATATTCGCCCGCCAGCTCCCCGAAGATCAGCGGCATCAACGCCCGCTGCCAGAAACCGCGCACCAGTTGCCGCGGTGAAAAGGTCAGCATGCCTGCGCGATAGCGCTCCGCCTCATGGATGGCGCGGCGCAAGTCGCCGGCCTCGTGGACGGTATCCGCATCCGTAAACAGCAGCCAGCGGCCCTGCGCTCGCTGGGCGGCAAACCATAGCGCGTTATTTTTCCCCGTCCACCCGGGCGGCGGCGCGGGCGCCTGCAGCACCGTTACCCCGGCATAACCGGCAGCAATCTGGCGGGTGGCATCCGTGGAGTGATCATCGACCACGATCAGTTCCCAGTCGCGGCCGAGCGCAAAGTCGGCGTCATTCTGCTGCAGCAGCGAGTCCAGGCACGCGCCGATGGAGTCCGCCTCATCGCGGGCTGGAATGATGACCGAAAGCAGCATGGTTGCCTGCGGTCCGGCGGAGCTCAGGGTCGCGTCCATTGCAGAATTCGTATCATAGAAGACGTATGAATGAGCGCGCACGCCGAGTGGCTGGTTTTGCCGTTGTCGCAATGACCGTGATTCTTCTTGCCACGGGCTGCGATCGCGGCGCCGCGCCCAGAGCCGTGGGCCGCCCCGCGCCTGCATTCACCATTCGCGATGGCGCCCAGACCGCCAGCCTGGCGCAATATCGCGGCCACGTCTTGCTGCTCAACTTCTGGGCGAGCTGGTGTGCCCCATGCGTGGATGAAATTCCTTCTTTGATGGCCTTGCACCGGCAGCTCCCGCGGCTCGACATCCTGGCCGTCAGCATTGACGACAATCCCGCTGCCTATGAGCGCTTTCTGGCGCAGTACCGCGTAGACTTCCCCACCATTCGCGATCCTTCAGCGAGCGTTATGCACCGCTACGGAACGGCCCAGATTCCTGAGACCTATCTCATCGACAGACAAGGGCACATCGTGCGGAAGTACATCAGCGCGCAGGACTGGACCAGCCCGGAGATCGAACAGACGCTGCGCGGCATGCTGGCGCAGCCATAGCCGCGCCCACCGGGCGGCCATTTAAGATGGAGGCAGTATGACCAATGTTGACGTGGAGTTTCGCTATACCTCGCATCCCAGCGAGGACACTGTGCGTGCGGTCGCCGCAATTTCTGAGGTCTACGGAATCCGTGGCGTACGCCTGAACCCCGCAGCGCGCACCGTGCGCGTGGAATATGACGCCACGCGTCTGGGACCGGCGACCGTCATGCAGCTCCTGCGGCGAGCAGGCCTCTCAGTGCTGGCCCCGGAACCTCCTGCACCGCCGGCTCCTCCGGCTGCGCCCGCGCCCAGCGCCGGGTAAAGCCATTGCGCAGAGTGCGTTGCACCTGCTACCTTGAAGACTGTCAGCGCAAGTCGCGTTCTGCGATTTTGCCGCCTTGCAGTGCGCCCCTAGCTCAGCTGGATAGAGCGTCTGGCTACGAACCAGAAGGCCGGGAGTTCGAATCTCTCGGGGCGCACCATCTCTCTTAAAATTCCCGTTCCAGATCACGCAAAGGCAGTCAATCGGCTCAGCTTTCTGCCGGATCGCGGCTTTCATTCCACGCCAACGCATCGCCCGCGTCAATTGACGACTAATTTAGTCCTATTTAGAATTCAGACTGTCGGCTGCTTTTCAAAGGGAAGCGAAAAAGCTATATGCTGCAGGCGTTTGTCATCACGTTACGCGAGGGCGTCGAGGCCGCGCTGATCGTCGGTATCGTCTTTGCGTATCTCAACAAGATCGGCCGTCCGGACCTGAAGCGGACCGTCCTGCAGGCGGTGGGCGCGGCCGTGGCCGCCAGCGTCGCCGTCGCGGCGATTCTGGCGCGCACCCAGTTCAATGAAGATTTTTTTGAAGGCATCATCATGCTGGTGGCCGCTTTTTTTGTCGTCAGCATGATCTGGTTCATGCAGCGCACCGCCCGCGCCCTGAAGGGCAAGATCGAAGAGCGGGTGGGCTCGCTGGCCAGCAGCGGCTCGCGTACCGGCCTGTTTCTCTTCGTGTTCTTGATGGTCCTTCGCGAGGGCGTTGAGACAGTTCTGATCCTCTCCGCCGTCTCGCTCAACTCCGGGGACCTGATGAGCTTCTTCGGCACGCTCGCCGGGGTGACGCTGGCAGTCGTCTTTGGCGTGATGTTTGTGAAAGGGAGCGTCCGCATCAACCTGCCGCGTTTTTTCCGCGTCACGTCGGTGATCCTGTATTTTGTCGCCTTTCAGCTTCTCGTCTCCGGCCTCCACGAGCTCTCCGAGTTCGGCATTCTTCCCTCTAGCCGCACGGAGATGCGCATCATCGGGCCCATCGTCAGCAATGAAGTTTTC
>JAKAUB010000255.1 GCA_021827845.1 Acidobacteriota bacterium | reverse complement strand
GCTGACCGCAGTTCCCGAGGGTGCATCTCTGGCACCGACCAGCGATCTGTCGGCGATTCAGCCCGGCAGCGATCAGACGCTCACCTTCAACCATGCGGCGGCCGTCACCATTCCACCGGGCGCAGAGATCGTCAGCGATCCCGTCAGCATGCAGGTTCCTGCCTTTGCCGATGTCTCCGTGAGCCTGTACCTGCCGCGGAAGACCATGGTCTCGACGGAACACTCCTATGCCGATCAAAGCTCCTACGTCGCTAGCGGGGACGAGGCGGCCAGTGCCTCGTTGACCGATCCGAAGGCAGAGAAGAGCTGGTTTTTCGTCTCCGGTCTCGACGTCAGCTCAGCCGGAAAGTCCGCGGTGGTTGCGTTCGGCGACTCCATCACCGATGGCGCCTACGCCACCATAAACGAAAATCGCCGCTGGCCGGATGACCTGGCGCAACGGCTGGCAGCAGATGCGGCAACGCGGCGCGCGGGAGTTCTGGGGGTCGTCAACAGCGGTATCGGCGGCAATCGCGTGCTGCTGGATGGCTGGGGGCCGAACGCTCTTTCCCGCATCAACTCCGACATCATTGCGCGCAGTGGCGCCCGCTATGTCATCGTGCTCGAAAGCATCAACGACATTGGCCGCTTTGTCACCGATCGCCAGCCGTATGGCGATCTGGCGCAGCGGCTGGAGTTTGGCCTGGAGCAGATTGCCACGCAGGCCCACGCCCACGGATTGCGCGTCATCGGTGCGACCCTGACGCCATACCAAGGCTGCGGCTACTATTCGCCGGCTGGCGATAAGGTCCGCATGGCCGTGAATGACTGGATTCGGCACAGCGGCGTGTTCGATGGCGTGGCCGACTTTGCCAAAGCCACCCGCGATCCGAATAACCCGCAGCACTTCGCTCCGCAGTTTGACTCCGGCGATCACTTGCACCCAAACAACGCCGGATACAAGGCCATGGCAGACTCCATCGATCTCTCGCTCTTTACCAAATCCCGCTGACGGGACGGCCGCGCCCTTCGACGCACCACCGTCTGCGTCGCGGGGCGCTGGCTGAGCGATACAATCGAAAGAGAATTTCTTTTTCTCGACCGATACCTCATGCCAACTGACGCTTCCTCGCCCAGCTTTATTGCTGCCATCCAGCAGGCCGCGAAATCCGCCGGTCTTGTTGTGCTCTCCGTCCAACCCGGTACCGACTTCCGGGGAGAACCCACCAACCGTTTTGTTGTGGCTCTCAGCCCCTCCGCATCGGCGGCACAAACGCTGCACCTGGAGCTAAGCCACGGGTTCGACGGCGATCGCCAGGAGATGCAGGAAGGCATCCGGCAACATCTGGCGGAGGTGGCCCTGCGCCTGCGCAATCCGCGGCCGGACTGCTACGTCACGCTCGAGGGGCTGCCGATCCGCTTCGACGGCTTCGCGTGGCCGTTTCATCGTTCCACCTCTGGCGCGGACACTTATGTGGTCCATGGCATGACGCATCTGGAAGATGGCACCCAGAGTCCGCTGCACGCCAAAGTTGCTGCCAGCATGACCGTGACCTTCGCCGACATTATTGCTGCGCCCGAGCAGCCATATGCGGAAAAGTTTATCTACAACGCCGTGCGCAAGACGCTGGACCAGGGCCAGTTGGAACTACTGAAGAGCGGCAATCGCCAGCCTGTGACCGTGACCACCCGCTATTACAGCCGGTGGCAGAAGAAGTTTATTTTTACGGACACGACCGACCAGAGCCGCGCCGAATTTCTCATGCTCAAGCTTTACTGGCTCTCGGGCGTGCTCGGCGGTGGAGCTCCGATCTGGATCGCCGACTCCGCCGACGCGCAGTATCTCAACACGTCCACGGAAGAGCTGCAGGCGGTCGCCGGCAAGCTGGCCTCCGATGGGTTAGCGGCCAAGGCGTCCGATGGCCGTTTTGCAGCAGTCACGCCCCGGCTGATGGAGCGCTCCAACCACTTTCATGGCCTGATGGAAGCGGCGTTGGCCGTCACCAAACCAGCCTTTAACGAAGAGATGCGCCACGGCCACACCAATATGTAACGCCCCCCCCGGGAGATTTGCGATGCACCCGGAATTGCGAGCAGCAACCTTCGCCGATCAGCCGGCAATTCAGCGGCTGATCGAAGCCTCCGTCCGCGAACTCTCCGCCTCCCACTACAATCCCGCCCAGATTGAAGCCTCGCTCACCACGGCGTTTTCCGTTGACACGCAATTGATCGCAGACGGCACCTATTACGTGGCGCATGTCGCCGGTGAACTGGCGGCATGCGGCGGCTGGAGCTGGCGCAAAACCCTTTGCGGCGGCAGTCATCACGTGCACCGCGACGCCTCGCCCATGAATCCCGCAATCGACGCGGCTAAGATACGCGCCATCTTCGTCGATCCGCGCTACGCACGGCGCGGGCTGGGAACGCTGCTGCTGCGCCGGGCGGAGGAAGCCGCCATCGCTGCCGGATTCTCTCGCATGGAGATGGGCGCCACGCTGGTTGGCGTTCCCCTGTATCGGCGCGAAGGATACGTGGAAGTCGAGCGCATGAATATTCCTCTGCGTGACGGCATCACGCTTCCGGTTGTGCGCATGGTCAAGATCGTCGTACCCGCATAAACACGGCGCCGCCGGTCTTCGAACACTCGAAGAGAATCCACAGACCCGCTCGACGTCTCTCCGGCTCAGGGCATCCCACTCCATAGAGCGAAATTCTGCAGTTCGGCGTGGCCCGCTGCTCCTTGCGCGGCCAGGTTCGAATTCCCCCAGTGTCGGCAAATGCCCCCAGCCCGATGGAGATTCCCATGTATCACCACATCAAGAAGCTGATGTACACCGTGCGCGTCGATGAACCCGATGTCCGTTTCGGCAACATGCTGCTGGAGCAGTTTGGCGGCGCCAATGGAGAGTTGGCGGCTGCCATGCAATACACGATTCAAGGCTGGAGCTGCGACGATGACCAGCGCCGCGACCTGCTGATGGATATCGGCACGGAGGAGATCAGCCATCTCGAAGTCGTGGGCCAGCTCATCCGCATGCATATGAAGCCGATGAAAAAGAAGCTGGCAGAAGCCGAAGAAGAACCGCTTGTCGCCCTCACCGGAGGCGGCGGATTGAATCTTCTCAACTCCATGGGCAATCCCTGGACAGCGAACTACCTGAAGATCTCTGGCGAGCTTGAAGTGGATTTGCGCAATAACATTGCTGCCGAAGCCCGCGCCAAGATCACCTACGAGCGCCTGATGCATCTGACGGACGATCGGGGATCGAAAGATGCGCTGCAATTCCTGATGACGCGGGAGATCACGCACATGAAGGCGTTCACTGCGGCGCTCGACAGTCTTGGCCGCAAGAAGTTTTCCATCGGCAAGCTGCCCCCGACTCCCGGCGTCGTGGACGACTACTACAACGACTCCACCGGCGAAGGCGAGCTGGGCAAGGATGGCCTGGGCACATGGATCCAGCAGGACGGCCTGCACGTCGTCGATTGGCCCGGGAAGATGACGGACAAGAAGAAAACCGCGTAGCCATCGGCGTCGCGGAGATCGCGCGGGCCGGAAGCGTTCTATCGACCGGCCCGTGGGATCGTTTCGAGCAGCGCAATCCCGCAAGCGCTCATCCCCTCGCGCTCTCCCGCCCGGCCGCGATGGGCAGCTCAATCGAAAACACCGAGCCATGCCCCGGCTGGCTGGTTACACCGATGGATCCGTGATGGGCCTCCACAATTGCTTTTGCAATGGCCAGCCCCATGCCGGTCCCGTGGATGTTGCGGCGATGGTTTTGCCCGCGGTAAAACTTGTCGAAGATCAGCCCCTGCTCCAGCGCATCGATTCCTGACCCGCGATCCGCTACGCTCACCGTCACCGTGGATGCCGTGGCCTCAGCCGTAATCGTGATAGGGCTGCCGGCTGCGGAATACTTCACCGCATTCTCCAGAAGATGATGAAAGACGCGCTCCATCTGCTGCGCGTCGAAGTCCACCGCAGGCAGTGTCTCAGGCAGGCGGAGCGCCACCGGATTTTCCGCCAGTACATCCTTCGCATTGTCGATGGCTGCCTGCACGGATGCGCGAATCGACCCCGGCCGCAGATGCAACTGAACCTTTCCGGCGTCCAACTGGGCCATCTCAATGGCCTCTCCAATCAGCAGGTTCAGGCGAGCGCTCTCTTCATCGATCACCGACAATAGTTCATCGCGCTGCGCCGCATCCAGCTGCAGACTGGAGCGCAGACTCGTAATCGCCGCAGTGATGCCGGTCAGCGGCGTGCGCAGTTCGTGGGTCACTGAGTCGAGCAGTGCGGAGCGCAGGCGGTCGCTCTCCCGCGCCGCCTCCGTCTTGCCGAGCTGCTCCGCGGTCAGAGCGCGCTCAATCGCAATGGCAATCAGGTTTCCGATGGAGGGCAGTGTCTGCTGCGATATCGTCGATCCCACCAGACCGAGAGCGCCAACCGGTTGCATCCCCATAAGAACGGGAAGAATGCAATTGGCCGCATCTTCGCTCCTGCGCATCTCCGTCTGCGTGGCGGCTACATGCAGCGCATTGCGGTCAATCGTTTCTCCTGCGCCGGCTGTACGGTAGATGCGCCCCCGCGCGTTCACCAGCAGCGCCGCACCCTCCGCGCCAAAGGTAAGGCAGACCAGCCTGGGGATGGAGTTGAGAAGGTCGGCAACATCTCCCGCCATCAGCAGCTGCTGGCTGAAGTCATACAGCCGCTCTAGGTCACTGCGCTGCTGCCGGGCTTCGGCCGCCTCCTGTCGTGCCCGTTCCGACAATCGGCTGGAGACGAGAGCGGTCACCAGAAAAGCCGTCAGGGCCAACCAGTTTTCCGGGTCGGCGACGGTGAATTTTCCGATTGGTGGCAGAAAGAAAAAGTTGAGCGCCAGCGTCGCAATGACCGACGTGAAAATGGCATTCGCCAGTCCCCAGCGGGCCGCGATAAACAGCACAGCGAGCAGCAGTGTCAGCGCCACCGTGGTGTCATTCACGCGCAGCACGCGGAAGAACACAAAGACGATCAGGGCTACAATAAGGGCCGAAGCGAGATACCGGCCAATCTTCATTTTGTCCGAACGTCGCATCGAGAAGATTCTATTCGAGAGCCAGTCCCATGACTCCGCAACCTGCAACGAATGCCGCGCCGGCCAAAACCCCGGAAGAATGGCTGGAAGCCGCAGCCCCGGAAAAAACTGCCGGAATTCTGAAGATCTTTCTTGGCTATGCGCCCGGCGTGGGCAAGACCTTCAACATGCTCAGTGAGGCGATCCGCCGCCGCGATCGTGGCGAGGATGTCCTCATTGGGTTCGTCGAAACCCATCGCCGCGCTCGCGTCGATGAGCTGGCCGCTCAACTGGAACGCCTTCCCACCCTCAACATTGAATACAAGGGCACCCTGTTCCAGGAAATGGATGTCGATGCCATTCTGGCGCGGCGTCCGCAGGTCGTCGTGGTCGATGAGCTGGCCCACACCAACATTCCCGGCAGCCGCAATGAGAAGCGCTACCAGGATGTCATGGAGCTGATCCGGAACAAGATCGATGTCTTATCTGCCCTGAATGTTCAGCACATTGAGAGCATGGCGCCTACCGTGCAAAGCATCACGGGAGTTGTGGTGCGCGAGACGGTGCCGGACTGGGTGGTGGAACGCGCCGATGAAGTGGTGCTGGTGGACGTTACGCCCGAGGCGCTGCAGACCCGCATGCGACGCGGCGATATTTATCCGGCGGAGCGCGTCGAGCGTTCGCTGGCAAACTTTTTCCGCCGGGGAAATCTGCTGGCGCTGCGCGAACTTGCCCTAAAGCGCGTTACGCATGCCGTCGATAAAAACCTCGACGCGTATCTGCGGCGCAAGCACATCGGCGACAACTGGGCCGTGCAGGAGCGCGTGGCCGTGTGCATCAGCGCCAACCCCACGGCGCGGCAGTTGATTGCGCGCGGGGCCAAGATGGCGCGGGGCATGGATGCGGAATTCTACGCTGTGCATGTCGATCTGCCGGAAGATGCCGAGACGGAGAGCCGGCGCGGGCTGGCGGCGAACCTTCGCTTCGCGGAAAATCTGTCTGCGCGCATTGTGCATCTGAAGGGGTCGAAGATCGCACCGGCCGTCGCCCAGTTTGCTCGTGAAAACCGGATCACGCAGATGATTCTCGGCCGCTCCGCCGTCAGCGGCTGGAGGAAGTATCTCTATTACGCTGCTATCCAGCGCCTGCTGCGGGATGCGCCGCACGTCGACGTGCACATTGTCACGCAGGAAGAGATGCGATGAAAGATCCCGCGAGCCGGGGGCATCTGCTGCTGGTGGACGATGAGCCCCAGATTACGCGGGTGCTCAAGACAGCCTGCTCGGCCCATGGATACAGCGTGGATGTTGCGGATGACGGCCACTCCGCTCTGACTGCCTTCGAACAGCTCCGGCCCGATCTGGTTGTCACCGATCTCTCCATGCCAGGGATGAGCGGCGTGGAACTGTGCCGCGCCATTCGCAACCGCTCGACCGTGCCGATTATTGTGCTCTCCGTACGCGACCAGGAGAAGGTGAAGGTGCAGGCTCTCGATGCAGGGGCGGATGACTATGTCACCAAGCCCTTTCAGATGGAAGAACTCCTTGCGCGCATTCGCTCAGCGCTGCGACGGTCCGCCTATCCGCCGGAGGAGCCCGCGCCTGCGCGCATCGAAGTGGGCGATTTTGTCGTCGATCGCGAGCGGCTGCAGGTCTGGGTCCGCGAGCAGGAGGTGCACCTGACGCCGAAGGAGTTCGCTCTCCTGCTGGTGCTGGCGCAGAATCCAGATCGCGTCATGACGCATCGGGTTCTGCTGCGTGCGGTGTGGGGCGCGGCGAATGCCGATCATCCCGAGACGCTGCGCGTGCTCATCGCGCAACTGCGCCGCAAGCTCGAAACGGCCGAGGGGCCCAGATACATCATTACGGAGCCCTGGACCGGCTACCGGTTCCTGCCATCCGGCGCGCCCCCGGCGGACTTATAACTTCCTTACAAACTCCTTATACCCTCCTCATTCCTGACCGCGTTTACTGGTTTTGAACGGCCCCGTCAGGCCGGGAGAAAAGTCATGGTCACAATACTTGGCGTCGCAGCCGCCGCGATTGGCATCAGCTTCCTGATCTTCTGCTGGGTTGGCTTTCATCAGACAGCCCGCTCTCTGGAGGAACGCAGGAAATCCCAGCGCGCGTTTCCGCTGCATCGCAAACAGGCGGGCAAAAATCGTCAGGTCGCAATTTTCTTGGGAACGATTCTGTCTGCCGCAGTTCTGCACGGACAAACACATTCTGCCGGCAGTTCAATCGCTGCCGCAGGAGGAAGCACCGATGTCCAGCAGCAGACCCCGGCTGCGCCTCCCACCGCGTCAACGGCTGATACGTCGTCCGCGCCACTGGCAGCGCCCGCTATGGTTGGCCCCTTACATACCGCTGCCCCCAACACGTTCGATGCCGGCCCATTCGGTAAGCTGGCGTTTACAGGCGTGCTGAGCGGTTTTGGATACTGGCAAAGCAACCCAGCAGCTACGGATCAGGCTGCGCGTGCGGATATCAGCAACGGACAACTGTTTCTCCAGAAAACCAGCGGCCTGGTGCAGTATTTCATTCAGGCTGGGGCGTATAACATTCCAGCCCTGGGCACTCCGTTTCTTTCCACCCGGAATACTATCCGTGACTTCTTTGGCCCACTGCCCCAGGCGTACCTTAAGCTGGCGCCAAAGGGTGATTTTTCGCTGCTCATCGGCAAACTGCCCACACTTATTGGTGCGGAAGACACATTCACCTTTCAAAACCTGAACATCGAGCGGGGACTCCTGTGGAACCAGGAGAATGCGGTCAATCGCGGGATGCAGCTGAATTACAACAAGGGAAAGGTTAGCGGCTCGCTGGCCTGGAACGATGGCTTTTACTCCAACCGGTATAACTGGCTGACAGGATCCGTTACCTATGCATTCTCTTCGGCCGACAGTCTAGAATTTGTAGCTAGCGGAAACCTTGGACGCACCGCGTATTCAAGTGTGGCGACGCCGCTGTATCAAAACAATAGCAGTATCTATAACGCTATCTATACCCATACGGCCAGTCGTTGGATGGTTGAGCCGTACTTCCAGTACACACGTGTCCCTACCGACTCCCGCATTGGCGTAGCCCGGACGACAGCTACCGCCGGCGGAGCCATTCTTGGAGACTATACCTTCAGCAACCATCTTTCACTCAGTGGGAGAGTGGAATACATTGGCAGCACAGGAACCAGCAGAAATGGCGCTGTTAATCTGATCTATGGACCGGGTAGCGGCGCATGGTCGGTGACCACGACTCCCACCTATCAAACGAAAAACTTCTTTGCCCGGGCAGAACTTTCAGCGACCCAGGCTGTCAATTACACCCCCGGGGACGCATTGGGAAGCGCTGGCGACAATTCCAGCCAGGTTCGCGGGGTCATCGAAACCGGCTTCATGTTCTGATGTCAAAGATCTTGTCCGGCAGGAATGCGGAGCAAGCAAAACGCTATACAGGCACACCGAGGGAGACAAGCGAATGGCGGACCTTTGGATGGTCGTAGCAACAATTCTTTTCTTCACAACTGCACTGGGATACACGCTCGGATGCGAGCGGCTGAGGTGATGCAATGGGTTTGCTAACAGCACTTTTTTTAGCACTTTCAATCGCGTTGCTGGTGTACCTGGTATACGCGCTGCTGCGTCCGGAGAAGTTTTAAATGACCGCTAATGGCTGGCTGCAAATTTTCATCTTCTTTGCCATCGTCACGCTGCTCGCCTATCCCCTGGGCGTGTATATGGCCAACGTATTTTCCGGTAAGCGGACCTGGGCGGACCCCATTCTCCGCCCGGTGGAGCGCCTGCTATATCGCGTCACCGGGGTCAGTCCCGACGTTGAAATGCGATGGACGGAGTATGCCGTCGCCATGCTTCTGTTTAGCGTCGTTTCAATGCTGGTGCTCTATCTGATCGAGCGGATGCAGCAGTGGCTGCCGTTCAACCCCCAGCACCTTGGGAATGTTCCCGCAATCCTGGCCTTCAATACGGCTGCATCCTTCACCACGAATACCAACTGGCAGTCCTATGTGCCCGAAACGACCATGTCCTATCTGACGCAGATGGCGGGACTGGCGTATCACAACTTCACCTCCGCAGCGGTAGGCATGGCCCTCGCGGTGGCTTTCATCCGCGGCATTGCCCGCCGCGAGTGTGAAACGCTTGGCAACTTCTGGGTCGATGTGACCCGCGGCATCCTTTGGGTGCTGCTGCCGGGCGCCACGCTGGCCGCGCTGCTTCTGGTGTCGCAGGGAGTGGTGCAGAATCTTCATCCCTACACCACTGCCACGCTGATCGCACCGCAGACCGTAACGGCCCAGGGCGCAACGCAGCGCATCACCACCCAGACCATCGCGCAAGGGCCCGTTGCTTCGCAGGAAGCCATCAAAGAGCTGGGCACCAATGGCGGCGGATTCTTCAACACCAACAGCGCGCACCCTTTTGAAAATCCCACGCCATTCTCCAACCTGCTGGAGATGGTGCTGATCTTCGCCATCCCTGCGGGCCTCACCGTAACGCTGGGCCGTATGACGGGCTCGCCCCGCCACGGATGGGCAGTGTTCGCAGCGATGGCAATTTTGTTTGCAGCCGGCGTCTCCGTCGCCTATCACGCGGAGGCGCATGGCAACCCGCTCTTCCGCGGCGTCGATCAGCACGCCACCGCGCTGCAAAGCGGCGGCAACATGGAAGGCAAAGAGGTCCGATTCGGCGTAGTGAACTCCGCCTTGTTCGCAACGGTCACCACCGACACAAGCTGCGGCGCCGTCAACTCCATGCATGATTCCTTTACGCCTCTGGGCGGTATGGTGCCGCTGGTCAATATGATGCTCGGGGAAGTTGTCTTTGGCGGCGTTGGCTCCGGCCTGTATGGAATGCTGATCTTCGTTATCCTCTCCGTCTTCATCGCCGGTCTTATGGTCGGCCGAACGCCGGAGTACCTCGGCAAAAAGATTGAAGCCTACGACGTGCAGATGAGCATGCTGTTCGTGCTTGTCTTTCCTGTCATCATCCTCATATTTTCCGCCATTGCGGTTCTGCTGCCGGGCGTGGGCACCAGCAGCATCGCCAATCCTGGCCCGCATGGGCTTACGGAAATTCTTTACGCCTTCACATCGACCGCGGCGAACAACGGCTCTGCCTTTGCGGGGCTAAACGCGAACACCAACTTCTACAACATGACGCTTGGCTTCAGCATGCTGGCCGGGCGCTTTCTCATGATCATTCCCATGCTGGCGGTGGCGGGCAATCTGGCGCGCAAAAAGATCGTTCCAGCATCGGCGGGCACATTTCCCGTAACCACGCCGCTGTTCACCATGCTGCTGGTCGGCATTATCGTGATCGTCGGCGCGCTGACGTTCTTCCCCGCACTGACACTGGGCCCTGTGCTGGAGCATCTGCTGCTGCAGGCCGGCAAAACATTCTAAGGAAGAGTTGCGATGACAAGAAAACAATCGGGTGGCAATACTTCTCTCTGGGATGGCGCGATTGTTCGCCGTGCGGCCGTCGATGCACTGCGCAAGCTCAACCCCGTAACGATGATGCGCAACCCCGTAATGTTCGTGGTTGAGGTGGGCAGCGTGCTGACCGCTGTGCTCCTGCTGCGCGATATTCACCAGCAGAGTGCTGCCTTCCGCTTCGACTTGCAGATCACGCTCTGGCTCTGGTTCACCGTTCTGTTCGCGAACTTCGCCGAGGCGATGGCGGAAGGCCGGGGCAAAGCCCAGGCCGACACGCTGCGCCGCGCCAAGTCCGAGACGATGGCCAATCGTGCGCTTGCGGCTGGGGGCACCGAACAGGTTCCAAGCTCGAAGCTGCGGGCGGGCGATATTGTTTTCGTCGGTCCCGGCGAAATGATTCCTGGCGACGGCGAAGTGATCGAAGGCGTCGCGGCCGTCGATGAGTCGGCCATCACGGGGGAATCGGCGCCCGTCATTCGCGAGTCCGGCGGCGACCGCTCCGCTGTAACCGGCGGAACGCGGGTGTTGTCGGACCGCATCACCGTCCGCATCACGTCAAACCCCGGCGAAACATTTCTCGATCGCATGATCGCGCTGGTCGAAGGCGCGGAGCGGCAGAAGACGCCGAACGAAATCGCGCTGAATATTCTGCTGGCCGGCCTCACCATCATCTTTCTGCTGGCGGTTGTCACGCTGCAGCCGCTGGCCATCTATTCGCACTCACCGCAGACGGTCTTCGTGCTGGTCTCGCTGCTCGTCTGCCTGATTCCAACAACCATCGGCGGTCTGCTCTCCGCCATCGGCATCGCGGGAATGGACCGCTTGGTGCAGCACAACGTTCTGGCCATGTCTGGCCGCGCCGTCGAAGCCGCCGGCGACGTCAACACGCTGCTGCTGGATAAGACTGGCACCATCACGCTCGGCAATCGTCAGGCGGCAGACTTTCTGCCTGCTCCCGGCGTGACCAAGCAGGATCTCGCAGAGGCGGCGCAGCTATCTTCGCTCGCAGACGAGACCCCCGAAGGCCGCTCGATCGTTGTGCTTGCCAAAGAGAAGTTTGGCCTCCGCGGCCGCGATCTCGCCAACACGCATGCGGAGTTTGTCCCCTTCAGCGCGACCAGCCGCATGTCCGGCATCAACATTGAGAATCGAGCCATCCGCAAAGGCGCGGCGGACTCCATCGCGCGCTATCTGGAAGAGATCGGCGGCGCAATGCCGGAGCAGGTGCGCGCCGATGTCGAAACCATCGCGCGAACGGGCGGCACGCCGCTGGTTGTGTCAGAAAATGAGCGGGCGCTTGGCGTCATTCACCTGAAAGATATTGTGAAGGGCGGCATTCGCGAGCGGTTTGAACAGTTGCGCGCCATGGGCATCCGCACCATCATGATCACCGGCGACAATCCGCTGACCGCAGCCGCCATTGCTCGCGAGGCGGGTGTGGACGACTTTCTGGCCGAGGCAAAACCAAAGGACAAGATGGACCTGATCCGCCGCGAGCAGGCTCAGGGCAAGCTGGTCGCGATGACCGGTGACGGCACCAATGACGCCCCAGCCCTCGCCCAGGCGGACGTCGGTGTCGCCATGAACACAGGCACCCAGGCCGCGAAAGAAGCCGGCAATATGGTGGACCTCGACTCCAACCCGACCAAGCTGATTGAGATTGTCGAGATCGGCAAGCAGCTTCTGATGACACGGGGCTCGCTGACCACGTTCTCCATTGCGAATGACGTAGCAAAATACTTCGCCATCCTGCCCGCAATGTTCGCCGGAACGTTCCCCGTTCTCAATGCATTGAACATCATGCACCTGCGGAACCCGGAGTCCGCCGTTCTTTCCGCGATCATCTTTAACGCGCTCATCATCATTGCGCTCATCCCGCTGGCGCTGCGGGGCGTAAAGTACACACCCATGAGTGCCGACATGCTGCTGCGGCGCAATCTGCTGCTGTATGGTTTCGGCGGCATTGTTCTGCCATTCATCGGCATCAAGCTGATCGACATGGCAATCACAGCAATCCATCTGGTTTAGCAAGGAGCAGCGCAATGCGGAAACAACTCATCACCGCCATCCTCTACACCGTGGCCACCACGCTGCTGTTAGGCATCGCGTATCCCCTCGCAATCACCGCTCTGGCGCAGTGGTGGATGCCGCGCCAGGCCAATGGCGAGCTGATCACCCGCGGAGGAACCATCATCGGCTCGCAGCTGATCGGGCAAAGCTTTACAGGTTCCGGCTACTTCTACGGCCGTCCCTCCGCTGCGGGCAACGGATACGACGCAGCCAACTCTTCCGGCTCCAACCTCGGCCCGACGAACGCTGCGCTGATCACTCGCGTGGAGCAATCCGCAGCGCAGCTTCGCAACGATCACGGAGACGCCGATGTTCCGGTCGACCTGGTCACCACTTCCGGTTCCGGGCTGGACCCGGACATTTCGCCTGCGGCGGCGCAATATCAGATTCCGCGCGTCGCCCGCGAAACCGGCCTGTCGCAGGCGCAACTCGCGCAACTGGTGCAGGCCAATACGCAACCGCGGCAGTTCGGTTTTCTCGGGGAGCCTCGCGTCAATGTGCTGGCTCTCAACCTGTCGCTTCGTCAGCGACTGGCGGAAACCCGCGCAGCCTCTTCGTCACGCGCAGCCGGCGCAGACAGCGGGAAGGCCCAGCCGTAAGCTGGGCCTTCCGCTGCGCATCCCGTGGCCGAGTGGTCAGAAGCCGCTGGTACCCGCCCCCGCTGGCCCCGCAGCAGGCTTCTTCTTCTGCTGCTGGCTGCGCTTGTGGTGCTTGTAGTGTTTGTGAGTTTTCTTGTGGGTCGTTTGCGTGTGCTCGGCCTGCATTGCGGGTGCCTTTTCTTTCACCCCCGCCGGCTGGACAATGTCTCCGTGGCTGACCGTTTGGGTTCCGGAGGTTTCCTGGGCAGCCATCGGCAATGCCAAAATGCCAAGAGCGGCGAGCAAGCAAAATGTGAGACGGGTCTTCATCGTGATTCTCCTCTTTATGCAGCGATTGCACAGCATCGGCAGAGGGGGAGCAGCCGCGCGATCATTGTAGCCGACACTTACGCAATCTCCCGCTGAATGCGAATCGCGGTCACATCGTCATCCTGATGGAATCCCTGTGCCGGGCTCGCGATCTCCTGCAGGCTCTTCCGCGTAAGCGGGGCCGTCCGTTCAAAGCTGAAGATTTCGCCCTTGCGGTTGCGGGCCTCCACAATCCCGTCGGTCAGAAACACCAGCACGCTGCCCGCCGGGATAAAACTCTTCTGCTGCCCATATTCCAGGCTAGCGACAATGCCAAGCGGCAATCCTGCTGGAACTTCCATCTCTTGTCCATCAAGATACGGTGCCAGATGGCCGGCGTTCGCGATCATCATCGAGCCGTCCGGGCAGATTCTCGCACACAGACAGGTGGCAAAGCCGCCTTCCATGCGGCCGCAAAGCCGTCGGTTCATCCCGGTCAGCAGTTCGCCGGGCTCCAGGTCACGCTCCGCAAAGGTCCGCAGCATTCCAACAATCAAACTCACCAGCATGGCGGCGCGCAATCCCTTGCCATTTACATCACCGATCACCACCAGCAGGCCGCCATCGACACTTGGCAGTATCTGGAAAAAGTCCCCGCCCACCTCCGCCGCAGGCCGGTACAGGCTTTCGACGTGAAATCCCGGCAGCGTAGCGGGCGCATCCGGCAGCAGCGTGTGCTGCACCTGCTGCGCCTGACGCATCTCCATCTGCAGCTGCTGCTGCACCCGCTGGGAGCGCTGAAAGCGCAGCAGCAACAGGAGGATCACCCACATCGAAATCCCAAGTTCTGCCGCCAGGCGGCTCGAGATTTGAACGCCGTGAATGAACCATAAGAGCGGGATGTGCAGCCAGACCAGCGGCTCCGGATAAATGGAAACAGAAAGCAGCACGAGTGCCGGCGCAACGATCCATCCATCCCGCTGGCGGGTTCGCAGAATTAGCCACAGCATGGCGAGCGGCAGGAGACTCAGGATCAGATGCACCGCTCGTCCCGTCAGGCCCAGCACCCCGGCGCCTTCATACGGATACATCGTGCGGCCCAGCAGCGCATGCTGCAGCCACGCCAGCACGATGGCCGCAATGCTGAAGCCATTGATCAGCCGCAACAGCCAGCGCTGGCGCGCCAGATCAAACCAGCTCCACCAGACCAGCAGCCACGTCCACAGCACAATCGCCAGCAGAATCGGCCGCAGCACCAGCAGCCGGTCATCCACTGCAGTTGTAAGGATCGCCAGCAGAACAAACACCAGATACGCGACATTCAGCAGGGCAGCCGATCCGAGCCAGAAGAACACCTTCTGCGACCGGTCCAGAAAAAACAGCGTGAAGGCGGCGATGGCTGCCAGAAAGAAGAACAGGACCGGCAGCAGATAGAAGCCGTAGGTCCGCGCGTAGGCGTCGCGCGTCAGTTGAAAATAGGCGCCGGTCGTCTGGGCAATGCCGAGCGCGGGCGGCGCATGCAGCCCGCCTGGCGTTGGATCTTCGAGCAGCGATGCCGGCCGCATATAGAACCGCAGCGCCAGCACCACCATCGAATCAGCCGAAGCCGGCAGACGAAAAATTTGCGGCCGGCTGTAGTAGGTGCGCGGTGGGCGCTTTGAGAAATCGCCAAAGCCGCCGATCAACCGGCCGTTTGCGTAAATCTGGTAGGCATCGTCCACATCGGCCGGCATCAGCAGGGCCAGCCGCTTGCCGCCAGCGTCGATCCGGACGCGCAGCCGGTACCAGGCAAATCCGGCATACTGCGGATGCCCCTGCGCCGTCCAGCCGGGCGTGTACCCGCTGCTGCCCAGCCCAGGGTCCACCGAGTCGCTCGGCGGCGTCAGATTTACGAGCTGCCAGTCAGCGTCTGGAAAGCCGGGCTGCGCCCATGCCGGATCGTCGCCGGTTTTGAAGCGCCAGGGCCCCGGGAGCGCCTCCAGGGCTGACCCAAGCTTGATCGAGACGTACGCAGGAGTTTCCGGCGCGGAAGATCGCGGCGCACGGGTCTGCCCGGCGGACACTGCGCCGCAGAGTCCGCAGAGCGCCCACGCACCGGTCACCGTCCACCGCAAGAGATTCTTCAAGGCAAGAGTTTCCCCATAGAGCCAGTCGCAAGATTAGGGGGAGAATCAGCGGGAATCGCCCGGTTGGGGGCTTTCACGGCGACCCGGGAGAGGAAATGTCCCGGCCTCGTGGAATCAGGAAACGGCCGCAACCGCTGCGGCTTCATCGGCAGCGATCTCGGCATATCGCCCGATACCCACCATGGTGAAGACTTTCTGAAAATGCGGCGTCAGCCCGAAAAGAGCCACCTTCTGGTCGGCCTTGCCCGCCTCCAGCATTAGCTGAATGATGAGTGCAATGCCACTCGAGTTCACATAATCGACCTTCACAAAGTCCAGCAGCACCGCATGGTCTTTTGCGATCTGCTCGTACGATCCCAGAATGGCATCGCGCGAGTTCGAGGAGATATCCCCGGAAAATCGAATTGCGCTGATTGGCTTGCCGCCCGAACCCGATAACGTGTCGATTCGAGCACGGGCCTCCGCCCGCATTCCCTCCCCAGTGTTCATTCTCCCTCTCTTTCCATCCGGATAACCAGGCGGACGTAACTATCCGAGCCACGGCTTCCCTTCACCCACTCGGCCTCGTCGACCAGGGCCTGAATCAAAAACATTCCCATCCCCCGCGCCTCTTCCTCGCCTCTCATCTTGCGGTCGATATCCGGCTGGTGCGGCGCCGCCTGAAAGCCGGGGCCGTTGTCCATCACTTTCACTTCCAGCTCATCGTCCGTTGCCGATAGAACGACGCCGACGGACAGCTTATCGTTCAACTTGTTGCCGTGCTCCATTGCATTAATGCAGGCTTCGGCCACGGCCGTTTTCAAATCCTCAATGCGAGCGGCGGGGAAGCCCATCAGGCGCGCCACACTTTCTGCGGTGCCCATGGCTACCTTCTCGAAACCGAGCCGTGATGGAATACGAACTTCCACCAGGGTGTTCTTGCCATCAATCATCTGCGTTCTCCCGGCGGGGGCTGCAACGCATCAGCGCGAGCGCGGTCATATCGTCCTGCTGCGGCGCGCCTCCGGAAAACGCAGCCAGCTGCTGCCACAGCGAATTGAGCATAGCATCGCAGTCGCCGGCCGTACATGACAGAAATAGGTCCTTGAGCCGTTCCGGGCCAAATTCGTCATCCCCCCGGAAAATCTCCGTCAAGCCATCCGTATACAGCAGGGCCTTCGAACCCGGCCGGAAGCGATACTCTTCCATCGCATAGGTCATGCCCGGCAGCAGGCCCACCGGCGTCCCGCTGGCCTCCACTTCCCGCGGGGTTCCGTCGAGCAGCAAAAACCCCGGATTGTGCCCTGCATTCACAATCTGCAGGGTGTCTCCGTCCCGCGCCAGCGCCAGGAAGATGGCCGTCACGTACCGGCGCTGTGCCTCGGCGCCCTCTGAATAATGCTGGTCGTTCAGACTCGCGGCCAGCTCGGGCAGCGGCAACTCCGTATTGGCCGTGGCCCGGAACGCCGAGCGGAAGGTGGTACCCACAATCGCCGAAGCCAGCCCTTTGCCGGCAACATCCGCGACCACCATCAGATGCGAGCCGTCGGGCCGGCTGACAATATCCACGTAATCGCCGCCCACTTCATAGCAGGCGCTCGAGCGCACCGCAATCGAGCAGCCGGGGATATCCGGCATCCGCTTCGGCAGCAGGCTTTGCTGGATCTGCCGGGCCGCCTCAAGATCCCGCTGCAGCCGGACCCAGGAAAGGTTCCGCTCGTAATAGCGCGCATTTTCAACCGCTACGGACGCCTGCAGAATCAGGCCATCCAGAAAATCCTGCTCATCCAGCGACAGCCCCGAACCCGGCCGCGGGGCCACCACCAGCTCCGCCAGCACCTCCCCGCTCCGGTCACGAAACGGAAACCGCGCGCAACCATCGCACGGGTCCGGCGGCATCACTCCAAACGCCATGTGCGGGTTCGTAATCAACGCCCCGGGCAGCTCCAGCTCCAGCACAACAATGCGCAGCACCGTCCGGAAAACCTCTTCCAGATCGATCGTCGCGTGCACCTGCCGCGAGGTCTCCAGCAGCGCCTGCAACCGCGCAATCTGCTGGTGCAGCGTAAAGATTTCGTCGTTTGCAGTGTGGGACGCGTGCGCCATGGGCTCGCAGTCAGCTTATAAGAACCGGGCCAAACTGCAGCATGAATGTTTTGCCGCTTCCACAAACGAGGCCACCGACCCGGATATCGCCGCCCAGAAAGCCTCCCGGCTCCATCCCTGCCCGACGTCGGCGTCTGGAGGCCGCGAAGCGGTCTTTGGAACTATCATTGTTAGTTCGCCAGCGGCCACCGCCCATGCCCGTCCTCTATCAACCCGACACCCTGTTCGCAGAAGGCCGCTTCCATGATGGCGCCGGTCTGCTGGTGGGCGACGACGGCACGATCGATCGCGTATTGTCCGACCCCAAGCGTCAGGCTCCGGCCGGCGCCCGCCTCGTCGCCCTTCCCGGGAAGGCGCTGCTGCCCGGCTTCCATAACGTCCACTCCCACGCCTTTCAGCGGCTCATCCGCGGCCGGACCGAGTCCGTGCATACCGGCGGACGCAGCTTCTGGTCCTGGCGCGGGGCCATGTATCACGCCGCCGCCCATCTCTCCCCGGAGGAGATGTACGCCGTGGCCCGCGCATGCTTCCTGGAGATGGCCCTCGCCGGCACCACCACCGTCGGCGAGTTTCACTACGTCCACCGCACGCCGCACGGAGCCGCCTACGACGACCCCAACACCATGGCTTGCCAGGTCATCGCAGCCGCGCAGTCGGTCGGCATCCGCATCTGCCTGCTGCGCAGCGCCTACCAGCGGGCCGGCTTTGAAAAAGCGCCCGATCCGGGCCAGCGCCGCTTTCTGGAGTCCACTTCGGAATTTCTCTCAGCCGTCGAAGAGCTGCACAGCCGCTTTCATACCGCCCAGGCCTGGGTCGGGGTCGCGCCGCACAGCGTTCGCGCCCTCCCCATCGCCGCCGTGGAGCCGATTGCCCACTGGGCGCACGAGCGGGGCCTGCCCTGCCACATGCATGTGTCGGAGCAGGTCGCCGAAGTGGAGGAATGCATCCGCGAGTACGGCGTTCCCCCGGTCCGGTTGCTGGCAGACGCAGGCCTGCTCGATCGCCGCTTTACCGCCATCCACGCCACACATCTGAGCAGCCCGGAGATGGATCTGCTGGCCGAAGCCGGCGCTACCGTCTGCGCCTGCCCGACGACAGAGCGCAATCTCGGCGATGGCATTCTGAGCGCCCGCGAGTTGATGGAGCGGGGTATCCCCATCGCCTTTGGCTCCGACAGCCAGGCGCAGATTGAGCCGCTGGAAGACGCCCGCGAAATCGAATACCATCTGCGCCTCCGCGAGCAGCGCCGCAGCCTGCTCGACGGCATCGACGGCCAGCCGCTGGCGGCGCGCCTGTTCGACAGCGCTACGCTGAATGGGGCGCGCGCACTGCACGCTAATGCCGGAACGCTGGAGCGCGGCCGGCACGCTGACTTCTTCACGGTTGCGCTCGACGACATATCGCTGGCGGGCAGCCACGGCGACGATCTGCTGCCGGCCATCGTCTTCGGCATGCGCGCGGCCGCCGTCGCCGACGTCTGCGTCGGCGGAGAAATGATCGTGCGCGACCGGCGTCATCCGCAGCGGGAAGAGATCGTCACGGAGTATCAGGAAATTGCGCGCAGGGTGTGGACCGAACCGCAGCCTGCCATGAGGGAACTATGACAGCGACAGCAGTAGAGTCTCAAGTGATTCGTGCGCCGCGCGGCGGCGCGTTGCGTTGCAAAGGCTGGCGGCAGGAGGCAGCGCTGCGCTGCCTGATGAACAACCTGGACCCGGAAGTCGCGGAGGCGCCGGAAAAGCTGGTCGTCTATGGCGGCATCGGCAAGGCGGCGCGCAACTGGGAGTGCTATCACGCCATCGTCCGGGAGCTGGAGCGGCTGGGCAATGACGAGACGCTGCTGGTGCAGTCCGGCAAGCCCGTCGGCGTCTTCACCACGCATGAGGAAGCGCCGCGCGTGCTCATCGCCAACTCCAACCTGGTGGGCGCGTGGGCCAACTGGGATGAGTTCCACAAGCTCGACCGCGCTGGCCTCATTATGTATGGCCAGATGACTGCCGGTAGCTGGATCTACATCGGCACGCAGGGCATCCTGCAGGGAACCTTTCAGACCTTCTCCGAGGTGGCGAACCAGCATTTTGGTGGCACGCTCGCCGGCAAGCTGGTCGTGACCGGCGGCATCGGCGGCATGGGTGGCGCGCAGCCATTGGCCGCCACCATGAACGGCGCCGTCTTCCTCGGCATTGACCCCGACCGCAGCCGCATCGCGCGACGTCTCGAAAAAGGCTATTGCGACCGCATGACAGACTCGCTCGATGAGGCGCTCCGCCTGTGCGAGGAGGCCCGGCGCGCGCAGCGCGCGCTCTCTGTCTGCCTGGTGGGCAACTGCGCGGAAGTGCTGCCGGAGCTGGTGCGCCGCAACGTCGCCATCGACGTGATCACCGATCAGACCAGCGCGCACGATCCGCTGAACGGCTACATCCCGAAGGGCCTTTCGCTGGAGCAGGCCGCAGAACTGCGCCAGAGCGATCCGGTGGAGTATGTGAAGCAGTCGATGGCCAGCATGGCGGTGCATGTGCAAGCCATGCTCGATATTCAGCGGCGCGGCGCCGTTGCCTTCGACTACGGCAACAACATCCGCAAGCGTGCCCTGGACGCGGGTTGCGAGCGCGCCTTCGACATTCCCGGCTTTACGCCGGAGTACATCCGCCCGCTGTTCTGCGAGGGTTCCGGTCCATTCCGCTGGGTTGCGCTGTCGGGCGATCCTGCCGACATCCATCGCACCGATAAGCTCGCTCTGGAACTGTTTCCGGATGATCCGATCCTGAACCGCTGGATTCACCTGGCGCAGAAGCACGTCCAGTTCCAGGGGCTGCCCGCGCGCATCTGCTGGCTGGGCTATGGCGACCGCGCCCGCATGGGCGAAGCCATGAATGACCTTGTCCGTCGCGGCGAACTGAAAGCGCCCATCGCCATCGGCCGCGACCATCTCGACACCGGCTCTGTCGCCTCGCCCTATCGCGAGACCGAGCAGATGAAAGATGGCTCGGACGCTATCGCCGACTGGCCGATTCTCAACGCGCTGCTCAACACCGCCAGCGGCGCGAGCTGGGTCTCGTTCCACCACGGCGGCGGCGTCGGCATGGGCTACTCGCTGCACGCCGGGCAGGTGTGTGTCGTGGATGGTACTGAGGCTGCCGGCCAGCGCGCCCGCCGCGTGCTGACCAATGATCCCGGCATCGGCGTGGCGCGCCACGTGGACGCCGGTTACGAAAAAGCCATCGAAACCGCCGACGCCAAGGGAGTCGCCATCCCCATGCGCCGCGCATGAGCACGCCCGCCCCGCATCGCTTCGCCGTCATCCACTGCGGACAGCTTGTCACCATGGCTGGCCCGCAGCGCGCCCGCAGCGGCACTGCCGAAATGCGCGAGCTGGCCATTGTTGAAGACGGAGCGATGATCGTCGCCGGCGCGACCATTGAGCGCACCGGCTCGACCGACAGCTTGCGCCAGACGATCGACAGTGAGCGCCTCCCCGTTGTCGATGCGAAGTTTTGCGCCGTCACCCCCGGCTTCGTGGACGCCCACACCCACCTCCCCTTCGCTGGCTCCCGTGCCGTGGAGTTCGAGCAGCGCATTACCGGCAAAACCTATCAGGAGATTGCCGCCAGCGGTGGAGGCATCGCACGCACCGTCGCCGCCACCCGCGCCGCATCGCCGGACGAACTGCTGCAGCGCGCGCGCCAGCACGCCCACTGGATGCTGCGCACCGGCACCACCACCGCCGAGGCAAAATCCGGCTACGGTCTGTCGCTGGATGCGGAGCTGAAGATCCTTCGCGTCCTCCGCACGCTGCAGCAAGAGAGCCCGCTGCGCATCGTCCCCACGCTGCTGGCCGCCCACACTGTGCCTCCCGAATTTCGCGCCAACCGTAGCGCGTATATCTCGCTGATCGTGAACGAAATTATTCCCGCCGTGGTTCACGAA
>JAKAUB010000238.1 GCA_021827845.1 Acidobacteriota bacterium | reverse complement strand
AGACCCACGGTGCCTGCGGCCCATACCTGCAGGCAGCGATCGCGAATCCCCGTTGCCACGTGATCGCCTTGCCGGGCCAGCTCAAAGACCGCGCGAAAGTTGATCACGGGGTGCTGCGCGAGGGCACTGTCGGCAAAACCCGGCCATTCCCGCGCAATCTCCGGGAGCACCCAGCCGGAGGCCTCGGACTCCATGCAGCCCAGGGCGCCGCACGTGCATTTCCGGCCGCCGAACAGTACAGGGATATGTCCACCCCAGCAGCCCCCGTGCACCTGGCTGGTCTGGTAGAGCTTCCCTCCAGCCATAGCTGCCCCGCCGACTCCGGTTCCCAAAGTAATCATCACCAGGTCGTCCGCACCGCGGCCGGCGCCGGCATACCATTCGCCCAGCAGTGCAACGCGTGCGTCATTCTCCAGCGCCAGTGGCAGATCGAACTCTTCGCGGCACCAGCCGGCGAGATCGAGTTGCGGGGCGTCGTCGAATTTTCCGTTGGTGGCGACCACGCGGTTGTGCTGCGCCATGGCGCAAATGCTGATCGCCAATCCCGCGCAATCCGCCGGCTTTGCGCCCGTTTTATGCAGCAGCCGATGCAGCGTAGCCGCCAGGGCAGGTAGAACAGGCGCCAGACCCAGGGTTGAATCGACTGCGACCTCTTCTGAAGCCAGAATCGTCTGGTCTTCCACGACGGCGAGAGTGGCGTGCGACCCGCCAAGATCAATCGAAAGGGCTTTCATACGCTGTCTAATATCCTAACCGCGCGACTGCAGGAATCGGACCTTGAGAGTTGAGCTTTTATGACGACTTATCACTGCACGCTACGCGGCAATGAGCGCAGGCGGCTGCCGATCGCTCGTCAGCCGGCGATGATGCCGTATTTTGCGGCCAGCCATCTGCGCAGCGCGGGAGCACAGCGGGCGGCCACCTCCTGCCAGGTCAACAGGAACAGGCGGCAGCGAAGCTCGGCCAATGGGACAGCCTGCAGCACCCGATACCAGGCGGCGATCAGGTCCGGCCGCCGCGCGTCGCAGAGCACTCCAAACCGTGCCTCCGGCTGCTGCCACGCGGCCAGTGCTCCCCGAATCAGCTGGTAGGAAGCGTAACGGTCATCGACGCGCGGCAGACTGTCCACAGCGAACACCTCCCGGAAGTGGGTGTAACGCTCGACCAGGCGCGCGGGGGCGGTCTGAAAGTCTGTCTCCGTCAGCTTTGCTTCGACCAGCAGATTGCTCAGCCGCAGATCGATTTCGGTCGTATCGACGCGATTGCGGAGCATTGGAATGCGCGGATGGTAGCCGAACTCCGGCGTGGAATCGGGCGCAGCACCGAGGAGCATCCGGACCGGGCTGTGCGGCTGCAGGGAGGCCGGATGACAGAAGACGTTCATCAGCAAAGCGTCGGAGCTATTGCAGGAGTCCAGCTCCGAGCCGCCATCCTCATAGCTCACCAGAATGCGGCGCGCCGAAGTGTGGGTCTTCTGCAATCGGCTGGCCCAGTTTGCGTTTCTCTGAATCTGCCGCCAGCTTTGCGGATGGAAGTTGCCGTGACCGCCGGCCTCATCCACGCGGTATAACACTGCCGGCACTCGCCCGGTGCTGATGACATGGGACAACTTCTGGCTGCGGGCCCACTCCAGGTTGCGGGCGCTCAGTTCGCGGCGGAGTTGTCCGGCGAAGGACGCAGTGTCGCGCGGAGCGGACGGACTGGGTGCGGCTTCATCCAGGGGTTCGTATCTCACGGGGTCGGCTCAGGAATAGGCGCGGTTCCTCCAGGTTACGGCGTGCCCACTCCACTTGCGAATCAGCGCATACCACTGCAGCACCAGCAGGACGGCCACGCCAATGGGATGCAGCAGGACACTCGTCCAGCTTTGGCGAAACCGTATAGCCGCCAGAAGCCGTGGCAGGTACGACGCTGTGACACACGCGGTCAATACCCAGCGATAGGGGAACAGCGGCGCCAGAAAAAATGCGGCGAACAGTAGGAAGGCGGGAAGAACCTCGCCAAAGAAGAGAAGGATGGAGAATGGAAGGATTCGCGCGGGCGCGGCCATGCCTTCGGTCGCATTCTTCGCCAGCCCGTTCCACACCTGGGGAGCGGTGGTATACATGCGGCAACTGGCCAGATGGGTCAGGTCGGCAAGATCGGTGCGATATCCGGCGCGGCGCAGCGACTGCGGCAGTAGCAGCCCATCATGCATGGTGGCGCGGATCGCCGCATGGCCGCCGGCCGCCTTCCAGGCGGTGGCCTGCACCAGCAAAAACTGGCCGCATCCGGCGGCAAGGCCAGGCTGCGTGGCTTGTCGTCTGCTGGCATCCAGCGGCAGATAGGCCAGCAGCACAAAGTGGATAAGGGGCAGAAGCAAGCGCTCCAGAAAGGATCCAGTAAGCTCACGCGGGAAGCCGCTGACCAGGGCAGCGCCCGTCTGATCCATAAACGCAGCCATGCGGGCAATCGCATCCGGAGCAACTCGCACGTCGGCATCCAGAAAGCAGAGGCGCTCATACCGCGCCAGCAGGGCCAGGCACTGGCATGCGTGCTGCTTCCCGTTCCAGCCAGCGGGCAGCCTGGAGGCGGCTTCCAGCCGAACGCGCGGATCGGCTGCCGCCAACTCGCGGACGATCGCGGCTGTTCGATCGGTGCTGCCGTCGTCCATCACGATCAGTTCAAACTCCAGATCGCGGGAGGTCAGGACGCTGCGCACGGCGTCGGCGATTCCGCTCTCCTCATTGCGCGCCGGAATCAGGACGGAAACTTCATACGAGTGTTCGGCGGGCGGCGGCTCCCGGTAGAGAAGCAGGTTCCAACAGAAGAGCAGGCACGGTACGGCGGCGCAGACAGCGGTCGCTGCGATGAGAATCATCATCGAGGGCGGGTCTCGCTCGCGGCATCGGACGCGGGCTGCCGGCTGTGTGGACGAACCCAAAGCCCGTAGATGCTGCCGATTCCGCGGCCGCCGGATAGCAGCGTGGTAAACGGCCGGGGATCGCGGGCTGCTGCAAGGCTGGCGAGCTCGTCCTGCGCGGTCGTAAGGGCCGAGACGATGGTGCTTTGGATTGTGTCGATGTCGTCTCCGGGCATATTGAAGAGTACCGGCTCGCCCCAATTTGCCAGAATCTCCGGGAGCCGTTCGTTCCAGTAAACATACTCCAGCGCCAGGGGCAGCAGGGTCACCGGCTGAGAGCGCAGGATGAGCGAAGCCACGCCTGACCGCAAGGCGGGCGGGCGCTGGCGAATGTCAGAAAACGAGCCCTGGGGCGTGACCCACAAAACCGAGCGAGGCCGGGAAAAGATGGCAGCGCCGGCACTTAGAAACTGTACTGCCCCGCGCGGTGACGAAGGTTCCACGGGGAACAATCCCATCCGCGAAAAAATCCGGTAGCGGCGCAGCTCGTTCGCGTCCATCGGGGCGTAATGGTCGGCATGCCGGCACAGGCTGCGCGAGAGCAGCATACAGGTCAGCGGATCCCACCAGGAGGGATGGTTGAGAACGACCACGACGCGCTGCGGGTTCTGATGGATTTCTGCCGGAATGCGCTGTGCATTGGCGGCCCGCAGCGCACGAAAGTGGCGCCCGACATACCAGTACAGGTAGGCGTGAAAGAGATAAAGCAATGAGCGCGAGGGCCGCGCAACCTCGTGCTTCATGCGGATTCGCGCAGGCCACCCCGGCCGGCGGCTTCCGCGCCACGGAATTTCTGGTCCAGCGTGTCCGCGGCGATCCAGCCGGACATCAGCACCATGGGCATGCCCGGGCCGGGATGGGCCGCGCCGCCAGCGAGAAACAAGCCTTCGACCTCGCTGCTGGCGTTGCCGGGCTTGAACGCGCCCGACCAGCGGCCGTGGCTGGAGAGACCGTAGATGGCGCCATTCAAAACCTTGTAGCGCGCGTGAATATCTTCCGGGGTCAGTGCCCGCTCAAACACAATGCGTGATTCGAGATCTTCCATGCCAGCCGTCCGCTTCAGCTTGTTCAAAATGACCTGGCGATACTCCGGAAGCATTTTTGCCCAGTCATGATGCGGCCGGAGGTAAGGGGTGTGCACCAGCACATACAGTGCGTCCCCGCCCGCGGGCGCGGTTGCAGGCTCCGTCCGCGAGGTGGAGGCAAGATAACACGTTGGATCGGGGGCTGGCTCGCCCAACTCATAAATGTGGTGAAACTCTTCGTGGGGATCGCGGGAAAAGACAAAGTCGTGATGCGCCAGGTGCTCATAGCGGCGATTGAGCCCCAGGTAGAGCACGACCCCCGAGCAGGCCGGCTCATACGTCCGCCGCTTGTCGAAGCGCCGGGCGATGCTGCCGCCGATCAGCTCGCGATAGGTGCGGACGGCATCTTCATTCGAGACAACTGCGTCGAAGGGCAGTGACTCGCCCGCTTCCGTCACCAGGCCGGCCACGCGGCCGCCGTGCAGCGTCAGACGCGCGACCTCGCAGGAGGGCCGATATTCCACGCCCAATTCGCGTCCTAGACGAACCAGCGCTTCTGGAACGGCACGGGTTCCACCCATCGGGTACCAGATACCCTCTTCCGACTGCATGTGTCCGATGGCGCAGAGGATTGCGGGCGACGCGTCCGGCGATGAGCCCACGTACTGCGTGTAGTGATCCAGCATCTGCGCAACGCGCTCGTCCTTGATGAACTCGCGGATGGTGCCGCCGACGGTCTTGCCCAGCCGCATCCGCATCACGTCCTTGAGCACGGCAGCATCGAACGCACCCTGGATGCGAAACGTATCCTTCATGGAATCGACGGACTTCCAGAAGAAGAAGCGATCCGAGATGCGGTGCAGCTCCTGCGACAGGCGCATGAAATCTGTGAAGCCTTGTCCGATGCCCGGCTTGCGCCGATCGAGCGCTGCAGACATGGCGGCGGTATCATCCAGCAGATCGAGAACGGAGCCGTCATCGAAGAAGCAGCGCCACTGCGGATCGAGATGGACCAGCGTCAGATAGTCTTCAAGCCTGCGGCCGGCCTCAGCGAAAACCTTCCGAAGAACGGATGGCCGGATCAAAATCGTGGGGCCCATGTCAAAGCGGAATCCCTTTTCTTCAAGAACCGCCGCCTTCCCGCCGAGCCAGGGATTCTTGTCGAACACGACCACTTGATAACCGCGAGCGGCAAGCGTCACCGCTGCAGACAGCCCACCCAATCCCGATCCAATCACAGCAACGCGCATTCTTTGCTCCTTCATCGATTCGTTATTCGCCGGCCAGCCGCCGATACGGCGCGCAGTGCGGACAGCCGTTGGCGCAGGCCGCGGCCATACGATAGCCGCAGCCACGCGTAAAAAAATCTCTCGTGCTCGCCCGACACCGGTTGATAGGCACGCCGGCTGCGGCTGTTTTGCGTCAGCAGCGTCTGTACGGCCGTCATCGCAAGCAGACCCTCATGGCCGCGCGTAACGCCGAAGCCACTGCGTTTTCTGCCGCCGAAAGCGGCTCTCGGATCGGCGGTCGAGACGATGACATCGTTGATCAGGATTGTGCCGCAGTCGAGATGCCCGGCCATGTGCGCTGCGGCGGAGTGGCTGCCAAAGATCGAAGCGGTCAGGGCATAGCGGCATGCGCGGTCCATTGCCGCCGCCTCTTGCTCATCCTCAAACGCAAACAAACTCAGCACGGGCGCAAAAATGTCCTGCTGGGCGATCTCCATCTGCGGGTGCGCGTTGTCGATCAGCGTCACTCGCAGGCAGCCGTCAGGGGCATCACTCCGCCCGTCGAGAAGCAAGCGTGCTCCCGCACTTTCCGCCGCATCCAGTGCCGCAGAAAGCCGCGAAAGGAGGGCCGGTGGAACAGGGACGGGGGCGATGGCCTGCAATGCGTCGCGGAGGCGCGGAACGAATGCGGCCCACAGGCAACGGTGGACGAACACGCGCCGCGGCGCCATGCATGTGGCGGAGCCGTTCAGCCGCACAGCAAACGCGATGGCCTCTACCGCGCGCTCCAGTTCAGCCGTCTGCAACACAAAGACTGCGTCGCAGCCAGAGAGCTCCAGCACGCACGGTGTCACGCTGTCCGCCAGTTCATGGAGAATCGCAACACCGGTGCGATCTGAACCCGTGAAGAAGACCTTGTCGACGCCGGCGCGCATCGCCGCCACCGCCGCATCGGTGCTCTCATCCAGAATTTGCAGCACGCCTTCGGGAACGCCGCATCGGCAGCAAATCTCCCGCAGCAGCGTGATGGCCGATCCAGTGCCGGGCGCGGGCTTGACGAGCGCGGCATTCCCGGCGACGAGAGCTTGCAGTATCTGCACGCCCGGCAGAAAGAGGGGGTAATTTCCGGAGGCGATGACGAGCACGACGCCGAGCGGAACGCGTCGCGTTGTAACGCTGGTTCGTCCTAGCCAGAACGGCGCATGAAAACGAGGTTCTCGCCGGTCGGCAAGGATCGCTGCCGCATTCTGCTCCATGTATCGGGCGGCCTCAAGCAGCGGCAGAACCTCCGCAACGAGGGTGTCGGCGGCCGAACGGTGCAGGACGCCGGGAAGATTCATGGGGACGGCCGCAGTCAGAGCCTCGGCATGCGCTGCCGTGGCGTTCCGGATCTTCCGCAAGATGCGTTGCCGATCGCGAACGGGCTGGGCAGCCCACGCGCGCTGGGCGGACCGCACCTGCAGAATGTCCAGGCTCGGCGCAACGGCGGTCATCGTCATCGGCTCAACCAGCCTGGGCCTCCCAGGCGGCCCGCGGGGCTTCGATTGCAGGAGCATGCCACTGCGGCTCAAGCCGTAGATCTTCCAGCAGCAGGCGGGACGAGATGCGTGCCGACTCGAAGATTACCGGAAGGCCGCTGCCAGGGTGCGTGCCACCACCCACAAGATACATCCGTTCCGCATCCTCAAAGCGATTATGCGGGCGCAGATGCAGCATCTGCCGCAGATTGTGCGCCATGCTGAAGGTGGCTCCGCGATGCAGACCGAACTCAGCCTCCCAGCCGGCGGGGGTGATTTTGCGTTCCACTCGAATGCGCTTTTCGATTCCGGTGATGCCCACCTTTTCCAACTGGCGCAGCGCCAGTGCACGAAATCGCTCTTCTTCCTGGCGCCAGTCGACTTGCGAGTCCTGATGCGTGACAGGCAGCAGCACGTAGAGCGTGCTGTGACCGGCGGGCGCCATCGACGGATCGGTGACACAGGCGTTCTGGACGTAGAACGACGGGTCATCGGAGAGTTGGTGCAGCTCCTCAATGTCGCGGAGATTCTGGCGATAGTTGTCCGCCAGAAAGATGGTGTGATGGGAAACGTCATCGAAGCGGCCCTCGATGCCCAGGTACAGCATGAAGGTTGAGCACGAGTAGCGCTTTTTATCGATGGTGCGATTGCTCCAGCGACGCCGGTTTTTCTCGGGGACCATGCGCTTGATGGCTTCAGCAAAGTCAGCATTGACGACAACCGCATCGGCAGCAAGTTTTCGCTGCGCGGTACGTACGCCCACGGCCTTGCGTCCCTCGAAGAGAATCTCTTCGACTGGTTCATCAAGGAGGATTTTCGCACCCAGCTCTTGCGCCACACGCGCCATCGCCTGCGATACTGCCCCGCAGCCACCGATCGGATGAAAAACGCCATGCTCATATTCAAGGAAGGACAGGATGCTGAACAGGCTGGGGCAGGTGAATGGAGACATTCCCAGATACTTTGACTGGAAGCTGAACCCGAGCCGGATGCGTTCGTCGGAAAAGTGGGATTGCAGATCGCGGTCGAGCGATCGCCAAGGCCGTAACAGCGGCAGCAGCCGCAGCATGCGCGGCGTGATCAGGTCTGTCCAGCTTTCAAAGGGAGATTCCAGACAGGGCACGAAGCGCTCAAGCTTTTCGCGGTTTTCCCGCAGAAAGCTGTGCAGTCCAGCGGCGTCATCGGGTGCCAGTGCGGCGATGCTGCGCTCCATTCGCGCAACATCTGCAGTCGCCAGCAGTTCGCCTCCTGCGCCAAAAACCAGGCGGTATTGCGGATCCAGCCGGACCATGGGAACTTCCTCATCCAGGTTCCGGCCGGCGGCCGCAAAAATCTCGCGGAGGACGCGAGGATAGAGGAAAAATGTCGGGCCGCAGTCGAAGCGGAATCCATCGGCGGTGATCGTGGAGGTGCGTCCGCCAACCTGGCGGCGCTTCTCAATGACAGTTACGTCCAGCCCTGACTTCGCCAGCAGGATGGCGGAAGCAAGTCCGCCAGGTCCCGCGCCCGCGATTACTACGCTCTTCTTCTCTTTCATCGGTTACGTGGCTCTACCCAGGTATGCTGCGATTGAATGCTTTAAAAGTGGAACTGACAATCCCATTAAATCTTGTTCAATGCGGAATCGGGCAAAATCCATCGGCGGTCCGCAGCGGAATGGACCTCAAATTTTTGCTGGGATGAAGATGGCTTCGGCCGCAAACAGGGGAGAAGCCGCGGGAGCGCTGAAAAAATGCGGCGAAATGAACAAAGGCTCCTGCGGGGGAGCAGGAGCCTTCTTTTTCACAGCATGGCAACTAAATTCAGCAGCGAGCGGTAGTTTGGCTATGGAGCGAAGCCGATCAGGGAGCGGTGCCCAACTGATATTTCAGTGAGGCCAGTGCCAGCTCGTATTCAAAGCGTGCATTGACGTTTTCGATGGCCGCCTGAGTTTGCGAAAGTTGCGCCTGGCTGAGTTCCACGATCGAGCTTAACCCCAGGCGATAGCGGGCGCTGGCGAGCTTGAGAGCCAGATTCGAGGCATCCAGGTATTTCTGGGTGACGCCGATCTTCTGGTATGACGTAGATGTCTGCATCCAGCCATCGCGCACGTCCCGGACGATGCGATCGCGCAGGTCGCGCATCCGCTCCTGGGTGGCCTTCTCCCGGTCTTTCGCCTCGTCTGCCTCGGCAGAAAACAGAAATCCGTTGAAGATGGGCACCTCAACGTTGGCGCCAATTGAGCCGAACCAGTTGCTGTTGAAGTAGCGGTCATCGCGGATCGGGGTGAGACCGACGACCCCCATAGTGCTGAGGGTGGGCAACTTTTGCTCCCACTGGGCCCGGCTGTATTTTTTGTCGGCGGAGTATTGGTAGTTGAGCGCCAGCAGATCGGGGCGCTGCTTGAGCGCCATCTGCACCAGCGCATCCGCATCGGGCGGCGGCAGCAGCACTGCCTGGGAGCTATCGACGGGATGATAGGTGACCGGATGGTCAAATCCCATGACAGAAGTGAGAGCGTTGATCGCTTTTGCGTATTGCGTCTGTGCGTCCAGCAGCAGCAGGTTTGCCTGGGCAACGTTTTGTTCCGAGAAAGCCAGATCGACGTCGGACCGCAGCTTATTGCGGGTCAATTCCGTGATCTGCTCATTGGTGGTGTTGCGGGTGTCCACTGTTTGATGCGCTAACTTGACGACGTCTTCCGCCTCCAGGGCGTTGTAAAAGGCCTGATCGGTCACCAGAATGATGTCCAGCTGGCTGGCGATGGAGTTTTCCTTTTGCGCCTTTTCAGCCAGCTTCGAGGAGGCAATCAGATTGGACGTGTGTCCGAAATCGAAAAGCAGTTGGTGGAAGTCCACGCCGCCGCCGACGTGCGACAGCAGGCGTGCCGAGCGCAGACCGTCAATCGTAAAACGGCTGCCGCTGTCAGCGCGGGCGGCCACAGCGCCGATGTCGAAGGTCGGGAGGTACGCTGACCGCGTTTCCCGATACATCTGATGCTGAGCCCGTGCGAGCAACTGGCTGACCCGGATTCTTGGGTTGTTCTGGATGGCGATTCTTTCCGCATCCTCAACCGTCAGCCGCTCCGGGACGGTGCCATTCCATTTGGCTTCGCTGTTTTTGCGCAGGGTTTTGTCGCTCGGCAAAGGAACGGTCCCTGCCTGGAACGTCACGGTTCCCGTTGCGGGCTGCTGCTGGTCCTGCTGCAGATTGCCCGCCAGCATGACCGTTGACGGCGCGTTGGCGAGTTGCTGCCCCCGCAGGGGGGCATGCGGGAAGATGTAGAGCCCTGCACAGAGCAGAAGAAAAGTTTTTGAAGGGTTCAAGCACGCACCTCCGTTGCCATTGCCGGCCGATCCTCTGAGCCGTGGTCATGGTTGCGATGAATCAGGAAGTAAACCGTTGGCACCAGGAAGACGGTGACGACGCCCGAGACCGTCAAGCCGCCAAGGATGGCGCGTGCCAGCGGGGCGTATTGCTCGCTGCCTGCTTCCAAACCGAGCGCCATCGGAATCAGACCCAGAGCGGTGGCCAGCGTGGTCATCGCAATCGGCCGCAGGCGGACGCGGCAGGCCTCGTTGATCGCCAGCTTCAGGGGCTTTCCTTCCGCCCGCTGAATGCCGATGAAATCGACGATGAGAATACTGTCAGACACGACGATTCCGGTCATCATCAGCATGCCCATCAGAGACATAATGTTCAGCGAAGTTCCGGTCACCAGCAGGAATAGGAGGACGCCTGACATTCCAGGCGGTACCGCGAGCAGAATCACAAACGGATCAGAGAAAGACGTGAACTGGGCCATCAGGATGAGGTAGACGAGGATGACGGAGAGCACGAGACCGATCGCGAAGCTTCTGAAGGCTTCGTGCATGTCGTTCACTGAACCGGCGATCGTTATGACCGTGCCGTGCGGAGGATGAATCTGGTTCACGATCTTATCGATCCGCGTGCCGATGCGGCCCAGGTCTTCAGTCCGCGGCATAATGTAGACGTCAAACACGCGCCGTAGCTGATAGTGGTCCACAACCGTGGGCGTATTGATGTACTTCACGCTTGCGACGGAAGACAGCGGGATGATCTGATCGTGGGGAGGGATGGCTTGCCCCGTCATCTCGGAACTGCCTCGGGGCAGATGCGTAACCACGCGGCGAGACCGCAAGGGAATCTGCTCAAAATCCGTCAGCGTCTGAATCTGGCTGTCGTAGTACTGGACGGTCAGCATGTAGTTGTTGCCCGATTTCGGATCAATCCAGTAGCTGGGAGCGATCTGGCCGTTCGATGTAAGCGCCGTGATGACGCCGTCGACCACGTTCTTCTCTGTCAGCCCTTGATAGGCAGCCTCCACCCGGTTCACATTCAACTCCAGTCCGGGATAATCGATACTCTGGGGAATCAGCACGTCGCTGACCTGATGCAGCGCCCGTGCCTTCGTGGCGATCTGTTCGGCGATGTCATATCCGGTTTGCAGATCCATGGTGCCCACGCGGATATCGAAGGGTGCCGGCTTGCCTTGATTGACGACCGAGTCCACTAGACCGCCGGTCTGGAAAAACGTTTGGACCTCCGGCATCTCCTGCCGTAAGCGCCGGCGGACCCGCGACATATAGGCAAAACTGCTCAGCTGATGATCCTCCTTGAGACTCACCTGCACAAAACCGTTATCCATCGCGGTGTTGGTCGTGTAGATGGCGGAGAGATCCGGGTAGACGCCGATGTTTGAAACGATCATATTCAGATCGGCCGGCGGTACTTCCTGACGGATGATGCTTTCAATACGCGAAGCGTAATGGTCCGTAAGTTCCAGCCGCGTGCCGGCAGGCGCCTTGAAGTTGATTACAAACTGGCCGGGGTCCGTCCGCGGGAAAAAGGCGAGATTGAGAAACGGATAGAGCGAGAGGCTGATGATGACAAAAAGTGTGAAGGCAATGGTAGTGAGAACCGGCCGATCCAGGCAGGTCTGGATCGCGTTGTCATACTTCGACTGCACGAACATAAAGCCCTGGTTGAACCGGGCCACCACCAGTTGAAAGGGTGAAAGCTTGCGGTGGCTGGCTTCGGCTTTGGCCTGGCGGTGTTCGACATCCAGTTCGGCAGGCTCCGCGGTTACGTCATGCGCCTCATGCGCCTCGTGCGAGCCGGAATGCCCCTCGACCGTGATGAATTTGGCGCAGAAGAGCGGGACGACGGTCATCGCCACCACGTAGGAAGCGGCCATGGCGAGCACAACGCCGAGAGCGAGCGCGGTGAACAGATATTTGCTGACGCCGGTCAGCAGCACGACGGGAAAGAACACGATGGAGGTGGACACCGTCGCGGCCAGCACGGCGAGTTGCACCTCTTTACCGCCCTGCTCGGCGGCCACCATGGGCTCCTCACCCATTTCCATATGCCGGAAGATGTTCTCCAGCACGACGACTGAGTTGTCGATCAGGCGCGAGAGCGCAAGCGCGAGGCCACCCAGCACCATCGTGTTGATGGTCCCACCCAGGCCATTCAGCAGAAGAAAAGCAGTCAGCGTCGAAATTGGGATCGAAAGCATGACAGCGACAGTCGCCCGCAGGTTGCCTAGAAACAGCAAGATCATGATGGCTGTCAGCAACAGACCAATTCCGCCTTCGCGGATGACGTTGTCGACGGCGATCTTTACGAAGACGGATTGATCGAAGACGACCTTCGCCTTCAACTGCGGGGGAACGTCCAGCAGGTGCTTCACACGCCGGCGAATGCCGTTGACGATCGTGATGGTGTTGCTTCCGCCGCCCTGCTTGAAGATGGGCAGGTAGACGGATCGCTCGCCGTCCACGCGAACCACGTTGTACTGCAGCTGGCCGCCGTCTTCTGCATGTCCCACGTCGCCTACGAGGACGACGGAGTTGCCCTCGGCTTTGAGCGGAATCTGGTTGGCATCCGACGGCCGCAGCACCTGGCTGTTGGCGTAGATGTTGTAGTCCTTCGGCCCGATGCGAACATCTCCGGCCGGCAGGATCAGGTTGGAGTCGTTGACCGCCTTGTAGACCTCATTGATGCTCAGCCCGGTGGCCTGAAGCTTCAATGGATCGACGTACACCATCACCTGGCGATAGGTGCCGCCATAGGGCTGCGGTACGGAGGCGCCCTTGACGCTGGCGACCTGATCGCGGATTTCGAATTGCGCGTAATCCTTCAGCTGTGTCTGGTTGAGCCCCTGGCCTTCGACGGTGATCAGACACACGGGCAGATTCGAGGCGTCGAACGACAACACGACCGGTGGCAGGGTTCCCGGCGGCAGACGCCGCAGGTCAGCCATGGCGAGGTTGGAAATGTTGCTGACGTCGGCATTCGGGTCCGTGCCCGGGTGGAAGTACACCTTGATCAGGCTGACTCCGGTCATCGACCGGGACTCAATGTGATCAATACCGCTGCCGAGCGTGAAGAAGCGCTCAAAGGTGTCTGTAATGTCCGCTTCAATCTGCTGCGGCGGCATTCCAGAGTAGAACGTGGCCACGACCACGACGGGGATCTTCACGGCCGGGAACAAGTCCACCGGCATGCTCAGCAGATTCACCGTCCCAATTACCACGACGCCCAGGCAGGCCATCAGGATAAAGAACGGATAGCGAATTGCGAACGATGACATTGATAACCTCTTCGAGCAGAATCTGCTCCGCGCGCTTAGCCCACCAGAGACGAAAGCGCGGCAATCGATGAACCTACGTCGCCACTACCCGGGAAGCAGAGTGAGCGGCAAATCCGATGCAAAGACCCGGCGATCTCGGGGGTGTCTGCCGGAAGCAGTCTGCACGCTTCCGTTGCGCCGGTGCGGGGGTACAGCGTCGCCAATCGTGCCCACTAGTGGCGTACCCCCTCGTGCTCAGCCCGCTTCCGCATGCGCCGGGAAGGCGGAGTCCGCGCGGTGCCCCGAGCGTCGGCGACCGGCTTGCCACCGTTCTGGCCGGTCCCGACTTCTGTAGTGGATGTCTGCCGGAAGGTCGCCAGATTTAGATCAACGGGGCTGGGTGTGACTTTCTGTCCTGGCTCGTAATTCGCCTGGTTGCCGACGATGACGCGGTCGCCCAGCGAGACGCCGCTGACCACCTGGTAGAAGTTTGCCCCTTGAATCCCCAAGACCACCGGTCGCTTCACGACGACGTTATTGCTGTTGACCACCAGCACATAGGGGTTATCGCCTTCGACGATTCCATTGATCGGAACGACCATCGCATCCTTATCCGTCTTGAGAGGAAATGTCGTGTTGGCGTACATTCCAGGATCAAGGTGCAGGTCCGGGTTAGGTATATCGACTTCCGTCAGCATCGTGCGAGTGGCGGAGTCCATCGACCGCGTGAAGCGGACGATTTTGGTATGGATGATCTCTCCAGTCGCCTGTACCTGCACCACCGCCGGGCCGCCGATATGCATATAGCTGGCGTCTTCTTCCGGAACCGGCATACGCAGACGAAGCAGGTCGCTCTGTGCCAGGCGCACGATGGGCATCGCGTTCTTGCTCTCATCGGTCCCGGCGGCGATCAGCGCGCCCGTATCCGCGTAGCGAAAGGTAACGACCCCGTTGAACGGCGCTCGCACATACGAATACGCCTGCGAGGCCTCGTACCGGGCCAGATCGGCTCGATCCTGTCCGACGCGGCCCTGAGCGGCGGCCAGTGCGGACTTGGCAGCATCAATTTGGGCTTCCGACGAGAGATCCTTGGCCTGCGCGTCATCCAGTTCCTGCTGCGCGATGAGGCCGGGCTGTACGGCAGCGGCGTGCTTCAGCCGGACATACTCGGCGTGGATGGCGGCATGCAAAGCCTGCGTCCGCAGCACGTCGTTCCGGGTGCGGCGAACCTCTGCCTGATCGCGAACCAGCGCTGCCTTGGCGGCGTCCACCTGCGCGTTCAGTTCAGGAATATCGAGGATTGCCAGCACTTCGCCGGTATGAACTTTGTCCCCGATATCCACGAAGATGTCCTTGATATATCCGGAGACTCTGGCGTGTACCAGAATGTCCTGATACGCCGTAAAGACGCCGGGAATGGTGATCGAGCTTTCAGCGGGAGCGCGCATGACCGTCGCCACGGCAGCGGTAGGCGCCTCGTTGGCCGAAGTCTGCGCGGCATTGTTGGACGCGTCGCGCCGGCCGTGCATGAGCCACAAGGCACAAAGAACCGCCACGACGACGGCCAGAATGATCCAGGTGCGTTTAGAAAAACTCATTGTGTACACGTACCTCAGTGCCGGACCCCAAGACTTCCGGCCTGGCCAGATTCCTGCAGGCTGCAGGTGAAACAGATGCTTTCGGGGATACAGTTCTGCCGGAAACAGCAGAGAGTGCCGTTAACGGGCGAAGGACAAAGAGGGAGGGGGAAGACAAAAGAGATGCGGTAAAAGCCTTCGGACGGTCGCCAGGGGGTGGTGACTGCCGGTCCGGGTGCTGCTGGGAGCAGGCACCGGGGCATCCCAGAGATTGAAGCCGAACAGCGCCACGAGCAGCAGCAGAAGACCTGCCAGCGTGGGGACTGTCGGCAGAAGCGCGCTGGTTGCACCTATTCGATCGGTCAGGCATACTTTCGTCGCCGTCAGGTGGTGGCCGCCCGCCTGCTGGAGCGACTCATATTGGGCCACGCGCCTTTGCACGACCCAGGTAAATAACGCCAACACCACAACAAACAAAAACACTGTAAATCCGCCCCAATACCCTAACGACCGGGTCCGCGGGGCAGGTTTAGTTGTTGTGAGGTTTCCGTTCATTCGTCACTTGCACTTAATTTTAGCGTACTCATACCGTCAGCGCCGGGCCGCACGCAATGGCCGACGGCAGCTCCTGACTTTCGGCGAGACGCTGCCGCTGCATCCAAGGAGATGCTGCCGGTTAGACTCCGGATGCTTCGAAATGTCACACCCCTTGGCGAGTGTTCCCGCCAAAAGCGCTATAAAAGAAAGCAAGGATGTCCTCCACCGCAACCCCAACCCGCAATGTACATCGCTCACCTTTAACAGCGGTTGAACGGATGGAGCGCCGCCGGTTGATTTTGCAGGACACGCTGGCACTGTTCCTGTTGACCGTGATCACCGTCCTGATCGCCGTCCTCACATACTTCTTTTTTCAGTCATTTAGCCAGCATCGGCGGGTGCTGGAGCGGCGTTGGTACGCGCGCGGGGAGCGGGCGATGTCTGCCGGAAAGCCGCAGTTTGCGGTTGAGGATTTCCGGTCCGCCCTGGCCCTGTCCGCCGCCAATTCCCAGTATCAGCTTGCTCTGGCGGAGGCCCTGGCTGCGGCCAACCGTACCGAAGAGGCCTATACGTACTTTTCCGCGTTGCATGACGCGCAGCCTGGCGATGGCTATCTCAATCTGCAGCTCGCCCGCCTCGCGATCAAGCGCAAAGATCCCAATCAGGCGATTGCGTTCTACCGCGCAGCACTTACCGGACTGTGGCACGGGATGGGCGCCGAAGAGAGGTTCAAGATACGGCTGGAGCTGGCCAAGTATTTGATCTCTCTCAACCGCAGCACCGAGGCTCAGGGCGATCTGCTGACAGCGGAGGGCAACTCGCTCGATCATCCCCTGGAGCTGATGGAGGTGGCCGCGCTGCTGCATCAGGCAGGCGATGATACGGATGCTTTGACCACCTACAGGCGCATTGAGCGGAATCCGGCCGCCACGCCGGGACTTCGAATGCATGCACTGCGGGAGGAAGCGAATGTGGCCGAAGCCGTGGGCCAGTACAAACGCGCCGCGCAGGCGCTGGAGCGCTATCTCGCCCGCGCGCGGGCTCATCGAAATCTGGTGTCGGACGCCGACTTTCGCACCGCCAGCGATCAGCTCGCGCGCTTGCAAAACCTGATGGTCCTGATTCCGTTTTATGGATTGCCCCCTGCACAGCACGCGGCGCGCATTCGCGCGGACGCGCAGATCGCTCACGCTCGCCTGGCCGCGTGCATGAACAAGCTGAACCCGAGTCCGGCCACCAATGCGACGGCCACGCCGGCACTGGCTCCTGCCGATGAGGCATCGCTGGCCCAACTCAACGAATCCTGGCAGCAGATGGCGGCGGTCAAGCCCGTGGACCTGGCCAGTGATTCGACCAAACAGACCGCGCTGATGAACTGGATCGACCAGACCGAGCAGCTGACGGCGAGGCTGTGCGGCACCCCGACGGGCAATAACGCACTGCTGCTCCAACTCGCCACCACTCCGGATAAGACCGAATGAGCACGACCGTCCCACAAGTTCCGCAAAAAGCTGTAGCCGCGCCTCTTCCCCTCTCCGCCGCCCCACGCGGCGGCGAGTTGAGCGATAGCGAGATCAACCGCATCGCGCCGACGCGCGGCGATCGGCTCTTCCTGGTCTTGTCCATCTTCATCGGCTGCGTCTCCGGCCTCCTGGTCGTCTGCTTTCGCATCTCCATCGAGTGGCTGAAGGTTCTGCTGCTCGGCTCGGTGCCGCACGCCGGGCAGTACCGGCTGATTCTGGCGCCCATGATCATCGGTCTGTTCATTGGTCTGCTGGTGCGGTATTTCTTCCCGCAGGCGCGCGGCAGTGGCATCAACCAGACGAAGGCCGCGCTGTACATCTACAACGGCTATATTTCGGCGCGGACGATGATCGGCAAGTTCATCACCTCTGCCCTGGCCATTGGCTCCGGCCAGTCTCTGGGGCCAGAGGACCCCTCGCTCCAGATCGGCGCCGGTGTCGCATCCCTGATCGGACGAAAGCTGCACCTGTCGCGGGAGCGGCTGCGTCTATTCGCTCCGGTGGGCGCAGCGGCTGGACTGGCGGCGGCCTTTAACGCTCCCATTTCGGCGATTCTCTTTGTCATCGAGGAAGTTATCGGCGCCTGGACCGCGGCCGTTCTCGGCTCGGTCGTTCTGGCAGCAATCTCAAGTGTCGTGGTGGCGCGTGCCTTCTGGGGGCCGCAGCCCATGTTCCATATTCCGCCGGTCACGCTGCGCGACAACCGGGAACTGCTGGCGTACGCCGTGCTGGGCGTGGTGGGTGGCCTGGCTGCTGTGCTGTTCTCCCGGCTGCTCGCCGTGTTGCGCCCCTGGCTGCGCAGCATGTCGCCGTGGGCGCAGGTTTTTCAGCCGGCGGTCGCCGGCCTGATGGTGGGCGCCATCGGCTTCTTCGGGTTTTCTCAGGTAATGGGCGCGGGCTACGAAACAATTGACCACGCCATGCACGGGGAATTTCTCTGGCATGCCCTGCTGGCGATGGCCGTCCTTAAGATCCTTGCGACGACGATTTCGTTTTCGAGCGGCACACCTGGCGGAATGTTTGCCCCCACCCTGTTCATCGGAGCCATGCTGGGCGCCTCCGTCGGAAGTGTGGAGAAGATTCTGTTCCCCCATCTGACCGGCTCTGTGGGCTCTTACGCGCTGGTTGGCATGGGCGTTCTGTTTGCGGCGTTCCTGCGCGTGCCGCTCACCAGCGTCTTCATGGTGTTTGAGGTCAGCGGTAACTACTCCATTGTGCTGCCGGTCATTCTGGCGAATACGATTGCGTACCTGATCGCCCGCAGTCTGCAGCCGGTGCCGATCTTCGAGGCGCTCACGCTGCAGGATGGCCTGGCGCTGCCCTCGATGGAGGAGGTCCGCGAAGAGACCACGCTCCGCATTGAAGATGCTTTGCAGCCGCTGCCCGGCCAGTCCTTCATCGGAACCGATACGGCCGGAAAAATTCTTGCGGCGGTGCGTGAGGAGAAAGAGGCATTTGCGCTCATCCGCTGTGCGGGGAATCGCTGGTACGTGATCTCTGCGGCGGACCTGGAAAAAGTGGCGCAGACTGCCGAGGCCGCGGACAAGCCGATTGAGCCCCTGCTGCCGGAAGACCGCGTGCCCATTCTCTATCCAGACCTGCCGTTGAACGAGACACTGGCGCATTTCCATCGCTGGCCGTTGATCCCCGTGGTTAATCGCGCGATGTCAGGATTGCTGGAAGGCGTCGTCACCCAGACAGATGTTCTGAAGTGCTACGAATCGCACTCGCACGCCTAGCCAGCTGGTCGTAAGAAAAAGCCGGCAGCCGTCCGAGGCTGTAGAGTTCGGTTCGTCATTCTGAGCGAAGCGAAGAATCCGTGCATTGGCTTTCCTCTGCGATACAGGAGTCCTTGGCCACGCTCAGAATGACATCCGGTGCTGCACGTGCACTTTACAGCAATGGAGAAATACGCTTAGGCATAGAAACCGCGCTGCCGGATCACACCGGCGACACGGTCAATGGCCAGCATGTAGGCCGCAATGCGGTTGTTCACTCCATGGGTCTGGGAGTAGCGGACGACCTCTTCAAAACTTGCCTTGAGAATCTCGTCCAGCCGCTCGTTCACGACATCTTCCTTCCAGAAATATCCCTGACGATCCTGCACCCATTCAAAGTAGGAAGCTGTCACGCCGCCTGCATTGGCCAGAATGTCGGGAACGATGAACACACCCTTTTCAGCGAGAATTTCGTCGGCTACCGCGGTGGTGGGACCATTCGCGCCTTCGACGACGATCCTGGCCTGCACCTTGGCGGCGTTGCGGCTGGTGATGACGTTTTCTGTCGCCGCCGGGATGAGAACATCGCACGGCTGCAGCAGCAGATCGGCCGACTCCACCGCATCCGCGCCGCGGAAGCCGACGATAGAGCTATTCCGATGGCGGTACTCCACCAGACTGGCGATGTCGATGCCGTTGGCGTTATAGAGACCGCCGTCATACTCGGCGACGCCGATGATGCGGGCGCCGGCCTCCATCAGCAGTTGCGCGGCGTTGGAGCCAACGTTGCCAAAACCCTGCACGATGATGCGGCAGCCGGCGATGGGCATGTTGAGCTGGCGCAGCGCCTCCATGCAAACTACGCGAACGCCGCGGCCTGTGGCCTGGCGTCGCCCGGCGGAACCGCCGATCGCAATCGGCTTGCCCGTGACGACGGCGGTGACGGTCTGGCGCTGATGCATGGAAAACGTGTCCATGATCCACGCCATCGTCTGCTCGTTGGTATTCATGTCAGGAGCGGGGACGTCTTTTTCCGGCCCCAGGAACTCGATCAGCTCCGACGTGTAGCGCCGCGTGATGCGCTCCAGTTCGCCCTGAGACAGCTTGCGGGGATCACAGATTACGCCACCCTTGGCGCCGCCGAAGGGAATATTGACGACCGCGCACTTCCAGGTCATCCAGCTCGCCAGCGCTCGCACCTCATCCAGCGATACTTCGGGGGAGTAGCGAATGCCGCCTTTCCCGGGACCACGCGCCATCGAATGATGGACGCGGTAGCCCGTAAACAGCTCCACCCGCCCGTTGTCCATAGCCACGGGAAAGTGCACGATGATTTCGCGGTTAGGGGAGCTCAGGACCTTCCAGAGCCCTTCGTCCAGGTTAAGTTTTCGGGCGGCGAAGTCGAAGCGGGCAGCCTGGGCTTCCCAGGGATTCATTTCCTTATCGAGCGCGATAGTGCTCATGGGGATCTCCACAAATTTCAACCGGTATGGCGGGTCGTACGGTGTGTCACCCACCCCGGTATTTTGGCCAAACCTACGGAGTATAGGCCGGGCAACGGACCTCCGGCAATTCCCGCGGACAAAGGCGTCCAAGGATTGATACCTTTGCTGCGTTTTTGAATCCATTCCGCTGACCGTCCGTGTAGGATGGCGTTGACCGATGGCGAAAACCTCCAACCTCACGCCGTCCAGGACAGATTTCCAGCGCCTGGCCCGCTCCCACGATCTGGTGCCCGTCGTCGCCCGCTGGACGGCAGACCTGGAGACGCCGGTCTCTGCCTTCCTGCGCGTCGCGCTGGCTGAACCCGAGGCGTTTCTGCTCGAGTCCGTCGAAGGGGGCGAGAACGTTGGCCGGTATACCTTCATGGGTATCCGCCCGTACAAAAAGATCATCGCGCACGGGCAGCAGATCACCACGTATATGGGCCCCCATATCGAATCGAGTGAGGGCGACATCTTTGAGCTGCTGCGTGATTCGCTGGCGGGCCACTCCCCGGCACGGCTGCCCGGTCTGCCGCCATTTACCGCCGGCGCCGTAGGATTTTTTGCCTACGATGCCGTGCGGCTGACGGAGAAGCTGCCCGAGGTATCCAAGGACGAGCTGGGCATGCCCGACGCCTGCCTGATGTTCTTCGATACCGTGCTGGCGTTTGACCACGTGCGGCAGGAGCTGCTGCTGATCGCCACGGCCGATCTGCAGCGCAAACGTCCGCAGGCGGCCTATGCCGATGCCGTGCGCCGCATCGCCGACCTGCAGCGCCGCCTGGCCAAGCCGCTGCCGAAGCCGGCGCGCCACGCCGCGCACGGGAAACTCCGGCTGAAGGCGCGCACCCGCAAGCAGGATTTTCTCGCCGCCGTGCAGCGCATCCGCGAGTACATTGCCGCTGGCGATGTCTTTCAGACGGTCCTGTCGCAGCGGTTCGACGTGGAGCCGGGCGCCGATCCCTTTTCCATCTATCGCGCGCTGCGCATCGTGAATCCCTCCCCGTATATGTACTTTTTGCGGATGGGACTGCGGCGTCCGGGCGATACGCACATTGCGGGCTCGTCGCCAGAGCTGCTGGTGCGCGTCCATGGCCGCAAGGTGGAGTACCGGCCTATTGCCGGCACGCGGCCGCGCGGCGAGACCGAGGAGATGGATCGCGAGATTGAAGCCGAATTGCGCGCGGATGAAAAGGAAGTGGCCGAACACATCATGCTGGTGGATCTGGGCCGCAACGATGTGGGGCGCGTCAGCGAATACGGCACAGTCCAGGTGAAGGATCTGATGGTCGTCGAGCGCTACTCACATGTGATGCATCTTGTGACGGCGCTCGAAGGCACGCTGCGCGAGGGGTTATCGGCCGTAGATGCGTTCCGCGCCTGCTTTCCGGCAGGCACTCTCACCGGCGCACCCAAAGTACGGGCGATGGAGATTATCGAAGAGCTGGAGCCGGCGCGCCGCGGGGTTTATGGCGGGAGCATTTTCTACGCGGATTTCTCCGGCAACTTCGACTCCTGCATCGCCATCCGCAGCCTGCTGATGCGCGGCCGCGAGGGGCACATCCAGGCCGGCGCCGGCATCGTCGCAGACTCC
>JAKAUB010000213.1 GCA_021827845.1 Acidobacteriota bacterium | reverse complement strand
CCGGCTCCGGAGCGGACAGCAAGCCGGCGACGATCCGGCGGCAATTGAATGAGCCGACGCTGGCGACATTGCGGTTGGACTGTGACAGTGCGGGACTGGAGACACCTGCCGCGAATGCGTGGGTTGTGATTACGGCCGATAACGGCACCTATCTATTCACGGGGTATATGCCGAATGCGGCGGAGCCAGAGTTTGCGGGCTATTCCTCCGCAGGCCCGGTCTACCGCTACGTGATCAATGCCGTGAGCGAAGACTGGCTGCTGGATCGCGAGGCGGTACCGCAGACAGCTCCGCTGCTGGGTCTTACGGCGGGCAACATGGTGCGAACGGTCACGAACCGAGTGAATCCCACGCTGGTGCAGATGAACGGGCTGGAGGATGTGGGGACGATTGGATTTTTTGAGCCGATGCCGAATGTTCCATGGTCGCAGAATGTTGCGGCACTGGCGAACCAGGCGCGTGCCGCCTACCGCGTGCTGAACGGGCAACTGACGCTGGCTCCGGTGGGCTCGACGGTGCATGCGATGTCAGACCGGACGGGGACGTTGACTTTCTCTCCCCTTTCAGCCGCTGAGGCCCGGCAGGTGGTGAATGACGTGACCCTGACAGGTTTGGCAGAACCGATCGAGTACGTCACGGAATTATTCGAGGGCGATGGCGCGACGGTTCTGTTCCAACTGCAGCGGCAGCCGTTCCACATGGTGCGGCCGATATTGCTGGACGAGGAGTTCACCACCGCAACGCTGAATCCTTCGGTATGGCAGGTGAACGATGCCGGCGGATACATGAACGTAAGCGGTAACGGCCTGACGTTGACGGGCGGCAGCGGAACGGATGGAACGACGACTCTAACGGCCATCGATCCGCTGGAGCTAGGCGGTGAGGTGGTGATCGAGACCGGCTTTGTGACGCTGAACGCAGGAAGCGATGGCGTGGTGTGTGGCGTTTATGCGGGCACGGTCAATATCGCGAACTGTATCGCAGGCTTTCGCGTACGGACAAGCGGCTCCAACACGATCATCGTGCCGCTGGTGGATGGGAACGAGGTAGGAACGGCCTTCACTGTGCAGAGCGGGCACAGCTATATTCTCCGGCTGCATGTGCACAGCCAGGAGTTGCAGCGGGTGATGAATAGCTACTTCTCCTATGGCGCAAATGGCCCTGCGGTGTATGGGGGTGGAAGCGTGGCTGCTCCGCTGCAGTTGCTGTTTGAGCTGCAGGACATGGCGCTGTTGCCGTACGTGAATATCGGATCAACGATTTTGTACGACGGTGCGTTGAGCACATCTCCAGGCATTGGGACGTTTGCTTGTGTGGACAGCGTAGATCTACAAGGCAGTTTTGGATATTTCAAAATCACGCGGCCGGGAACGGTTTGGGTTGTGAGCACGCCGTCGGGAGGCACGCCCTTTACGCGGCGTATCGGGCAAGCCAACCAAGGCGCCGATTGCAATGTGATGCGCGATGGGTTTCTGCACTTTTACAAACTGGCGATTCCACAACCGGGGGAGATTCTTACGGTAACGTATCGCGTGGCCGGTCCATCCGTGGCCCGGCTAGCGAGCGCAAATGCATCGGGCGGTGGGACGCCGGCCGTGTCACAGTGGGTGGGGCATGTGCTGCATCCGCCGGCGCGCAGCGGCGTGGATTGTGAAAATGCCTGCCAGGCATTGCTGAACTTTTCGAGCAATCCGGCGGCGGCGTGGAAGGGCGAATACCGGTACTTCAACCTGCAGGATGGACAGGATATATGGCCGGGCGATGCGTTGAACTTCAGTGAGTCAACGGAAGGGCTCAACGAGAGCCTGATTGTGCGATCCGTGGACGTACAGGCGACAAGCAGCGCGCCTGAGGTGCTGGAGTATCGGGTGGTGTTTGCCAACGACTGGGCAGAAACGATCGGCATGAAACTGACCAACGCCATTGCGCCGGACGTCCTGCTGCCCCCTGAGGCCGAAACCGCACCGGGGAGCTATCTGGAGAATTTGAACGCGCTGATAATTTCGGAGATCACCACGACGCAGATCAGCGTGAACGCCAATGTGACGCCGCCACAAGGGGGCGGGTTTGAAGTGCGTAACCGGGATTTTACGTTTGGGGCGGACACGCATGAAGACCTGGTGCTGCGGAGCCCGGTCGCCAATTTCACAATCACCCGATCGGCCGACCAGGAACAGTTTTACATTCGAATGTTCGACGCGTCGGCGCCGCCGCTGTATTCGCGCCTGTCGGCAGCGATTTTCACCAACGTACCAACTTCTTAGGAGGCCGCGCGAGCGGTGGATGGCAGTATGGATGAATTTGAGGTGACGGTATTGTCGGACCTGGCCGCATTGAAGAGCCAGATGGCGGCACTGCTGGGAATGGGGCAGCCCGGTCGATTGACAATTCTGGAGGAACGCCTGGAGCGGCATGAAATTTATGTGCAGCGAATGAAGGGAATGGCAGGAGCTGTATTTGCAGTGATGACACTGGCGCAGATTGTAATAGACACGGTTCGCCGATAGGCTTGCGCCGACCGGCGAACCGTGTGCTAGTGGATGATGACCGGGATTGTCGAATAGGAATTCTGATCGACGGTCCGTTCGTTCGAGAGAGCTTCCAGATCGGTATGCGTAAGACGGTGACCAGTCCGCAGCAACGTCATGCAGAGGAGCCGCAGATCCGAAAAGGCGGTAGCGGACGCCATGTATTCCGAGTCGAGGCGCAGCTTCAGGGGCGCAACCCGCTCCTGATAGAAGGCTTCAATATCTTCGGCGGAGACAGCGGATAAGATGCTCTGCTCATTGCGAAAAGCGAGCGTGGCTGCGCCGGTGATGCCAGGGCGGCAGGGGATAACAGCGCGGTCGTGGTTGGGGAGCTTCGGACGCGGTCCGACGAGACTCATGTCACCGCGAAGGACATTAAACAGCTGCGGCAGCTCATCGAGCTTCCACCGGCGCAGGAACTTGCCGACCGCGGTAATGCGCGGGTCATCCTTGGCGGTGTGGCTGGGACCAGAGCGCTCGGAGTCTGCGACCATCGTCCTGAATTTATAGATGGTGAACAGTTGGCCAAACCGGCCGGCGCGCTGTTGTCGAAAAATGATTGGCCCGCGCGAACTGCAGCGGACGGCCAAAGCGATCACTCCCAACGCTGGAAGACCGGCGAGCAGAGCCGGAACGACGCAGACGAGGTCGAAGGCCCGCTTGACCAGCGACTCACTCCAGACGCTCATCCGGTAGGTACCTTGCCGGCGATGTGCTTGTGAGAAACCGGCTTCTCCGGGCTGGGCCTTCCAAACGATCTCAATGTCCGGCAGCGAGGGCCGACGGAGGGTTGATTCCGGTGCTTGAGGAATATAGATTTCGGTACTCACAACTGCAGTCTCCGAAGCGAATGCGTGGTTGCCGCTCGTTCAACGAATTCGTAATGTGCTATCGACCGGTTACCTGAGAGATGCCAAAGATTGCGGGGGATGGCCTCTCCAAAGATGTTTTGCGAGAATGTAAGCCTCATCAGGTGGTGCTGCGTACATGAACAACAAGTGGTCCAAAAAGTTCTGGTGTTGTCGGAATTTGTCTCCTGAGTATATCGGCCCGAGGCGGAAAAAGTGCAGAGAAAATGTGCTGAGGTAGCGTTCGAGTATAGGACGCTCTATTCGGCTGTCTGATCCAGAAAAGAGAAATCTCAGATGAGAGGGATAAGAGCGTGCAAGTGCTCGATGGTCCGATACGAAACATTGTTACAAACGTCAGACTCCGTTCCTTCCAGCAGGAAAAGGCGGGCAATCCCAGCGGCCGCGCCTGCCTGAAGGTCAGAGCAGCGGTCACCGATGAGAATCGATTGCGAAAGATCAAGTTGATGGTCTCTCGCAGCTCGCAGAATCATCCCGGGCCGCGGCTTGCGATCCGGACAATCAATCTGAAACTTTCCGATCCCGTGGACAGGGTGATGCGGACAGTAGTAGTACCCACTTATGGGCGCCGATTCGGCCGCAAAGCGCTCCTCCATCCAGCGCATCAATGCGTGAAAATCTTCCTCGGAATAGAGACCCCTCCCAATTCCTGCCTGATTCGTCACAATAATGATTCGATATCCCTTCTCGCAGGCGCGCCGGCAGACGTCGAAAATACCGTCTGTGAATTGCACCTCCTCTGATTG
>JAKAUB010000226.1 GCA_021827845.1 Acidobacteriota bacterium | reverse complement strand
CGCCGGGAAGTTTTACATCCGCGCCGGTCGCGGTGAACGCCGCATCGCGGTAGTAAGGGTATGGCCGCAGCCCCGGATAGCCGGTGAGGATGAAGCCGGAGGTGTAGCTGGCCCCCTGATACTGCGCTTCCGCACGGATGGCATATCTGGCTGCTTTGACGCCGAGCGGCAGCACCTGGAAGTCGATAGACTGCTCGCTTCCCTCCCCGGTGGCATGAAACGAAGCCTCGGCCGGGATCGCCTTCCAGCCGTCCGGCAGATGCAGACGCACCGTTCCCTCGGCCGGCCCCTTCACCTGGCTGCGAATTGTAACCGTGAGAGGTACAAATTTTTTATCGAAGGGAAGAATGCCCTTGCGCGGCGCTACCCAGACGGAGATCGCCGGCGATACGGTGAGCGGATTCTCAACCGGGCCTGTACCTTCCACGCGCTGCACCGTCTGAACGACCTGTGCCAGTGTGATGGCGACGCCCCGATAGGTGAGCACAGCCCGCGCCGACAACGAGTATGGCATGAAAGGCAGACCCAGATACTTTTTATTGCTGATGTTGTAGTAGGGCTGCTCAATGCTGGGGCGGCTGAAGTATGGCTGCGTCACGGTCGCATCCGCGGGTACGGTCACGGAGAATCGCAGATCGCGCGCCTCTCCAGCGGCTAATGCTGCCGGGGCAGTCCCGTCAACTGCAGCAAGCGCCCAGTCCTTGTCGGGATCTGTCGTGAGTTGTACCGACTGCAACTGAACCGCGTCCGAGCCCTGGTTGGCCAGATGGACGCGCACGGCAAATTTCTGTCCGGGAATCGCGGTGCGAAATGTCTCTGCGCCGCCGCGGAAGAAGCCAAAGGAGGGTTGGGGAGCCTTCGGCGCAACCACAGCCGCCACACTCAGACCAAGAGCGTCCGCGAGTGCGTGATTGAACTGCCGCTGCTTCACGCCCAGCTCATGCAGAATGTTGTACCGCGCATCCTCCGGCAGGCTGGCAGACTGCACCTGCGCGACCAGCGCGTTGGTGAGCGACAGGCCGTGCGCGAGCTCAGGCGCAATCTTTTCCGGCGCACCCGCTCGATAGTCGCGCATGGCATTGGTCACAGCAGCGTCAATCGCCGCCAGGCGAGTGCGCAGTGGCTGAGCCGCAGCAGGGGGTGCGTAGTCCGCGATGCCTTCGAGAGAAACATCGATGCCGTCGAAGAAAGAGCTCTCTTGGGATGGAGCGGCAACGCGGGATGCGTAGCGATGGTAGCCCGTCTCCGCCGGTCCCGGTTCTGGGATGGCAATGCCGCCGTTCTGCGACTTCTGCTGATTCAGGCCCTGCCGCCCGACTTGAATGCCGGAATCTCCGATCGCCGGAATCCACTGACCTTCGGGCACCTCGACCGTCGCCGAAGGCTTGCCGTCAATCCAGGTGTGATCCGCATAGTTGCGAAACCGCGCGGGCGCCCAGTTTCCTGTGGCGTAGTCATACACACCCTTCTCCGTGACCGGAGCGAAGGGCTGCCGCGCATACACCTTAAGGGGCGCCCACGGCCGCAGGCCGGCCCGAATCTGATCGGGGAACACCGTGGGATCGGCCGCGGCACGAAACACCTCCTGTGCCATCTGCCCGGCTACCTGATGCTGGCCATGGCCATCGGCGACGTTACCGGAAAAAACGGAGGTCACCACCAGCGGACGGACCATCCGCACAATGCGGACGGAGTCGTAGAGCACGCGATCATAGCCCCATTTCTGAAGGGCTTCCGCCTTGGTCTTGGTAAAGCCGAAATCGGCCACGCTGGAGAAATACTGTTGCGCGCCGTAATAGCGGTCCGCATTCAATAACTCCTGCGTCCGCAGCAGGCCCAGCGGATCCCAGAAGTTGGCGGACATAACATTCTGGCCGCCTTCGCCGCGATTCAGCGTGAAGAGCGTGGTCTCTGCGCCCACCGCGCGGCTCTCGTATGCCAGCAGGCCGCCATCCTCGTCGTCAGGATGCGCCGTGAACATGAGGAGACTGGCCCGCGTGTGCAGGCGCACAAGATCCTGCCACAGGCCCGCCGAGCCCTGGTTGATTGCAAGCGGCCGTGCGTTGACAGCCGGGCTGACGGGAGCAATTTGCGCCTTCATCGTAAGACTGGTCGTAACCGCAGCCACGGCGACGGCTGCGGCTCCAATCGTTCTGCGCAAGCAACGAGCTCTCATTGGTTCCTTTCAATCATGGCAAGATAGAGGCTGCTGGGCTTCCTCATCTTAAAACGGATCGCGTAATGAACCGGGAAACCACTATGACAGCCGAGGGGGCCGGACACGACGATCCGCCGCACCTTGTTCGCGCCATCGGCCTCAAAACCGCCATCAATCTGAACGTGTTGAACATGGTGGGCGTGGGCCCGTTTATTACGCTGCCGCTGATGGTGGCCGCCCTCGGCAGGCTCGCCATCGTCGGCTGGATCTGCGGCGCACTGCTGGCTCTTTGCGATGGCATGATCTGGGCGGAGCTGGGCACGCGCTTTCCGGAGTCTGGCGGCAGTTACCTATACCTGAACCAGCTCTACGGCCCACAGCGCTGGGGGCGTCTCCTCTCGTTCTTGTTCATCTGGCAGTTGCTCTTCAGCGCACCGCTGTCGACCGCTTCGGGCGCCGTTGGGTTGGCCAACTACGCCAGCTACGTGGCGCCGGGGCTTTCGGCTCCCATCTACCGGATGCATCTCGGCATGCATACGATGCAACTCACGGGCGCCACGCTGGTTGCCATGGCGGCCTGCGGGCTGGCGACAGCGCTGATCTATACCGGCATCCAGACGGTGGGGCGCATCTCGCGCGTACTTTCGGTGGGGGTGGTTCTCGCGCTGCTCTGGGTCATCGCCTCCGGACTTTTTCAGTTTCACCACGTGGCCATTGGAACGGCGACCGGCGGCTCCATCGGCACTGCCGGCTTTGGCACCGGCCTGCTGATCGCCATGTATAACTACGGCGGCTACTACAACATCTGTTTTCTGGCTGGCGAGGTGCGCGATCCACGGCGCGTCATTCCGCGCGCCGTGGTGCTCTCGATTGTCATCGTGGCGCTGCTGTACGTCTTCCTGAACGTGAGCGTGCTGCGCGTGATCCCCGCAGCGCAGTTTGCGCACGACACCGGCGCACTGCACGCTTCCGTGGTCGCCGTGCTGATGCAGCGGCTCTACGGACGCTGGGCGGGGTTGCTAATGGCCTTGCTGATTGTGTGGACGGCATTCGCCTCCGTCTTCTCCGTCCTGCTCGGCTACTCCCGGGTTCCCTTTGCTGCGGCGCGGGACAACAATTTTTTCCGGCCGTTTGGCCGCCTGCATCCAGAAAAGCACTTCCCCACGGTATCTCTCGTTGTTCTGGGCGCGCTCGCTGTTTTCTTCTGCATCTTTCGCCTCACCAGCCTGATCGCCGCTCTAGTCGTCACGCGGATCGTCTTCCAGTTTCTGCTGCAGGCATTCGGGCTGCTGCTGTTTCGTAAGCGACTCGGCGAGAGCGCCACAACTTTTCGCATGCCGCTTTACCCTATCCCCGTGTTGATCACGATTGCCGGCTTCTTTTTTGTGCTGACCCGCGCGGAGGACCTTGGACGAAAACTGCTGTTCGCCGGTTTTCTTCTGCTAAGCGGACTGGTGCTGTACGCGGTACGGGCAATGGTTGCGCGCCGCGCCATTACGCCCTGACGGCGCTCACGCGGAACGCTCCGGCTGAAACAGGAAAGGATCCCCGCGCTTGCGTGCCATGGCCTCCACCACCTTCAGAAAAGCGACCGCCGCATGCGACAAGCTGGCCTGGCGGCGATGCACAAGCCGCAGGCGGCGCTCAAAGGCGAGCTCTGGCACAAGGAGCTGCACCAGTTCCCCGCGGGCGATCTCGGCGCGTACCGTCAGGCCGGGCATCAGCGCCACGCCGTTCCCCATCGCGACAAAGCGCTTGACGGCTTCCAGACTTGGCAGCTCTACCGCCATGTTGAGGGGCGTGCGATGGCGCTGAAACGCCTGCAGCACCTTTTGCCGCAAAGGGGACGGGACGTTGTGTGCGACGAAACTCTGCGACCCCAGATCACGAATCGAAACCTCTTTGGCCCGTGCCAGCGGATGCCCTGGGTGCATCACGAAGACCAGCTCATCCCGATAGACGACAATGGAGCGAATCTGTGGATCGTCCGGACGGTACGAAACCACACCGCACTCCACGGAGTGCTGCAGCAGTTCATCCGTCATGCGGCTGGCGAGCGACCGCTGCACGGTGACGCGAATCTGCGGTGCGGTGCGCCGGAAGGCATCGATCACCGGTAAAAGATAGAGGCAAGTGTATTCGTTGGCCGCCAGGTGCAGGCGACCGCGATGCAGCGAGCGCAGCTCGGCCAGGGCTGTGGCCGCCTCTCCCCGCAGGTTCAGCAGGCGCTCCGCGTATTCCCGCAGCACCTCCCCGGCCGCGGTCAGCGTCGCATCCCGCGCGGCGCGGTCAAACAACACCTCATCCATTTCGGTTTCCAGCTTGCGGATCACCTGACTCACGGCCGGCTGGGTACGATGCAGCCGAGTCGCTGCCCGTGAAAAGCTGCGCTCCTGCGCCACCGCCAAAAATGTCTCCAACTGAAAGAGGTCCATCGCCGTCTCCTCACTCGCACCGTAACCAGATCGCCTTCTATAACGTATTCTAATCGTTCGATAGGTTTTGATTAGATGTTCTTATGCTAGTTTTAGAGATGAAGGGTTCATTCTTCCTCCGCTATACGAGGAGCGCGATGCACACAGAGCACATTCATTTCTTCGATACCACTCTCCGCGACGGAGAACAGTCCCCCGGCTGCAGCATGTATTTAGCGGAAAAAGTCCGCATGGCAAAGCAGCTGGAGCAACTGGGCGTCGACGTGATCGAAGCCGGCTTCGCCGTTTCTTCGGAAGGGGATGCCGCATCCGTCGATGCTGTGGCGCGTGCCGTTCGTGGAGCAAGAATCGCTTCATTAGCGCGGGCAAAGCATGACGACATTACGGCTGCCGCGCGGGCACTGGAGTTCGCCGCCCGTTCCCGTATCCACATTTTTCTAGCAAGCTCCGATATTCATCTGGAGTACAAGCTGAAGATCTCGCGGGAGCAGGCACTGGAGCAGGCGGACAGCGCTGTGCGCTTTGCGCGGCGGTACTTCGACGACGTTGAGTTTTCGCCGGAGGATGCGACCCGCACTGAGCCCGGCTTTCTGTGCACCATGGTTCAGACTGCCGTCGATGCCGGCGCCACCGTCATCAACGTTCCCGACACTGTGGGCTACACGGTACCGCAGGAGTATGCGAGCCTCTTCCGCATGCTCCGGGAGCGGGTGCGCGGCATCGAAAGCGTCACACTCTCTGCGCACTGCCATAACGATCTCGGCATGGCAGTCGCCAACAGCCTGGCTGCAGTCGAGGCCGGTGCGCGCCAGGTGGAGTGCACCATCAACGGCATCGGAGAACGCGCCGGCAATGCTGCGCTGGAAGAAGTCGCCGCAGCGCTGCACGTTCGTCAGGATCGCCTGCCCTTCGCGCACGGCATCAAGCTGGATGAGATTTTTCCCGCGAGCCGGATGTTGTCAGAGATCATCACATTCAGCCCAGCCCCGAATAAGGCAATTGTGGGCAGCAACGCGTTTGCGCATGAGGCTGGAATTCACCAGCACGGCGTGCTCTCGAACCCGCTCTGCTATGAAATTCTCACCCCGGCTACGGTGGGTGTGCCGGCCAACCGGATGGTGCTCGGAAAGCACTCTGGGCGGCACGCGCTGCGCCATCGGCTGGGTGAGCTTGGCTATTCCTTGACGCGTAGCGAGCTGGACGTTGCTTACGATCACTTTGTTGCGGTTGCCGACCGCAAGAAATCCGTCTTCGATCAGGACCTGATCGGCATTGTGCTGACGCATCTGCGTCCGGAGCAGGTACCTTCGGCGCATGCAACGGCATCTGGATCGGCCTCACAGGCCTGATCAAAATCCCCAGGGAGATTGGCGTTTATTTATGGAACTGAAGATCACTGTCGTCGCTGGCGATGGTATTGGCCCGGAGGTCACACGGGAAGCTGTCGAGATTCTTTCGACAGTTGCTCATCTGAACGGGCATAAATTCACGTTTGTTGAAGAACGTATCGGCGGCGTCGCCATTCGACAGGATGGATCGCCGCTGCCGGCCAGGACGCTTGCCGCAGCGCTGGACAGCGATGCCGTACTGCTAGGCGCGGTCGGTGGCAATGAGTTTAATGCGCTGCCCCCGGACAAACGCCCGGAGGCGGGCCTGCTGCAGTTGCGTCAGGCGCTCGGCGGCTATGCCAATCTGCGGCCCGCAGTGGCGTATGAACCGCTGAGTCATAATTCCCCGCTGCGTCCGGAGGTGACCCGTGGCGCCGATATTTTGTTTGTGCGAGAACTGCTCGGCGGCCTTTACTTTAGCCAGCCGCGCGCCTGGGACCGGGACGCCGGAATGGCGCTGAACACCATGCGGTACACGCGCGCGGAGGTGGTGCGCGTGGCGCGTGTGGCTTTCGATCTGGCCAGCAAGCGACGCGGCAAAGTGACCTCCGTAGACAAGGCAAACGTGCTGGAGGTTTCCCAGCTCTGGCGTGCGACGGTTACCGAGGTTGCGGCGGAGTATCCCGGCGTGACGATCGATCACCAGTATGTCGATGCCTGCGCCATGCACCTGATGAACACGCCGCGCAATTTTGATGTGGTGCTGACGGAAAATCTTTTCGGAGACATTCTCTCCGATGAGGCCGCAGTCATTACCGGCTCGCTCGGCATGCTGCCCTCGGCCACCATCGGCGGGAAGGTCAATCTGTATGAGCCGGTGCATGGATCGGCGCCCGACATTGCAGGAACCGGAAAAGCGAATCCCCTCGGCGCTATTTTGACCGCGGCGATGATTCTGCGGCACTCGGCAGGACTGGAGCAGGACGCGCGGGCCATTGAAGATGCGGTCGCCAATGTGTTGCAGCGCGGCTACCGCACGGCAGACCTGGTGCGCGCCGGAACGCATGGAGAACAGCCGGTCACGACCCGCGAGATGGGGCGGCTGGTATATGAGGCGCTCAACGAAATTATCGATCGCGCCCAGGCGCTGCACGCGGTTTAGAAGTGCAGGGCGTAGGCCGGCCAGTTGCGCGGGCAACACCCCCGGGCATTTGGCGATTGAAGATCATGCGCCGTCCAGCGATGGCGTCCGAAAGATGAAGGCTCTCACAGATGGGAAAGAAAACGCTGTTCGAAAAGATTTGGGATAACCATGTGGTGGTTGCGCCAGCGGGCGAGCCGGCCCTGCTGTACATCGATCTGCATCTGCTGCATGAAGTGACCTCGCCGCAGGCGTTCGATGGGCTGCGCCTGGCCGGGCGCAAGGTCCGCCGCCCGGACCGTTCGGTGGCCACCATCGACCACAATGTGCCCACCACCCCGAACCGGCACATCATCGACGACGCAATTGCCGCCAAGCAGATCGCCACTCTGCGCAAAAACTGCGAGGAGTTTGGCGTCGAGCTTTATGACATCGACTCCCCGGACCAGGGCATTGTGCACGTCATCGGGCCGGAGCTGGGACTGACAAAGCCTGGCATGACGATCGTCTGTGGAGATAGCCACACCAGCACGCATGGCGCATTTGGCGCGCTTGCCTTTGGCATCGGCACCAGCGAGGTGGAGCACGTTCTGGCCACGCAATGCCTGCCGCAGTCGCGACCGAAGACGTTCCGTATATCGGTCGAGGGCACGTTGCCGCCTGCCGTCACTGCAAAGGATATTGCGCTCGGAATCATTGGGCGCATCGGCACCGACGGAGCGACCGGCTGCGTGATCGAGTATGCAGGCTCGGCCATTCGCGCCCTGTCGATGGAGGGCCGCATGACCCTCTGCAACATGAGCATTGAAGCGGGTGCGCGGGCCGGAATGATTGCGCCGGATGCAACGACCTTTGCGTATCTGAAGGGCAAACGCAACGCTCCCCACGGAGCTAAATGGGACGAAGCCGTCGCTCACTGGAGTACGCTGCAGACGGATCCGGGCGCCGTGTTCGATCGCGAGATGAACATCGACGCAGCCGAGCTGACGCCCTACGTCACGTGGGGCACGCATCCCGGAATGGTCACCGCGATTACCGGAGAGATTCCGAGTCCTTCGAATGCACCCTCCGATGCCGAACGCCGCGCCTACGAGCGTGCCCTGGAATACATGGCACTCACACCGGGAACGCGGCTGGAGGATGTTGCGGTGGACCGGGTATTTATCGGCTCGTGCACAAATTCCCGGATTGAGGATCTGCGCGCGGCCGCGAAGATTGTCGCCGGCTACAAAGTAAATGCCAGCGTCCGGGCAATGGTGGTTCCTGGTTCACAGAGCGTCAAAACTGAAGCGGAGCGCGAAGGCCTGGATCGCATCTTTCGCGATGCGGGCTTTGAATGGCGCGAACCTGGCTGCTCCATGTGCCTGGGAATGAACCCGGACACGCTCAACCCGGGCGAGCGCTGCGCCTCTACCAGCAATAGAAATTTTGAAGGCCGTCAGGGCCGCGGCGGCCGCACGCACCTTGTCAGCCCCGCGATGGCCGCCGCCGCCGCCATTCGCGGCAAATTTACTGATGTGCGCAGCTGGAAGTTCCACAACTAGGCACGCGCCGCTCAACCGTATCAGGAGAGTTTCAAACCGCTATGCAGCCCTTTCGCACACTGACGTCACTGGCCGTCCCGCTGGACGCTGTCAACGTGGACACCGACCAGATCATCCCTAAGCAGTTTCTGAAACGTATTGAGCGCACTGGATATGGCGAGTTTCTGTTCTTCGACTGGCGCATGAATCCGGATCGCACACCGAATCCGGATTTTGTTCTGAACAAGCCGCAGTATCGCGGCGCGCAGATCCTGATTGCAGGGCGCAATTTCGGATGCGGATCGTCCCGCGAGCACGCCGCGTGGGCGCTTACGGACTATGGCTTTCGCTGCGTCATTGCTCCCGCATTCGCCGACATTTTTTACTCAAACGCTGGCAAGAATGGCGTGCTGCTCATCACGCTACCCGACGCGAAGGTGGCGGAACTGCTGCAGCGGGCCACGCAGCCGGACTACAAGCTGACAGTCTCGCTCGAATCGCAAACAGTTGCAGACGCGCAGGGATTTCACGAGAGATTCACGATCGACGAGTTCCGCCGCATGTGTCTGCTGGAAGGGCTGGATGATATTGGCCTGGCGATGCGGCATACCGCAGCGCTGGACAGCTTTGAAAAACGGCACGACGCGGAGTTCTGGACCATGCCCAGAAGCAAGGAGCAGCGCGCATGAGCGGCAGCAACGGCGCCAAGCAGAATAGCATTCCGCTGACAGAGGGCCCCAGCCGTGCAGCCGCGCGCGCCATGCTGCACAGCATCGGGTTCACGCGGGAGGATCTGGCCAAGCCAATTGTCGGCGTGGCCAATACCTGGTCAGAGATTGGTCCCTGCAACTTTCATCTGCGGCTACTGGCCGACGCTGTCAAGCAAGGGATACGGGATGCGGGCGGTACGCCCATGGAGTTCAACACCATCACCATCTCCGACGGCATCACGATGGGCACGGAAGGAATGCGGGCTTCGCTCGTCAGCCGCGAGGTCATCGCCGACTCCATTGAGCTGGTAGCCCGCGGCAATCTGTTCGACGGACTGGTCGTCATCGCAGGCTGCGACAAAAATATGCCGGCTGCAGTGATGGCTCTGGCGCGGCTCGATATTCCCTCGCTGATGCTCTATGGCGGCTCGATTGCGCCCGGCCACTTCCGCGGCAAAGACGTGACCGTGCAGGACGTGTTTGAAGGGATTGGCGCCCACGCGCGCGGCACGCTGGACGACGCAGGGTTGGCGGAGCTAGAAGCCAGCGCATGTCCCGGCGCTGGCGCCTGTGGCGGCCAGTTCACAGCCAACACCATGGCGATGGCTTGCGAATTTCTCGGCATCTCTCCGATGGGGCTGTCGGGAGTTCCCGCTCTCTCTGCGGAAAAAAATCGCTCGGCCCGCGAGGCCGGCCGCATTGTGATGCAACTGGCGCAAAGTGGCCTGCGGCCCAGCAAGATCATCACCCGCGCATCGCTGGAAAATGCTATTGCCAGTGTGGCCGCTTCCGGCGGCTCAACGAATGCCGTACTGCATCTGCTCGCGATTGCCCACGAGGCGGGCCTTCCCCTTTCGATTGATGACTTCGACTCCATCAGCGAACGCACGCCGCTGCTGTGCGATTTGAAGCCCGGCGGCCGTTACGTCGCAACAGATTACCAGGAGGCTGGCGGCAGCCGTCTGCTGGCGCAGCGTCTGCTGCAGGCGGGCCTGCTGGATGGAGCCACACGCAACGTCTCCGGCCGCACGCTGGCGGAAGAAGCGGCGCTGGCCGAAGAAAAGCCGGGCCAGAAAGTGATTTATCCGCTGAAGACGCCCATCAAGTCGACGGGCGGTCTTGTCATCCTGAAAGGCAACATTGCGCCGGAGGGTTGCGTGGTGAAGATCGCCGGGCATGAGCATTTGCAACATCGCGGTCCGGCACGCGTCTTCGACAGCGAAGAAGCTGCCTTTGCTGCCGTACAGGCAGGCAATCTGAAGCCGAACGATGTTGTGGTGATCCGCTACGAAGGGCCGCGCGGCGGTCCCGGCATGCGCGAAATGCTGGCCGTGACTGCGGCCATCGCCGGCACGGAGCTTGGCAACAGTGTTGCGCTGTTGACCGATGGCCGGTTCTCCGGCGCTACACGTGGACTGATGGCCGGGCATGTCGCACCGGAAGCCGCGCTCGGTGGTCCAATTGCGGCCATTCGCGAAGGCGACACGATCGTCTTCGACGTTGCGAAGCGGGAGCTGCGCGTCGAGCTGAGCGATGCAGAGCTGGCCGAACGCATGAAGTCGTGGAAAGAGCCGCCCCTGCGTTACGCGAGCGGTATTTTCCGCAAGTATTCCAACACCGTCACCTCTGCCGCGCGCGGCGCGGTGACCAACCTGTGAGTCTGCGATGACAAACGGAAGCGAACTGTACGCGCACCCGACGCGCCTGACCGGCGCCGAAGCGCTCTGGGCCACGCTGGCAGGCGAAGGCGTGCGGGATGTGTTCGGCTATCCCGGCGGCGCTATCCTTCCCGCGTATGACGCGCTGCGAAAGTTTCCGATCCGCCACATCCTGGTGCGGCATGAGCAGGGCGCCACGCATATGGCCGACGGCTACGCCCGCGCCTCGGGGCGTGTCGGAGTGGCGGTCGCCACCTCTGGACCTGGCGCTACCAACCTGGTCACCGGCATTGCAAACGCGATGCTGGATTCCGTTCCGATCGTCTGCGTCACCGGTCAGGTCTCGAGCAAAGTGCTGGGTACGGATGCATTTCAGGAGATCGACATTACGGGCATCACGATGCCCATCACCAAGCACAACTATCTGGTAAGCCGCGCCGAAGATGTTGCGCCTGCGCTGCGCGATGCCTTCCGTGTGGCGCAGTCCGGCCGGCCCGGCCCTGTGCTGGTGGACATTACCAAGGATGCGCAGCAGGGATCGGCAATCTTCGACTTTGCCGCCGCTGCGCCCGCCCCCGCACGGCGCCATGCGCCCCGCTTCAACGGCCCTGGTTCTCTCGCGGAGGCGGTGGAGCTGTTGCGCCGCGCGGAGCGGCCGGTGATCCTCGCCGGCCAGGGCATTCTGCACTCGGGTGCAATTGAGCAGGTGCGCACGCTGGCGGAGCGGCTGCAGATTCCCGTTGCGTCCACCTTGCTGGGTCTGACCGCCTTCCCTGCCTCGCATCCGCTCAGCCTGGGAATGATGGGCATGCACGGGGAGAGCTGGGTGAATCACGCCATTCAACAGGCGGACGTGCTGATTGCCTGCGGCATGCGTTTTGACGACCGCGTAACGGGGACGCTCGCGACCTATGCGCCCAAGGCGAAAAAGATCCATATCGAGATTGATCCTTCGGAGATCAATAAGAACGTCCGCGTAGATGTGGCACTCATTGGCGATCTGAAGCAGGTGCTGGAAGCCATGCTGCCCCAGATCACGCGCCGGGACGGTTCGGCGTGGCTGCATGCCATCCGCACCATGCGCGGCAGTGCCGCTGTGCGAGACATCCAGCAACTGCCCGACAATGGCCACCTGTATGCGGCACACGTCATGAATGATCTTTGGCGCGAGACGCGCGGCGAGTCAATCGTTGTCACCGATGTGGGTCAGCACCAGATGTGGGAGGCGCAGTACTACAAGCACGATCGGCCGCGCTCGCTCATCACCTCCGGCGGACTTGGCACCATGGGGTTTGCGCTGCCGGCGGCGATTGGCGCGAAGATCGCCTGCCCGGAAAAAGAAGTCTGGGTCATCGCTGGGGATGGCGGATTTCAAATGACCAGCCCCGAGCTTGCAACCATCGCGCAGGAAGATCTCGACATCAACATCGCCGTCATCAATAACGGCTATCTCGGCATGGTGCGGCAATGGCAGGAATTCTTCTACGAGAAGAACTACCAGTCCACGCCGCTGCGCAGTCCTGACTTTGTAAAGCTTGCCGATGCGCATGAGATTCCGGGCGCCCGCGTCACGCGCCGGACTGAGGTGCTGGATGCCGTGCGCGCCGCCCGCAGCCGGCGTGGCGCCTTCCTGATCGACTTTCGCGTGCAGCAGGAGGACTCGGTGTATCCCATGATTCCAACAGGTGCCGCGCTGCATGAGATGATCCGGCGTCCGGCGGAGAACCCGCTGCTGGAATCGGCGGAGGACGCATGACGGTGCTGCACACATTTGTGATTCTGGTGGATGACCGCCCCGGCGTGCTATCGCGCGTTGCCTCGCTGTTCCGTCGGCTCAATACCAACATCACATCGCTGACCGTAGGCCGGAGCGAGACGGCGGGCATCTCCCGCATGACTATCGTCGCCGCAGCGCCTGAGGATCGCGCGCACCGCATCCTCGCATCGCTTTACAAGCTGGAAGAGGTACGTGAGGTCGATGACGTGGGCCGGCACTCCGCAGTGGTGCGGGAGCTTGCGTTGCTGAAAGTTGCGGCGGGCGTCGCGACCCGCTCCGACCTGTTCCAGTTGGCTGAAGTGTTTCGGGCGCGCGTAGTGGACCTGGCCCCGGACTCCATAATGCTGGAGCTGACCGGAAGCGCCAGCAAGATCGAAGGCTTGGTCCAGATTCTGGAAGAGAGCAAATATCAGATTCTGGAGATGGCGCGCACCGGTCGCATGGCAATGCGCCGTGGGCACCACACCAGCCGCGTGATGGATGCGCTGAGTGACGCAACCTCTGAGCCGGGAATTGCTGCAGTGGCTGCGCCGGCGCAGGATTTTCTTGAAGAAGCGATCGAATAATGTCAGCAACAAAATACGGAGATAAGCATGGCGAAGACGTATCACGATGAAGATGCAAACCTGGATCTGATCCGCGACAAGAAGGTGGTAATCCTGGGCTATGGCTCCCAGGGCCACGCCCACGCTCTTAACCTGAAGGATTCGGGCGTGGATGTGCGGATTGGACTGCCTGCGAGCAGCAAATCCAAAGCGCGCGCGGAGCGGGCCGGCCTGACGGTCATGACCACCAGCGAAGCGGCGAAGTGGGCGGACGTGATTATGCTGCTTGCCCCCGACCAGACGCAGGCGAAGATTTATGCGGAATCGATTGCGCCGAACCTTGCCGCCGGCAAAACCCTGATGTTTGCGCATGGCTTCAACATCCGCTATGGCACCATCCAGCCGCCCGCGAATATCGACGTTTCGATGATCGCGCCCAAGGCGCCGGGCCACCGCGTGCGTGAGGTATTTGAAGAGGGCGGCGGAACTCCTGGACTGGTTGCGGTGCATCAGGATGCGAGCGGCAAAGCTCTGGACCTGGCGCTCTCCTACGCAAAGGCGATTGGCTGCACGCGTGCGGGCGTCCTGCAGACGACCTTTACGGAGGAGACTGAGACCGATCTTTTCGGCGAGCAGGCAGTGCTCTGCGGCGGCACAACCGCTCTGGTAAAGGCCGGATTCGAGACGCTGGTAGAAGCCGGATATCAGCCGGAGATCGCGTACTTCGAATGCCTGCATGAACTGAAGCTGATTGTCGATCTGATGTATCGCGGCGGCATGGCGTACATGCGCCACTCCATCTCCGACACGGCAGAGTACGGCGACTACATCGCCGGTCCGCGGATCGTAACGGAGGAAACCCGCAAGGCAATGCGCAAGCTGCTGGCGGAGATTCAGGACGGCACTTTTGCGAAACACTGGCTGGAGGAAAATGCGACCGGCAGAAAGTGGTTTGAGCAGCAGCGCCATGCAGAGGCGCAGCACAGCCTCGAGAAGACCGGCGAGCCGCTCCGCGCCGCAATGGCTTTCCTGGATCCTGTGACGGTCAGGAACGGGGTGGTTGAGCCGGCCGTGACCGAGTCTCCGTCGCCAGTCGGAGCATAAGTCACGACTCAGTTGTTAATACGGCAGCGGCGTGGAATTCCGGGGCGAAACCGGAATTCTACGCCGCTGTAACATTAAGGGACTAATCTGGGGGAGCACGCATGAACCCGACACCATCCATTGCGGAGTCCACTGACGAACTCCCGCGCGGCGCCGTTCGGCTGTCCTCGGATCCTGAACGGATCATCGCTGCGTTGCGTGCCGTCCGTCCGCTGGAGGGGATTCCGGATGAGGAACTGCGCTGGCTGACGGAAAACGCGATCGAGCTTCGAGCGCCCCGCGGCACCCGTCTATTTGACGATGGCGATCAAGTGTCCCGGATGATCATTCTGCTCGAGGGCGATGTGCAGGTCCGCCGCCGCAAGGGCGGCCAGGGGAGCTTGTTTATCGCCCGCTCTGGCGCGCTCACCGGACTGCTGCCGTTTTCGCGGATGAAGGCCGCCGGTGGCACAGGAACGGTCAGCGAAGACCTGTGGGCGCTGCTGATCGATAAATCGCAGTTCCCGGCGATGCTTGCCGCTATCCCTTCGATGGCGCAGCGATGTGTCCATGTGTTGCTCGACCGCGTCCGCGAGATGACTCGCCTGGAGCAACAGTCGGAGAAGCTGAGCGCCCTGGGAAAGCTCGCCGCCAATCTGGCGCATGAACTGAATAACCCTGCCAGCGCCGCGCGTCGCGCGGCCAGCAATCTGATGCAGGACCTGCGAGCCTACGGCAGCGCCAGCTATGAGGCGGGCAAGCTCTGCCTTTCCGCCGAACAGCAGGAACAGTACCGCACGTGGGTCGCAGGCATGCGGAGCAGCCTGGATGCACGAAAACCCGCTATGGGTCCGCTGCACATGCAGGGCTTGGAAGAGCGGATGCTTCGCTGGCTGGAGCAGCGCGGCGTGGCAAACGCCTGGGAGATTGCGCCGATCTATGCCGAAGCCGGCATTGAGATTGACCCGCTGGCCGCGCTGGATGCATTCTTAAGCCGTGAGGCCGCGAACCTGACGCTGGTGCATTTTGCCGCGACCCTGCGCGCTGAACGCATGACCGCAACGATGCTTGAATCGACGGCCCGCATCTTCGATCTGATCCGGGCGATTCAGGAATACTCCCACATGGATCAGGCGCCGCTCCAGGATATCGATCTGGCGCAGTCTCTGGAAAGTACGCTGGCGATGCTGCATTACCGGCTGCACAACGTCGAGGTGGAGCGGGAGTACGAGGCAGACCTGCCGAGTATTGCTGCAAATGGCAGTGAGCTGAACCAGGTCTGGATGGCGCTCATGGAAAATGCCCTGGACGCAATGAAAGATCAGGGGACGCTTCGGCTGTGCACCGGACACGCCGGCGATATGATTCACGTCGATATTCGCGACGATGGGCCGGGAATTCCCGCCGATATCCGGAGCCGGATCTTCGAGCCGTTCTTTACGACCAAGCCCGCCGGAACCGGCCAGGGCCTGGGGTTGGACACGGTGCAGCGAATTCTCACCCGCTACAACGGAACGATCAGTCTGGAATCTGAGCCTGGAAACACGCGCTTTCGCGTGCGCTTGCCGCTTGAGCAGCCGGGCGCGTATTGATCCGGCGCGGGATGGGGGATCGTGGTTACTTTTCGATCTCTACGCCGCGCCAGAATGCCACATAGTTCTTGATGGAGCGCGCCGCCGGTTTTGGATCCGGATAATACCAGGCAGCGTCGGAGTTTTCCTGACCATCCACCAGAATGGTGTAATACCGTGCCTGTCCCTTCCAGGGGCACGCGGAGATGGTTGAGCTTGCCCGGAAATATTCACGGTCAATCGAGTCGTGGGGAAAGTAGATATTTCCTTCGACAGTCTGCGTCTTGTCGCTCTCTGCCAGTACTTTACCGTTCCAAACTGCTTTCGCCATACTTTCGCTCCAAACGCCCTAAGTACAACAATACCTTATTCCATAATCCTTGTGCCAGTCCGCATACAACGGGAAAGGGTGCGCCCTGACGGACGCACCCCCGGGAGGCAAAAGCCTCTAAGTCCCTGAAGCCCAAACTTACATTGACTTGGCCATCATCACCTTATCGACGTGGATGGAGTCCGTAGCCTTATCGGCGGTCGCTTTTACCTGGACTTTCTGACCGTAGTACTTGCTGCTGATGGCGTCGGGATTGTCGATCTTCCAGACCGTCTTCTTAGAGTCAACGAAAACCGGCGACGCGCCACCCTTGATGCACTTGGTCACGCAGTCGGCCTGGTGGTTTGTTGCGCCGCATTTCGAGTCGCTGATCCAGCCCTTCAGCTTGTGGGTCTTCATCTGGGCTGCAGCTAACCCAGTCATTCCGCCCAACGCCAGTACGAACGCCAATGTCTTTTGCGTCTTCATCGTTAGCCATCCCCTAGTCACAGATTATGCGGCATCCTCGCCACAGTTCCCTTTGATGCTTAGACTGAATTCACAGGTAATCCAGCACCGGCCAAAGACAAAACGAGATTTGACGATATCAATCTTTTCTTTGATGAGATGAAGAAGCGTCGCTCTTGAAGCGGGCGGCCATGCGGTCATAGATCGCCTGCGCGGCTGGAAACTGGCGGACCAGCTCGGCGGTCTTTGCCATAAAAGGCCGGTGCATCCGAGCACTGAACGCCTCCCCAAACCGGCTGAACTTCGCCAGGATGGCGATGCCTTCACCATTGCTGTCCAGGAAGAGATCTGCGTTCACGGCGCCTTGCAGAACCATCCCAGCGGCCATCTCCCAATAGGTGGTCGCCTGCCGGAAGAAAGCGTTCTCCGGTGAGCCGGAGGTCTGCGCGACAGCAAAAAACTCCTCCGCATTTGCCGGCTGAAACGTGAAGAGCAACCAGTGCCGCGCCTGGCGCAGGCGCTCTTCCTGCCGCAGTTCGTACAACTTCAAAATCACCATGGCGTCGTCGGCCGTGGGCTGGAGCATTTCCATGCAAATTCCTCCAAAGGTTCAGAATCCTGGTTCCGCGCGACTGCTAGACAGCCGCGGCTGCCGGCGCACGCCGCTCGTCCTTCGCCGGCGCTTCCGGGGCATCGCCGATGCGTTCTTCAAAGGAGCACGGCTTCGCCGGTGGCAACGCTTTTGCGGGTGCTGCTGGTTTGCCCCGCCCTTTCTTCGGCTTCTCGTCCTGCGACTGCCCTTCGTTGTTCGGACAGACAAGGTACACGCCAGACTTCAACGTCTTTTCCAGCAGGTACGGGCTGCCGCAATCCGGGCACTTCTGCGGAACGGGCTTCAGGTTTAAGGTGAAGTCGCACTTGGGATAATTCGTGCAACCGTAGAAAAGATTGCCGCGGCGTGCCTTGCGCTCGGCCAGGTCGCCCTCGCCGCACTTGGGACACTTTACGCCGGTCAGATTCTGCTTGATGTATTTGCACTTCGGGTAGCCACTGCAGGAGACAAACTCGCCGTACTGGCCGTTGCGCCGCACCAGTTGCATGCCGCACTTTGGGCAGTTCTCATCGAGCGGTACCGGCGGCTTTTGCTGCTGTTTGGACGTGAGCTTGCGAATGGTCTTGCAGGGCGGATCTTCGCTATAGCCGGGACACGCCATAAACTGCCCGAACGGCCCGTTGCGCAGAACCATCACCCGGCCGCAATTTTCGCAGAACTCCTCTTCGGCTTCCGCACCCTGAACCTCGGCATTGTTCAGGTTGGGCTTTGCCTCGAAGTTCTCGCGCGTGTAATTACAGCTCACCTGCTCGACGATCAGCTTGCGCTCAGGCCCAGCGATCTGGTTGAGTGCTGCTTCCATCTCTTTCCGGTTGGCAGCGGTCGTCGCAGGCGTATCGGGATCAGCCCCTCCGGTCGCTTTGACGGTGACCGGGTAAGAGAGCTTTTCTTCCACGCGATGGATCCCCTTCTTCGGATCTTTCTCCCAGGAGTTGCTGGCGATGCTGACGGGCTTTTTCTTGTCGTACGCTGTACAGGCAAAGAACGAACCGAACTTGCCCCACTTCAGCACAAGCGGTGAGCCGCACTGCGGACAGGTCTCCTGCGTGGGCTCTTCCATGCGCTTGATGTCTTCCATATGCTTGTCCGCATAGGCAAGCTCCTTCTGGAAGTAGCCATAAAAGCCCTTCAGCAGGTCCGTCCACTTTTCGTCACCCTCTTCCACGGCATCCAACTCGACTTCCAGCTTGGCCGTGTAGTCCGGGTTGAAGATGTACGGAAAGTTCTTCACCAGCAGGTCATTCACCACCATGCCGATTTCTGTGGGATAGAAGCGGCCCGAGCCTTTGGGCGGCACCTTCGCCACGTACTCTCTTTCCTGAATGGTGCTGATGATGGAAGCGTAGGTCGATGGCCGTCCGATGCCGCGCTCTTCCAGTTCGCGCACCAGGGACGCTTCATTGAAGCGCGGAGGCGGCTCCGTGAAGTGCTGTTCCGGCTTCAACGTATTTAAAGAGAGCGGCTGTCCATCGCGCAGCATCGGCAGACGATTTGCCAGCGCTTCGTCGTCGGCGTCTTTCCCGTCCTTCGACTCTTCGTAAACCTTCAGGAATCCGTCGAACTTCAACACCGAACCTGTCACGCGATAGTCGTAGGTGCGGTCGGCCTTTGCGGCAATGTCCACCACGGTCTGGTCAAAGACGGCCTGCAGCATCTGGGAAGCGATAAATCGCTGCCAGATGAGCTTGTACAGGCGGTATTGCTCGTCGCTCAGATACTGCCGGATCTCATCCGGCGCCAGTTCCACGTTGGTGGGACGAATCGCTTCATGCGCGTCCTGGGCGTCTTTCTTGCCTTTGTAGACATTCGGCGTGGCCGGCAGATAGCGGTCTCCGTGGGTTGCGCGGATGTACTTCCGGGCAGCGTCCACAGCGTCGGCAGAGACGCGGGTGGAGTCGGTGCGCATGTAGGTAATCAGACCGATAGCGCCGCGGTTGCCGAGTTCCACGCCTTCATAGAGCCGCTGCGCAACACCCATCGTGCGCTTGACGTTGAAGCCCAGTTTGCGCGACGCATCCTGCTGCAGCTTGCTGGTCGTAAACGGAGCAGCGGGATTCTGACGGCGCTCTTTCTTTTCGACCGCCCGTACGGACCACTGCGCGCGGTTGAGCTGCGCGACGATTGCGTCCGTCTCCGCCTGATTCGGCAGCGCCGGAGCGTTGACCGTTTCGACGCTGGCGCGCTTGCCGTCGATGCCCATAAAGCGCGCGGTAAAGTCACGCTGCTCTTCCGCGGGTCCGCTGGCCGGACGCAGAATCGCGTCCAGCGTCCAGTACTCCACCGGCTTGAACTCTTTAATCGCCCGCTCGCGCTCGACGATCAGCCGCACCGCCACCGTCTGCACGCGCCCGGCAGACAGACCGCGGCGCACCTTGTCCCAGAGCAGCGGCGAGATCTGATATCCCACAATGCGGTCGAGCACGCGGCGCGTCTGCTGCGCATCGACGAGCTTGGAGTCCACCTTGCCCGCATGTTGAAAAGCGGCATTCACCGCCTTCTGCGTGATCTCGTTGAATGTCACGCGACGGATGGGCGTGCCGCTCTTCACCTGCGGCTTGAGCTGCGTTTCCAGATGCCAGGCAATGGCCTCGCCTTCGCGGTCCGGGTCAGGCGCCAGGTACACGGCACTTGCGGAGCTGGCGAGCTTCTTCAGCCGGTCGACGACCTTCTCCTTGCCGGGCATCACGATCAGCTCCGGTTCAAAGGTGCCATCTTCCAGATCGACGCCAATTTTATTTTTTGGCAGGTCCATAATGTGGCCGAGAGAGGCCTCCACCATGTAGTCCTTGCCGAGATATTTGTTAATCGTCTTCGCCTTTGCGGGGGACTCGACGATGACCAGTGATTTTGCCATGCTCAATACACTTTCCCGTTGCCCGGGTCTCAGTTTGCGCGGTTCTGGGGCAGACTTCCCCTTTGGACGCGCTTCTGTCCGTCAGGTAACACGTGCGAAGCTATCACGCTTTGCCGGTTTACATCCACCGGCGATGAAATTTCCTTATGCCGCGCATCCGGCGCAACCGTTGCCGCGGCTCAGAATTTAAAAGGTCTTGACGTAGTTTTTTCCGGGCATCGCGCGGACCTTTCCCGCGAGCTCCAGCTCAAACAGCGCCGTAAAAATTTCCGGCGAGCCGAGTTTGCCGTCCAGCTCATCGACCAGCTCATCCAGCTGCCGGGGCTGGTCCGGCGTCAGCGCCGCATAAACCAGTGCCTGGTCGCCGGGAAGATCCGGTGTGCTGAATAACGATGCTTCCGGCGCGGCAAACGATGCAGCGCCCATCCTGTCTTCCACCGCAACGCGAATCTGCGTGGGCAGCTCCTCCCACACATCCTCCCACGTTGCCACCAGCTTGGCGCCCTGCTTTATCAACGTGTTGGGACCCCAGGAGTTTTTAGAGGTCACGTTGCCGGGCACCGCAAATACCTCGCGATTCTGCTCCAGCGCACAACGCGCCGTGATGCGCGTCCCGCTGTTTTCGCTGGCCTCAATCACCAGCACGCCAACGCTCATGCCGCTCAGGATGCGATTGCGGATCGGAAAGTTTTGCGGGGCGGGAAATGTCCCCATCGGATACTCACTTAACAGCACCCCGCCGGCTGCAAGAATATCCTCCGCCAGCCGTTTGTTTTCCTTGGGATAAATCACATCGATGCCAGTGCCCCACACGGCCACCGTCCGGCCCGGGGAGTTGCCACAGCGCGCTTCGAGCGCCCCCTTGTGCGCTGCGGTATCGACGCCGCGCGCCATGCCGCTCAAAATCACCAGCCCGTGCGCGGCCAGGTCGCGGGCTAGCATCTGCGCCATCCCAGAGCCATACGGTGTGGGATGCCGTGTGCCAACCACGGCGATTCCGGGTTCGCGCAGCAAGGATGCGGGGCCGCGCACCCAGAGCATGGACGGCGGGTCAAAGATCTCCAGCAGCCGCTGCGGATAATTTTCATCATCCGGGCAGACCAGCGTGCCGCCCGCCTGTTGCACCTGCTCCCACTCCTTTTCCGCTGCGGCGCGCGAGCGGCCGGAGGCGATCGACTGCGCGGCAACGGCCGGCAGACGCAGACCCTCAAGCTGCGTAAGCGGCAGGCGAAGCACGGCTTCCGCACTGCCCACCGCGCGGACGGCGCGCCAGATGCGCATTGGACCCAGCCCCTCCGTCAGGGTCAGAGCGAGCCAGGCGAGGCTGTTTTCCTCGATCGCCGAAGGCGCAACAGCAGCGGGCGGCAACGGCGGGCAATTTTCAGTCATAAGGGGGATAGCCCCGCGTAAGCTCAGAGTGCAAAAAAGTTGCTGACGATGCAGAGCGGGATTGGGCAGAGGCTACCCGTGACGCTCGGGAAAGTCAAGGGATCCGCCGTCACGGGCTGCGCGAGAAACAGTTATGCTCGTGGAGGTTGCCACCCGCAGGAGAGCCCAAAGCGATGGCCGCAGAGACATTTCAATCACTGCAAGCCGCGATTGTGGCATTGCTGGTGGCCGTGCCGCTGCTTGACCGCCGGGCAGTGCGCCGCCTGATCGACGCTCCCGAGCGTCGCGTCGCCTATTATCGCGCCAGTATCGGCCTGGAGTGGTTGCTGGCGGCCGCAGCCGTCGCTCTGACCCGCGCGGAATGCCTGGTGCCGCTGCGCCGGGAGGCCGCCGATATCTCCTGGCTGCTGGGCAGCGGCACCGCGCGCGGCGTGGCGGCGACGATTGTGATTCTGTTTTTTGCACTGGCGCTGCTGCCCGGTCTGCGCACGGCGCTGCA
>JAKAUB010000206.1 GCA_021827845.1 Acidobacteriota bacterium | reverse complement strand
GCAATGAACATGCGCATAGGGCTTGGCTGGGACTCGCACGCATTCAAACCGGGAGTTCCACTGCGCATTGGCGGCGTCGCCTTTGACCATCCTGCCGGCCTCGCCGGCCACTCCGATGGCGACGTCCTGCTGCACGCGATCACCGACGCGCTGCTGGGCGCAGTCGCCGCCGGTGACATTGGAACATTCTTCCCCCCCGGGGACCCGCGCTGGAAAGATGCCGACTCCGCCTTGTTTCTTCGCACGGCGCTGGAAGAGGTGCAGCATGCCGGCTTCCGGATTGCCAACGTGGATACGACCCTGGTACTGGCGGCGCCCAAGATCGGCCCGGTCGCCGAGAAGCTGCGCGAGCGCGTCGCCGATCTGCTGGGGATCAGCCCGCGAGCCGTTGGCATCAAGGCCAAGACACCGGAGGGCCTGGATCAGGATGATGTTGCTGTCGCGCACGCGGTGGTGCTGCTCGAAAGTCTCGACGGCCAGGAATCTGCCGCGCAACTGACAGCGGCTGCCGAACCGCAGACAGACGAATCGACGGTACAGACCCGGATGGACGATGTCGTACGGAAGCTGGTCGGCGACAGCAATGCGGGTCCGGTCCGAAAGCCGGCCTTCAACACAGACGACATCACGTAGGCTATCCGCTGGCCGCGCGGCACTTTATTTGGGAGGTGGATGAATGCGCCCTCAGTCTCTTCTGCGTTCGCAGGCAACAATATTGGTGCTGGCGATGGTCGCCAGCGTAGCCGCATGGGCTGCGCCCCGCTCTTCAGCGAAAGCTCCCAACTTGCACGGCGCCTATCGGTTTGAGCGGGCAAACTGGATCTATGTTCATCTCGCAGGCACGCCACACCAGATGGGGTTTGAGCACGGCTATCTGCTGGCGCCCGAGATCGAAGTGGCCATGGCCGCCGTCCGCAAGGACAGCACCCACGACACCGGCCGCAACTGGGAGTTTTTCCGCGACACCGCCCGCAACGTTTACTGGCCGCACATTGAGCCGCAGTACCGCGAAGAGATTCAAGGCATTGATGACGGCCTGAAAGCCCACGGCGTGCGTGGCATTGACCTGTGGGATGTCGTCGCGCTGAACGGCTTTCTGGAAACGCCGCATTACTATCTTCCCTGGCTGGAAAAGCAGCAGCACCAGAAGGTGCAGGCTTCCTTGCAGGCGCCCGGCCACTGCAGCGCCTTTGTCGCCACCGGTGCGTGGACCCGCGACGGCAAACCTGTCATCGCCCACAGCATGTGGGAAGAGTTTATGGCGGGCGAGCACTGGAACATCCTCTTCGATATCGCCCCACAGCACGGCTATCGCATTCTGATGGACGGCTTCCCCGGCAAGATCGACAGCGGCGACGATTTTGGAATCAACGCCGCCGGCATGGCGATTACGGAAACCACGATCGCGCAGTTTCACGGCTTTGATCCCAACGGCATCCCGGAGTTTGTCCGCGCTCGTAAGGCGATGCAGTATTCCGCCAGCATCGACGACTTTGTGCGCATCATGCTGGATGGCAACAACGGCGGCTACGCCAACGACTGGCTGCTGGCCGACACTCGGCACAACGAGGTGGCGCGGCTGGAGCTGGGGCTGAAGGTCCATCGCGTCTGGCGCACGAAGGATGGCTATTTTGTAGGTTCGAATTTCCCCAGCGATCCGACACTGATCCGGGAAGAGACGACGTTCAACCCGAACGATCCAACCAGCTCAATGAATGCGCGCCACAAGCGCTGGAAGCAATTGATGGCGCAATATAAAGGGCAGATCGATCCGGCGCTCGCTCAGCAGTTTCTGGCCGATCACTTTGACGCATACACCGGCAAGCAGGGCCCAGATGAACGCACGCTGTGCGGACACATCGACGTTTCTCCTCGCGGCGTGCCGCAGTGGGACGAACCCCCGTACTTCGACGACGGCGCCGTCAATGCGAAGACAGCCGACAGTGCCATGGTGGCGCAGATGTCCTTTCTGGCGCGCAGCGGCCGACCCTGCGGACAGGACTTTCTCGTCGCTCCCTACTTGAAGGCGCATCCGCAGTTTGCCTGGCAGCAACCGGTACTCCGCGACATGAAGGGTAATCCCTGGGCGAAGTTTCACAGCGACGAGCATCGGCGCGGGGACATTGCAGAAGCGAAGCCCGCAGACAAAACAGCGGCGCCGTAGCGCCGCTGCGTCTCCTGCACGCCGGTGCGCGGGCCCTTAGCTAAAAGTGATACGCAAACCCGATGGCCGGCTCTGACACGATGTAGCGGCGATTGAACTTGAAGTACTTCAAATCGTAGTTGGTCGGCACAATAATCTGCGACCGGTACTGCACGCGCAGATCCCAGCTCGGATTTAGCTCATACGCGATCCCGCCGCCCGCGATGATGGTCGGCCTGTTGATCTGCTCCGTATCGTAGCTTGTCGTTTTAATGCTGCCGAGCGGCGAATAAAACTGCATGCCGCCCCCAGCCTCCAGAAAGGGATTCCAGCGGCGAAAATCGAACCTATGCACGTAGGCAAATGTCGCTTCCTGCAAAGACGTATAGACGCGAGCATTTTGAGCAATCGTGAAGAACTTGCTGGTAAAACGAGCGTAGGAATAGTTCGCTTCAAATGCGCTGTTGGGCGTTAAGTAATAGCGATATCCAAGGTAGAGGCCCGCGCCCAGGGTGGATCTCAGCTGTGTGTATGGATACGTGCTCGACTCGACATAGGGCTGAATTACACCCATAAAGCTTAAATTAATATCCTGCCGCGCTCCCTGGTCCTGGGCGAATCCGCACCGGCCAATCGCAAGTAGGCAGAGTAAAAGAAACAGCTTCTTCATTTCCCTGATAAACCTCAAATCCTCTCGCCGCCAAGCCTGCGTCGGTACGCTTTTCCGGTATGGCGCCTTAGAAGTGGTACGCAAATCCGATCGCCGGCTGCTGGATGACGTAATACCGATTGGTGTTGAACTGGGCCAGGCCCATATCGATGGACTTCAGCACGAAGGCACGATACTGCACCCGCAAATCCCAACTCGGGCTCAGTTCATAGGCAATACCGCCACCGAAGAGAACCGCGGGACTGCGCGTCTTGAGGCCCGCATTCGTGGTGGTGTGGGTATTGTCAATCGGATCGAACAGTAAGAGCGCCGCGCCTGCTTCGGCAAACGGATTGAACTTTTTATAGGCGAAGCTACGAACGTAGGCGATCGAGCCCTCCTGCAAGGCTTCATAAAACTGCGCCCGGTTAAAAGGCGCCGTATACCCTTGCGTAAACCGGGAGTACTCGTAGTTTCCTTCAATCGCACTGCTGGGCGTAAACATGAACCGGTACCCCAGCAGCACGCCCTTGCCGAAGGAGTTCGTCTGGGTGACTGCATTGCCGGTGATGGTGGGCTGATAGGTGCCCACAAAGCTTGCATTTACGTCCTGCCGACTCTCCTGCCCACGCGCCGCTGGCGCCAGCAGTGGCAGCAGACACAACAACAAAAACAACTTCTTCATTCGCAGATGGACCCCTCGTCAGCCAAGCGCCGGGACACGGCTGGACGGCCCCCGCCCCCCGCGCAAAGGTATATTGGCTCTCAAATCCTTGACTGACTGCAATTGTACCTGCCGCGCCCGTTCTCCGGCGCTCCGTCCCGCGGAGAATTGCCACGGGCTCGCAGAGTCATCTGCAAGGCAAAAGCCGCAGCGGCTGGCTGCGGCTTCTGTCTCCGTGCTGCGGGGCGCTTTCTACTGCGGCGGAGGCGGCGGTGGTGTGCCGGCCCCACCTGGAGGCGGAGGAGCTCCGGCGCCATCAGGCGGCGGCGCTCCCTGATCCATCCGGCGCTGGCGCATGCGTTCGCGCCGCTGCTGCATCATCTGCTTCATCTGCTGGCGATCTGCATGCGTTCGCGCCGCTGCTGCATCATCTGCTTCATCTGCTGGCGCTGCTCCGGCGTCAGGATGGCACCCACCTTCTGATGCGTGTTCATCATGACGGTTCGCATCTGTTCGCGCCGCTGCTGGGGACTCAGCGAACTGTCCTTCCAGATTCCCTTCATCTTGCGATGCTGATCCTGGAGAACCGGCAGAATCTGCTGCTGCTGATCCGGCGTCAGGTTCAGCATTTTGGTCATGTGCTTCAGCTGCCGCTTTGGGCTGGGCATGCGGTGATGCCGCCCCTGCATTGCACCCGGAGGTGGCGGCGGTGGTGGAGCTCCCTGCTGCGCGCCCATCCCGGAATTGTCCGGTGGCGGCGGTGGCGC
>JAKAUB010000090.1 GCA_021827845.1 Acidobacteriota bacterium | reverse complement strand
GCAGAAGCAACAGCAAAAGGGAAGATTGAATGTCGAGCCATCCGTCTGGAACCGAATCTGCCCGCAGCAATGGGCTTGCGAATACCGCCTCGTCCTATCTGCGATCGGCGATGCACCAGCCCGTCGACTGGCAACCGTGGGGTGAAGCAGCCTTTGCCCAGGCTCGCGCGGCGAACAAGCCGGTGCTGCTCGATATTGGCGCGGTGTGGTGCCACTGGTGCCACGTGATGGATCGCGAGAGCTATGAGGATGCGGAGATCGCCGACATCATCAACTCGCACTATGTCGCCATCAAGGTGGATCGCGATGAGCGGCCGGATGTCGATGCGCGATTCCAGGCAGCCGTTTCTGCGATGAGCGGGCAGGGAGGATGGCCGCTGACGGCGATCCTGACACCAGAAGGCCAGCCGTTTTTTGGCGGCACCTATTTTCCAAAAGATGAGCGGTATGGACGCCCCGGCTTCAAGCGCGTTCTGCTGAGCATTGCGCATGCGTACCACGAGCAGCGGGAAGAGGTTCTGGAGTCGGCCGCGAGCGTGATTGCGGCGATTGAACACAACGAATCCTTCTCCGGGCACGCCTCTGTGCTGAATGCGGCGATCGTCCAGTCGCTGATCGACGCGGCCCTGCAGCAGTTCGACAAGCGGTACGGCGGATTTGGCGCGCAGCCAAAATTTCCGCACCCTACGATCCTCGACTTGCTGACGGACCATGCCGCGCGCACCGGCGATGAGGCTGCGGCGGCGGTCGTGCGAGTGACGCTCGATCGCATGGCGGCCGGTGGAATGTACGACCATCTGGCTGGCGGTTTCCATCGCTACTCGGTTGATGAGCGCTGGGTGGTTCCGCACTTTGAAAAGATGAGCTACGACAACTCCGAGCTGTTGCGGAGCTATGTGCGCAGCTATCGCACCTTTGGCGATGAAGAGCATGCCCGCATCGCGCGGGAGACGCTCGGCTGGATGAATGCCGTGCTGAGCGACCAGCAGCGGGGCGGGTTTTACGCCTCGCAGGACGCTGATATCTCACTCGATGACGACGGGGACTATTACACGTGGACTGTTGCCGAGGCGGCAGCGGTTCTAAGTCCGGCAGAGATGGCCATTGCGTCTGTTTATTACGACATTGGCGAACTCGGCGACATGCACCACAACCCGCAGAAGAACACGCTGCACATCGAGCTTTCCTTGTCGGAAGCAGCGCGGCGCGCCGCCCAGACCGTCGACGAGGCGCAGGCAAACCTGGCGGTAGCTCGGAAGAGGCTGCATGCTGCGCGCCTGGCGCGGCCCACGCCGTACGTCGATACCACGATGTACGCCAATTGGAACGCGCTGGCCATCTCCGCGTATCTCGAGGCTGCGCCGGTGCTCGATATGCCGGAGGCGAAGACGTTTGCCCTGCGCTCGCTCGACCGGCTGTTGGCCAGCGTGTGGGATGCGCCGAGCAGCACACTCAGCCGCGTGATTGCGTACGGCGACGGGCAGACCGCGGCCGAGCGCATCCCGGGCATGCTGGACGATTATGCGGCGACCGGCCTGGCGTGCCTGGATGCCTGGGGCGCGACGGGATCGTTGCCGTACTACCAGACAGCGGAGCAGATTGCGCAGGTGCTGGTGACGCGGTTCCGCGATGAAGCGAACGGCGGCTTTTTCGATACGCCTCGCGCAGACGATGCGCTCAGCGTGCTCGCTGCACGCCGCAAGCCGTTGCAGGACTCGCCGACGCCCGCCGGAAATTCACTGGCTGCCATGCTGCTGCTTCGCGTGGCGGCGCTGAATGGTCGCGAGGATTTTGAGCAGGCCGCGGCGGCCGCGCTGCAGTCGTTTGCCGGGGTCGCGGGACAGTTCGGCCTGTACGCCGGCGCCTACGGGCTGGCACTGCGTCGTTATCTCGAGCCGCCCACGCAAATCTGCATTGTCGGGGAGGATGCGGCGGCGGCCGCACTGGAGCGCGCTGCCGAGCGGCCGTTCCTGGTGCCTCGAACGATTGTGCGGCTGACCGCAGCGCAGATTGCGCGTCGTGAATTGCCGCCGTTACTAGCGGAGACCTTGCCACATCTGCCGGACTTGGCTTCTGGAAGAAGCTTCGCTGTGGTGTGCAGTGGGCGGAGCTGCCAGCCTCCAATGTTTACGCCCGACGCTCTGGCTGAGGCACTGCGCGCTGCCGCCAGGTAGCGATTGGTAACAGGCTGGGTATCACTGAAGCGGTTCGCGCATGGTTTGTTGCGCGCGCAAAAAGGCGCGGCTGCTGACATGTACGGAACCTTGAAAGGGACGGTCGATGTCTCCGATCGCGACCAGAGCCAGGGAGATCAAAAGGCTGGAGGCAATGATCAAGATTCCATGCAAGGGACGGTTGTCGCTTCCGATCATGCAGCAGGAAGCAATGGTGATGATGCCGCCGATCACCAGCACCGTCCACAAAATCGTCGGCATCGCCGTTTCGCTCTCGAGCACGCGCAGCCGCCGGTGTTCCGTCATGGAGTTCAGCTCGCTCATCGCCTGATTCAGACTCACTTCCTGCGTGGAGTTGACGACGTAGGAGCCCGTCATCTGCCGCCACATGGTCTGAATATAAGGCTGCGCCGCATGAGGAACTCCCTCATGGTTCATAGTGGCCCACTCAACATTGATCACGGCCTGGACGTACTGCAGCACTGCCTGCTGGATCACCGTGCGCTGTGCGGCGGGCAGGCCGTCGGCGGTGCGGTAGAGATCCACGGCTGCGTTGGCTTCGGCGTTTGCGTTGGCTTCCGCCGTCTGGAAGTTGGCCCAGACCGCGTATAGCATGAAGCCCACCATGACCGCATAGATCGTGCCCAGAATTGAGATCTGCCAGCCGATCACGTCATTGTGGGCGCGCCGCCGGCTCGGTGGCCATATGTGGTTCAACACCACCAGCCAAATGACGGAGAGCGAAACCCAAAGGACAATTAGATAGAAATTCTGCGCCGTATCGAGCAACACACCCTCCGGTGAACTCTCGCACATCGTAAAGCAAAGTTTTGCGGCTCGGAGAAAAAATCGGCCACGGCACCCGCATGTTGAGCGGTGGTGCCGCGCTTTCGTCCGGTTCTGCACAAGCGCCTTCGCGTTAAACTGCTGGGCAGATGCCCCAGAAACGCCGGAAAGAAGAAGATCCCGAAGGGCTGTCGGCGCAGACGCGCAAGATGCGTATGCTACGGGCGTTAGCGTGCGGCAACAAGCATGAGCGGCTGGCCTATCAGCAGGGTGCGCTCTTCGTGGCCGGGGTGGACGAGGTGGGCCGGGGTGCTTTGTTTGGCCCAGTGGTAGCTGCGGCTGTCATTCTGCCGCCCGATACGCGCATCCGCGGGGTGCGCGACTCCAAGCAACTTGAGCCAGAGGATCGGCTGCGGCTGGAGGTTGTCATCCGCAAGCGGGCTGTAGCTGTCGGGATCGGTCATGCGGATGTGGCGACCATCGACGCGATCAATATCCGGCGCGCCTCGCACCGCGCCATGCTGGCCGCAATCGCGGCGCTAAGTCCTGCGCCGGATCATCTGCTGATCGATGCCGAGACGTTGGATATTCCGTGCAGGCAGCAGGCGATCGTCTATGGAGATTCGGTCAGCATCTCAATCGCCGCCGCTTCGATTCTGGCGAAGGTCTATCGCGATGCGTGGATGTGCCGATATCACGAAGAATTTCCTCAGTACGGCCTGGCGTCGCATAAGGGTTATGGCACGCCGGAGCATCTTCGGGCTCTCCTGGACCATGGGCCTTCGCCGCTGCACCGCATGTCTTTTGAGCCGGTACGGCGGATGATGGCGGCACGCGGGGAACCAGTGATGGAGATGGCGTAGAAACGGCAGAAAAGCGGATTCCCTGCAGGAATGACAGCAAGCGAACGCAGCGGTAGATTCAGGCCGCGACGGCGGTCCGAAGCTTCCGGCGGCGCTGCTCCCGGATGGTCCACACGATTCGCGCTAAAAACAGTATCGTCAGCACCGCGGTTACGCGCCACGGCGTCAGCACGCCGGACTTCACAATCCACCAGTAATGGATGACGCCGGCGATGGCTGCCACATAGGCCAGCCGATGGATGCGCTGCCAGCGTTTGCCCCCGAGCTTGCGCAGGACAAACATGGGCGAAGTGACGGCCAGAATCAGCAGACAGAGCCAGCCCGCCATGCCCGCCATAATGTACGGGCGTTTGGAGAGATCCTGAATCATGGCCTGCACGCTGAAGCCGGAGTAGAGCCACACCCAGGTGAGCAGGTGCAGGCATGCGTAGAAAAACGCAAACAGGCCAAGCATTCGCCGAAAGCGGATCAGCCAGCCCAGGCGAGCGCTCAGACAGCGCACGGGAGTAATCGCCAGCGAGATGAGCAGAAAGTAAAGCGTCCAGAAGCCAGTCCGGTGCGTGATGGTCGCTACCGGATCCGGCCCCAGCGCATTGGTGAAGCCGCGATAGACCAGATGCCCCAGCGGTATGAGGCACGCGGGGAACACAAACCATTTCAGCGTGACGATCGAGCGATTTGTCATGCGGCGGTCAAAAGTCCTTGCGCAAATCCATCCCTTTGTAGAGATACGCTACCTGGTCGCCGTATCCGTTGAACATCAACGTAGGCTGCCGCGCCTTCCAGAATGGAGCGCCGATGACGCGCTCGTACTTCTGGCTCCAGCGGGGATGATCGACGTTGGGGTTCACGTTCGAGTAGAAGCCATATTCGTTGGGCGCGGACTCATTCCAGGTTGTGCGCGGCTGATTCTTAACGAATTTGACTTCGACCAGAGACTTCGCGGATTTGAAGCCGTACTTCCACGGCAGCACCATCCGAATGGGCGCTCCATCCTGGTTCGGCAGCACCTGGCCGTACAGTCCGAAGGTCAGCAGGGCCAGCGGATTCATGGCCTCGTCCATACGCAGGCCTTCTGAGTACGGCCAATGGAGATCGACCTGGCGGATCCAAGGCTCTTCCTGGGGATTGTCGAGCGAAAGAAACTGAACGTACTTCGCCGAACCCAGCGGCTCACACTGCTTGATGAACTCCGAGAGAGAATAGCCCGCCCACGGAATCACCATGCTCCACGCTTCCACGCAACGGTGCCGGTAGACGCGCTCTTCCATCGGCTGCAGCTTCAACAACGTATCGATGTCGAACGTTTTGGGTTTCTTCACCAGCCCGCTCACTTTCACCGTCCACGGGCGCGTCTTCAGGCGCCAGGCGTTATGCGACGGGTCGCTCTTCTCGACGCCAAACTCGTAGAAATTGTTGTAGGTTGTGATGTCGTTGAAAGAGGTGAGCTGCAGGCCGGTCGAAGAGTACTTACTGGGAACGGTCGCGAGTTTCTGCGTGTCTGCTTCCACGGCTTGCGGGTGGGCCATGTGCCGCAGGAATGGCGTCGCCAGGGCCGCTGCGCCCGCGGCGCCTGCCATAAATGCGCGCCGGTTCATGTAAGCGGATTGCGGCGTAATCTCAGAACTGGGAATTTTTGGAATGTCGATTCTTTTCATGTGGTTCTCCTGATCCCACTTTCGTGACATGCAGACACAGCTATTAGACCCATTTACGAGCGCGGGTGTTACAAGAAAAGAACGAAAAAGGAAGCTCTGTGGATGGGATCGTAACCCGCCGAATATTCAGGACCGCGCGCGCACATCCGGCGCCTTGTACCAGTTGTGGAAATAGCGCATCAGCGGGCGCTCCACGGCCAGATAGAAGAGAACGCCGGAGCCCGCGCATAGCAGCAGGCACAGAAGAATCGCGACGTCGCCGCCCCAGCGGTCCAGATACCGCCAGAAGTGCTCCGCAACGCTGCGCGCGGGCACAGTGCACAGATAGATCGAATACGATGCGTCCCCCAGGAACACTGTCAGCGCCGCCGGCAAAGATCGCATAGCGGGTTGCCAAAGCAGGCTGCCCAGAACAATCAGCGCCGAAGGAACGCCCCATAGCGCCACCCGCAGCCAACTGCTGGAGCCATTGAGCACCATTCCCTGATAATTGATCGCGCCGTATCCGGTGATCAGCGTGGTGAGAAGACCGGCGATGCCAAGGGCCAGAGTGAATCGTCCCAGCACGACCGCGCGCCGCTCGGTTCCCGCACCCGCGCGCCGCGCATAAAGCTCCCCGATCATACAGCCCAGCAGGAATTCAATCAGGATGGGGTTGGCCCAGATGATGAGCAGCGGACGGCGGAAGTTCACCAGCGCGCCGAAGGCGACCATGGCCGCCAGCGTCAGCACGGTGTTGCGCACCAGGGTTCGCGGGGTGCGCCACATCCAGAAGGTCAGGATGACGTAGAAGTACATCTCAAAGACCAGACTCCAGCCCAGCGACAGCACCGGCGATGGAGCGGGAAAGTGTGGCGAGGGAAACAGAAGTATTGTTGGCAGCCACGCGACAGACGTCCAATCGATGGGGTGCCGTCCAGTTTCCGCCAGTAGAATGACGACGCCCGTCAAAATCCAATAGATGGGATAAATGCGCGTGAAGCGGCGCGAAAGAAAGCGCAGGGGAGACTCGCTTTGCCGGAGGGCTGTACGGGAAGCCACCAGCGAGACGATGAAGCCGCTGATGACAAAAAACAGATCGAGGCCACAGGCTCCAAACCCGGCGAGGTGAGGAATGTCTCCCTGGATAGATCGGGATTGTGAAAGGGAAGCGTCGATCGAGTGGGTCCACAGCACCAGCAGCGCGGCCGCTGCCCGCAACGCCTGAAGGATTCGTAGCTTGCCGCCCGCTGCGCTGGGCTCGGGAGATAAGGCCGGCGTGCTGCTCATTCTGAAAACAGGCCTTCCTGTTGCTCTGCCTTTTTGCGCGGAGCGGACGGCCGGATCACCGCCAGAACTTCAAACGTTGTAAGCGCCGATCGTGGCACAAAGATGCGCTGCGTATTGGAACGCAAATCCGGCGGCGTGAACTGGATGCCCTCCGGATCCAGCAGGGACGCATCATTGCTGGCCAGTCCTTCCATCTCGTCGCCATCGCGGAAGCGGAGGCGCAGCCACAGCCCCGGACTGCGGGGCCGTCCGGCGAAGACGCGCCGCGCCAGGCGCTCGGGATCGTCCCCCTGCAGGAACTCCCGAACAAAACAGAGCATCTTCACGTCCCCGGTTTGGAGCGTGAGCACTTTACCGCTCTGATCGATCAGCTCCAGCAGTCCATTGCGGGCAAAGTTGGAGGGCGAGGCATAGCCCGACTGTACATCCCGGCTGAATTTGCGGACCAGGACTTTTTTCCGGCCCGATCCGGATTGTATGGGTGGTGGCTGCAGAGGCGGCTCCAGAGAAGATTGCCCAGGGTGTCAGCCAGGATTGTCGCACGGACGCGTGAGCGGAACGAAGCGGCGGCAGATGTATCCGCCGATGTGATATCATTGGGCTTTGTGTGCCCGGCAACACGGCTCACATCTTAATGAAAACAGGGAGCTTAGCGACCGCCTGCCGCGGCCGTTAAACAGAGGGGCAGCAGGGCATGCCTGATTATATCCAACTGCTTGAATCCAAGCTGACGCCGGTGCAGAAGCAGGCGCTCAACGCAATTACGGAACTGGCCCGCGCCAAAGGGACAACGGTGTTTCTGGCGGGCGGAGCGGTCCGCGACATTATCAGCGGGGCCTCCGTGCGCGACCTGGACATTACGGTCGGCGCCAACCCGCTCAAGTTCCGCAAAGAGCTGGAGAAGGCCGGCTTCACGATTACCGGCCAACACGAGCCCTCCCAGACCGTCTATCTACGCTATGGCCGCCAGGCGCGGGTGGAAGTCTCCGCGGCCCGCACCGAGTCGTTTCCCAAGCCAGGCAAGCCGGAGTATCGGCCGGCCACCATCCTGGCCGATTTGCATCGGCGCGACTTTACGGCGAATGCAATGGCGCTCTCGCTGAACGAAGGCTCGTGGGGATTGCTCCTCGATCCGCTCAATGGAGCGGCCGACATTCACGCGCGTCAGCTCCGCCTGGCCAGCAACTACGGCTTCCTGGAAGATCCCATTCGCATGGTGCGGGCCATCCGCCTGTCCACGCGTACCGGCTGGGAGCTGGAGGAGCGCACCAAGACCCGCTATGAAAATGCCAAGGCTGAGGGCGTCTTCAGCGCCGTCTCCGCAGCCCAGCGCGGGTATGAGATGGAAGAGATCGCCTACGAGGAAGATCCGCTGCCCGTGATGCGGGCGCTGGAGGCGGAAGGCTGGATGGAACAGCTCTCCCCCGTGTGGAACAGCAAGTCTGCCGATCTGGCTGGCATTGAAAAGCTGCACGAGCGGCTTGTGCAGTTGCTGATGGCCGGGTTGCATCCCGACCCGTCCGCAGCGCAGTTCCGCCTGCTAACCGCCAGGCTGACGCCGGCCCAGTTAAGCACGCTGAAGAAGGCCTTCGTCCGCAACGATCTGATTGCGGAGTCGGAGGGTCTGGACAACGAGGCGAAGGACGTTCTGCAGCAGATTACCTCCAAGGAAGCGGCGAAACCGTCACAGCTCTGGAAGTTGCTGCACGCCCTGAAGCCAGAGGCCGTGCTCTGGCTGTTCTTCACCACAAAAAGCACTGCCGTGCAGAACCGCTTCGAGAGCTTCTTCGCCAAGTGGCCGGAGGCGCGTCAAAAAATACCCAACGCGTTGCTGCAGGAGATGCGGATTACGCCGGAAGTTCCTGGCTATGATGAGCTGCTGGATAAGTTGACCTTCGCCTTTATGGACGGCGAGTTGCCGGATGATGCCGCCATCCGCAAACTGGCCGAACCTTACTCGCCCCCTGCGCCCCCGCCGGCCGTAACCGTACGCCGCAGCCGGGCGGTGAAGCGTGTGGTGGAACCACGCGGCGCCAAGGGCCGCGGCAAGAAGGCAGCCGCGAAAGAGGCAGCAGCCGAGGGGATTCCGCTGGCTGCCGCGCAGGACGCAGGTGCCGCCTCCGAGCAGAAAGCGCCTGCCTCCACGCCTGGGGCACAAAAATCCGCTGAAAAGCCGTCGAAGAAGGGTGCGGCGGCCGAAACGCCGAAAGCACCGCTGAAGGCTGCGCCTGCAGCCCGTCCTATAGCGGCAAAGGCTGCCGCCAAGCCGGCTGCAAAACCGGCGAAACCCGTCGCGAAGCCCGAAAAGAAGGCTGCAGCTCCTGCAAAAGGCGCTGCCGCGGCCAAGCGGAAGCCGGAAGCCGCACCGAAGGCTGCATCGAAGCCGAAGGCGGCCAAACCCAAGGCCGGATCTGCCAAGGCGCCCGCGAAGCACGCTGCAAAGCCGGCGCGCGCTGCAACGCCGGCAAAAACTGCCGCTCCGGCGAAGAAGCCGGCCACAAAGCCAGCGAAGCCGGCGGCAAAGGCTGCCGCCAAGCCGGCGAGTAAATCGGCGAAGACGAAATCGCGCCGTTGATTCTGCGGGCGGCCGCGCTTACCGCGTGGCCGTTTCGGAGATGGCGGCCACGACTTCGGGCGGAAGGATTCCCAGTTCGCGGTACACCGGCCGAATGTGAACGCGGATCGTGGGCAACTGCGTCATGAACCAGCCCGCTCCCGCCACACAGCATCCGCCGGTAATCGCGAGCGTCAGCGGCGCGCCGACAGCGTGCGCCAGTGCGCCGGCCAGCAGGCTGCCAAACGGAGCCATGCCGACAAACGCCATGGTGTAGTAGCTCATCACCCGGCCGCGCTTATCTTCGGGCACCACGGTTTGGATGATGGTGTTGCTCGCGGCCATCTGCTGCATCATGCCGTATCCGGTTACAACCATAAGCAGCAGCGACAGCCATTCGAAGTGAGAGAAGGCGAAGGCGACCAGCCCGGCGCCGAAAATCGTCGAGCTTATTGCAATCAGGCGGCCCAGCCCCAGCACGGATGCGCGCATCGCCAGCACCACCGCTCCGGCAAGCGCTCCGGCGCCCAGAGCCCCCATCAAAAAGCCCAGCGTATGCGCTCCGCCGTGAAGCACGCCGGCCGCGAAGATTGGCATGAGCACCGTAAAGGGCATTCCCATCAGGCTGATGAGGGCGAACAGCAGCAGAATGGTACGCACCGGAGCGAATCCAGAGACGTAATCCCATCCCTCGCGCAGCCGCTCCAACATGGGCGTTTCCATGGCCGGGAGCTTGCGCGCGCGCACATGCATCATCAGCAGCGAGGCGATGACCGCTAAATAACTCAGACCGTCAATCAGGAAGCAGTAGCCCTCGCCAAAGCCGGCGATGATCAGGCCGGCGAGCGACGGCCCGATGAGCCGTGCCATGTTGACCATGGATGAGTTGAGCGCGATGGCGTTGGCGAGGTCTTCGCGGCCCTCCACCATCTCCACCATGAAGGCTTGACGCCCGGGCATGTCAAAGGCGTTGATCAGGCCCTGCATCGCGCTCAGAAAGACGATCTCCGACATCGTGATGCGATGGCTGAGCGTCAACGCGGCCAGCGCGAGGGACTGCACCATGGCCAAAACCTGCGTAACGACAAGCACGCTGCGCCGGTTGAGGCGATCTACCCAAACGCCTGCGATAGGCGCGAGCAGAAATGTTGGAATTTGCCCGGCAAAGCCCACAATGCCCAGTAGCCAGGCCGATCCGCTGAGCCGGTACACCAGCCACGCCGTTGCAATCCGAGTCATCCAGGTGCCGATGAGCGAGATGCTCTGGCCGGCAAAAAACAGCCGGAAATTGCGGTGGTGTAAAGCGCGGATGGCGGCGCGCAGGCCAGGAGCGCTGCTCCGCGGCGACGCAGCCGCACGCGGCTGTCTCCGGTGTGTGGGGTGGGAGCGTACCATGCGACGAAAAATTCTCTCCTTTAGATGCGCGGGTCTGCGGGATGGCGCAACGGAATGGCGCTGATCGCCGTTCGCAAAAAGTTTTCACCCTGATTTCCTCAGCAGGCATCTGGAAGCGCTGTCATGCCGCCCGCCAGCGCCCGGTAAAATCGAAGAAACCCATGGCGGAATTCACCCACCTTCATCTGCATACCGACTACTCGCTGCTGGACGGCGCCTGCGATGTCGACAAGCTGCTGCAGCATGTCAAGCAAATGGGGCAGACCGCGGTCGCCATGACGGACCACGGGAACATTCACGGGGCCGTGCATTTTATGGATGCGGCCAAGAATTACGACATTAACCCGATTCTGGGTTGCGAACTGTACGTCTGCAAAAAAGAAGATCATCGCGCGGACCCGCAGGGTGACGAGTACAACCATCTGCTGGTGATCGCCGAGAACGAAGAAGGATATCGCAATCTGGTCCGCATTACGTCGGAGGCCTCGCTCCACGGCTTTTACCGCAAGCCGCGTATCAGCAAAAAGTTTCTGGCCGAGCATGCCAAAGGGCTCATCGGATTTTCCGGCTGCCTGGCCGGCGAACTGTGCGAAAACCTGATGCAGGGCAACTACGCCGCCGCGCGCGCGGGCGCCAAGGGATATGAAGAAATCTTTGGCCGGGGAAATTTCTTCCTGGAGATTCAGGACCAGGGCCTGGAGCTTGAGAAGAAGATCCATGAGGATTTGTTCCGGCTGGAGAAGGATCTCGATATTCCGTTGGTAGCGACCAACGACAGCCACTACATTGGCCACGGCGACGCGCATGCCCATGACGTGCTGCTGTGCGTGCAAACCGGCCGCACTATCCACGATAAGGATCGCTTTCGCTTCGACGGCGACCAGTTCTATGTGAAGTCCGCGGAAGAGATGATGCGCATCTTTCCGCACGCGCCGCAGGTGGTGTCGCGCACCATGCAGTTTGCGGAGCGGTGCAGGGTAAAGCTGAAGAAGGTCGAGAACGCTTTTCCGCAGTTCGACGTGCCTCCCGGCTTTACCATCGACAGCTACTTTGAGAAGGTCTGTCGCGAGGGGCTGCGCCGCAGGCTGGAGACCTCCATCATGCACCTGCGCCAAAGCGGACAGCTGCGGCATACGGAGGACGAGTACCAGCAGCGGCTGCAGCGCGAACTCGACTGCATCCGGCAGATGCAGTACTCCGGATATTTTCTGATCGTGTGGGACTTTATCCGCCATGCGCGCGAGCAGGATATTCCTGTTGGTCCGGGCCGCGGCTCGGCTGCGGGATCGCTGGTGTCCTACGTCATGGGCATCACCGACGTCGATCCCTTGCAGGGGGAGCTGCTGTTTGAGCGCTTCCTGAATCCGGAGCGCGTTTCAATGCCGGATATCGATATCGACTTCTGCATGAACCGCCGCGGCGAGGTGATCGATTACGTTACGCAGAAGTACGGGCGGGAGCAGGTCGCCCAGATCATCACGTTCAACACGATGGCGGCCAAAGCGGCGATTAAGGATGTGGGCCGCGCGCTGGCCATGCCGTACGGGGAAGTCGATAAGATCGCCAAGCTGATTCCCGCCACCATCGGTGTGACGATCGATCAAGCGCTGAAGGAGTCCGACCCACTTCAGCAGGCCTACGAGAACGATCCGCAGGTTCGCGAGGTGATTGATATTGCGCGGCGGCTGGAGGGTCTGGCGCGCGGCGCGGGCGTCCACGCGGCCGGCGTCGTGATTGCACCGGAGCCGCTCATCAATCTGGTTCCGCTGAACCGCAACAAGAATGACGAAATTGTCACCGCCTATGACATGAAGGCGGTGGAGAAGATCGGCCTGCTGAAGATGGACTTTCTCGGGCTGACGACGCTGACCGTGATTCACGACGCGCTGCGGCTCATCCAGCAGACGCGCGGCATCACGCTGAACATGGACACGATTCCGCTCGATGACAAGCAGACCTATCAGCAGGTGTTTCATCGGGCGCTGACCTCCGGCGTGTTTCAGTTTGAGTCGGGCGGCATGCGCGATGTATTGCGCCGCTACAAGCCGGAGACGGTTGCGGATCTGACGGCGCTCAATGCGCTCTATCGGCCCGGCCCGATCCAGGGCGGAATGATCGACGACTTTATCGACCGCAAATGGGGTCGCAAGCCTGTCGAATATGCGCTGCCCGAACTGGAAGCGCTGCTGAAGGAGACGCTGGGCGTTATCGTGTACCAGGAGCAGGTGATGCAGATCGCCAACGTGCTCGCGGGGTACTCGCTGGGCGAAGCCGACCTGCTGCGCCGCGCCATGGGCAAAAAAAATCCAGAGGAGATGGCGAAGCAGCGGGATCGCTTTGTGCGCGGTGCTGTTGAGAAGAAATATCCGCAGAAGACGGTTGAACAGATCTTCGATCTGATGGAGCAGTTCGCGGGATACGGCTTCAACAAGTCGCACTCCGCCGCCTATGCGCTGCTGGCGTACCACACGGCATATCTGAAGACGCATTACGCGCGAGAGTTTATGGCCGCCCTGCTGACCTCTGAAGTCAGCAAGCCGGACAACGTCGTGAAGTACATCAAGGAATGCCGCGAGATGGGCATTGCCGTGGAGCCGCCGGACGTGCGCTCCAGCGGCGCGGGCTTTACGCCGTCCAATGACGCGATTCGCTTCGGTCTCTCCGGCGTGAAGAACGTAGGTCGCAACGCGATCGAGAACATTCTGCAGGTGCGGGAAACCTTGGAGAAGGAAGGCCGAACGTTCCGTTCCTTCTGGGAGTTCTGCGAGCTGATCGACCTGCGCGTCATGAATAAGCGCGTGCTCGAGTCGCTGATCTATGCAGGCGCGCTCGATTTTCTGGGCAGCCGTCCAGCGATGATCGCCGCCATTGATAAGGCGATGGAGCGGGCGCAGAAGGCGCATCGCGACTCGATCGCGGGCCAGCATGGATTGTTTGGAATCTTTGAAGATGCGCCGCGGGCCGCGGCAGCAGGACCGGAGCCGCTGCCCTCCGCGCCGGACTGGGATGAGATGGAGCGCCTGCAGCGCGAAAAAGACGTGCTGGGCTTCTACATTTCGGGCCATCCCCTGGGCAAATATTCCGAGAAGTTGCGAAACCTGCCCGGCCTGGTGGACACCCAAACCGCGCTCGAGATGACGCCGCCTGTAACTATGGGCCGGCGCGACCAGCAGGCCGAGCATGAGATTTCGATTGCCGGCATCATCACCGGGCTTCGCGTCTCCAAGTCGAGAAAGGGCGATCAATACGCGCAGGCCGCGCTGGAAGACCTGACCGGAAGGATCGACATCATCTGTTTTCCCGATGCGTATAAGAAGCTGCAGGCGCAGTTGGCGATGGATGTGCCGGTGGTCGCGCGTGGCATCCTGCGCGGGGAGGAAGATGCAGCTCCCAAGCTGGCGGTCACCAGCATCACTGCGCTTGAGGATGTGAAGGCGAAGCTGCCCACCAGTATGCGCATTCGCATTCCGCTGGATCGCGCCACGGAGACGGCGCTCGAAAAGCTGCATGCGCTGATCGTCGGCGCACCGGGCAACGGCAAGCTGCTGCTCGACTTCGAACAGCAGGATGAGTTTCTCGTCGTGATGGAGCCGGAGGGAGTGGGCGTCGCGGCAGATCGCGCCTTTGTCGAGAGCGTGGAAGGTCTTGTAGGTGCCGGAGCGGTGCGCATCATCCAATAGGGAAGCGGTTGCCGCACAGCCGACTTTGTCTTCCAGACATAATCACCGCTGATTGGAGTGTGCGCTCACGCACGGACGCGTCGCTCGATCGTGACGGCGCGCGGCGAAGCGAGACCCTTCAAAAGCGCGTTGGAAATTCCTTCGAATTGTGTCCCTGTTTTTCACACCACCACGGCAACCCGCAATGGCTCGCACAGCATCTTTTCATAGAAAGCACTGTCGTTCATCCCTTGGGAGTTCTCCGTCCGCTGGAGATCCTTCGGGCCGTTGGGCAGACGTCGAAAAGAAGCAGCGAGGCAGAAGCAGCAATGATTGGCAGTTGGACATCTTCCGGCGATCGTCAGCAACAGGGACTCGGACAGCAAGGTTATCAAGCCGGGATCGATGATTCGGAGTTGATGGAGGATTTCTTCCTGAGCCTTCGCGCGATGGTCCGGACGCTGCGAGGGAGGCGTATTGCCATGCTTGGGTTGTCCGCTGACAGGCAGACCGCCGGTAGCATCGACAGCGCCGCTTTATCCATGGCCCAGCGCATCCTGGACGCAGGATCCACCGTTGTTGCGTATGACGCTCGGCTCGGAGCGCACGCGGCGATGGTACTGTCTCATCCACGATTCGCCTGCACGGACGACCCATACGAAGCGATGAACGGAGCTGACGCCATCGTAGTGATGACCGACTGCACGGTTAGCCGCAACCTGGATCTGGTGGCGGCCAAGCATCGCGTGCGCCGTCCCATCCTGGCCGATGCAGGTCCATTCCTCAGCGCCGCTGCGGTGCGAGCCGCCGGTTTTCAATACACGGCACCGGGTGCCACCTGTTGCCGGGAAGTGATCAGTCTGCCGGCAACTCTGCCGCCGGGTGTTCACTCCGCGCTGGCATCCTGACCGCTCTGCGCGATCCTATCCAGAACTGACGGGAATTCAGCGGAACTGATCGTCGAGATTCATGGAATAGATGTTGCCGGTCCACATCCGTGCCCGCACCAGCACGCTGCCGTCGGGCGTCAAGCCGGCGAAGGCGTAGTCGACAATGTCGGGTGAATGCAGGTGGCCGAGTTCGGTGATCTGCTGCATTTGGCCGTCCGGTACGCTGACGCGATAGATGGGTTGGCCCTCTTCTAAAAACGCCTGAAAATAGATGAACCGCCCGTCCAGCGACCACGCGGGGTCCGCGACACTTCGCGTCGCCAGGACGGTCCACTTCTGCGTGGAACGGTCGTAGAGAAATAGTTTGTGCTGATCCAAAGTGGTGGCCGCGATGTATCGGCCATCGGGCGACCAGCGCGGGCTGAAGAGTCCCTGCGATCCCGGCAACGTCTGCATCTTCTGCGTCCGCAGATCGAACACATGGATGGATTTCGTCGCTGCGGGCTCGGCCATCAGATTTGGTAGCCGCCCGAACACGATGGAAGCGCCATCCGGCGACCAGTCAGGGTCGGCCTCGTTGCGCGCCTCCGGCGTCAGCGGCTGCAACGGGCCGCCACCAGCCGCCACCCGATAGATCTTCCACGGAGCGCCGGGCTGGCGTGCCATCACCGCCAGCGTGTTGTCGCCGGGCGCCCATCGCATCATAAAAATATGCAGCGGAGGTGCGGTGAGCTGCAGCGATAGATCTTCCACGGAGCGCCGGGCTGGCGTGCCATCACCGCCAGCGTGTTGTCGCCGGGCGCCCATCGCATCATAAAAATATGCAGCGGAGGTGCGGTGAGCTGCAGCACCTCGGAACCATTTGCCCGACTGCGCCACAGTGAGCCGTCATGGGGGTCTACCCAGGCGACCCACTTGCCGTCTGGCGAGTACTGCACGCTGTATGCGGAAGCCGGACCAGCGCTATAGGGAACCAGGCTGTTGGCGGCAGCGTCAAAGCGAAGCAGTTCCGAGTGCTCATCGGACCCAACAAAGAAGATGCGATGGCCGCGGCGTGCGGTCACCGGCGCCGCATAGCTAAGCGGCCCGTTGGTGATCTGGATGGGCGTATGCGAGTGGACATCCGTGAGCGCCCAAAGGTTCGGAAACGCGCCGTGCTGCGACTGAAAGACGAAGTACTTTCCGTCAGCCGTCCAGCTTCCGCAGCATTCTGAAGCTGGCTGGCTCCAGCCGGGAAGGATCGCGCGCGCGTGCTGGCCGGTGGGGTCCAGTTCCCAAAGTGCCGTGGTGTGGTTCAGCGGATCCAGCAGCGTGAAGCGCAGCCGGTGCCCATCCGGCGACCAGCGCAGCCAGAAAGCGCGGCCCGGCAGCGACGCAAATTGTTTGATGTTGTTGCCGTCGTCGCCGGCTACGTATAGCTCGCGGCCATTGGCGTAAAGAATGCGCGTTCCATCCGGCATCCACGTGGCGTCGTGGGCGAGGATGCGCGGGATGCGCTGCGCCGTTCCGCCCAGCGTGGGAACAATCCACAGCGTCTGCTCCACGTCCGCAGAGAGATGGTTGCGGACAAGAAGGCGCGTGCCATCCGGGGAGATGTCGCCAATGACCGGTGCAACAATTTCCGAAGGCACTTGCAGCAGGGTAGACTGACCGGTGCGCACGGAGGCCTGCGCCAGCATGGCGCGGCCACCCTCGATGCTGACGTAGTAAATGCGCGAACCATCGACCGCAGTTGCCGGAAAGCTTTCAAGATGTGGAGCGCCAGCCGACACACGGCCTGAGAACGTGACCTGAGAGACCTCTGCCGGCGGATGATGCGAAGATCCCTGGAAGTACCAGAAGCTAAGGCCGGATAGAAGGAACCCCGCCAGGGCACACGCTGCGGCCAGCAGCCAAATCCATGCCGTGCGCGCAGGCCTCGTTTGCTCCGGGGTAGAAGACGGCTCCGCCGCAGCCATCTCCCGTACCATCATGGGCGGCGGTTCGGCCTGGGGCGTCGCGGGCGGCTCGGCCTCCAGCGGCGTGACGGGCGCAATGAAGCGATATCCCCGGCGGGCGAGCGTCTCCACAAAGCGGGGATTCTCGGCGGAATCCCCAAGAGCCTCCCGCAGTTTGTTGATCGCTGTACCCAGGCTGTGGTCGAAATCGACCGTCGTCTCCGCTCCCCAGAGCCGGCGCTGCATCTCTTCCCGCGAGACGATCTCGCCCGGACGCTCCAGAAGGAGAGCCAGAACTTTGAAAGGCTGTTGTTGGACCCGGACGCGCAGGCCGGAACGGTGAAGTTCCTGCGAATCGAGGTCGGCCTCGAACACGCCAAAGCGGACTTTGCCGCGCCTTTCGGCAGGCGGAGACTGATTCGCTGCTGGCATTTGTAACCTGCCCGAAACCACTTATGGTTGTACATGCAGGGGCCGGGAGCGGTCAACCGACCACCGGGACGCTTCGCGATCCAGATGAAGCAAGCCAGTAACTTGTTCGCAAAAAAGAAGATATCTGGTGATGTTTCACTGATAAACAAACGACTCGCAGTGCATTGATTTATTTCCTCTATAAGGAAGAACGTAGCCACGCACGCTACATTCAGCGCCGGGGCGTCGCAAACGCGGACGCACTCCAGCGCACAACGATACGTTTGATTGATTTGGAGAGACCAGAGATGAGCAACAATATTCGGAAGCTAATCCCGTCCAGACCGCGCATCCTTGCGCTGCTGGCCCTGACGCTTGGCCTGCTTGTGATGGCATCGCCAGCCAGGTTGCTTGGGCAATCGGACAACGGCCGGATCGTCGGAACCGTGACCGATCCGACCGGCGCCGCGATCCCCGACGCAGCGGTGACGGTCGTAAACAACGAGAACGGCCTGACCCTCTCGGCCAAGTCGAATGCGGCCGGTGAGTTCAACATCTTTGCCGTTCCGCGCGGCAACTACACCGCCTCCGTGGACGCGCAGGGCTTCCAGACCCAGAAGCAAAGCTTCACGCTGACGGTCACTCAGGTGCAAAACCTCATCTTCAAACTTTCGCCGGGAACTGTTTCCACCACGGTGAAGGTGACGGATGCGGCCCCGATGATCGACGCCAGCAACGCGACGCTCGGCGAGACGATCCAGGGCAAGCAGATTACGCAGCTTCCGCTGAACGGACGCAACTTTATGAATCTGGCGCTGCTGACCCCCGGCGTCACGCAGGGTGCTTATGGAACCCAGGAGAGCGGCGTCAACGGCAATGCCGAGACGTTCCGCAACAATGAGAGCGGGGGAGCGGCCCTGTCCGTAAACGGACTGCGCCCGCAGGCGAACAACTACATTCTGGACGGCGTAGACAACAACGATGGCCTGCTCAACACCATCCTCTTCTTTTCGCAGGTGGATGCGACGCAGGAGTTCAAAGTTGACACCAGCGTAGCTCCGGCGGAGTTTGGCCGCGCCGGCGGCGCCATCGTGATCAGCTCCATCCGCTCTGGAACGAACAAGATTCACGGATCGGCGTTCGAGTTTTATCGCAGTGGAAAGTTCGACTCCAACATTAACTACCGGTTTAATGGAGCCCCCGCCGCGCCGAACCCCCCGTTCAACCGCAATCAGTTTGGCGGCTCCCTCGGCGGTCCGATTGTCCGTGACAAACTTTTTGCCTTCGGCGACTATGCCGGCTGGCGTGAAAATCTGCCGGTGAATCCGTCATTCGTGACGGTGCCAACAGCCAAAATGCGTACGGGCGACTTCAGTGAGCTGTTCGGGAGTGGAATCAACACTTCGTCGGATCTTTGCACGCCAAATGGATTGCCTGTCGGTGTTCCGGAAGGCACCATCTACGATCCAATCTCTTGCACCCCCTTCGCGGGCAACATTATCCCGACCAACCGGCTGAACCCCGCCGCGGTGAACTATCTGAATGCTTATCCGCTGCCGACGATTCCCGGAGCTATCGAGAAAAACTATGAGACTCATCAGCAGTCAGCGGTGAAGTACAACACGTTTGACGTCCGCCTCGACTGGCATCCCAGCAACCGCGACATCGCATTTTTCCGGTATAGCTACGACAACTCCACGGACACCAAGACCTCGGAGTTTCCTAACCTTCCGGCCGGCTTCGGTAGCGGCTCGAACTTCCTCCACGCCCGCGGCTACGATCTGGGCTACACGCACACCTTCACGCAGAACGTTGTAAACGACGCGCACCTGGCCTACAACCGCGACAACTACGGATACCAGCCTCCTTTCTACGGCGACCCGGTCTCGGCGAAGCTCGGCATCGTCAACGCCAACCGCAACATTGAGACCAGCGGCGGCGCGCTGATCGGCGGTTACGGATCGGAACTGGAATACACCGGTGACTACGGACTGTACTCCGTGCCGCAAAACACCTACGAGCTGACCGACAATGTGAACTGGCAGCACGGCAACCACGCCTTCAAGTTTGGTGGCACAGTGATTCGGCGCCAGGTGGAATACTTCCGACCGATTGCCGGCAAAGGCTTCTTCAATATCTCCGGCAATGGCCAGGACTTTACCGGGTATGAAGTCTCCGACGTTCTCGCCTCATTCATGGATAACTACTCCATCGGCGCGCAGAACGGCTACTTCGGCAACATCAGCCAGGAAGACGGCATCTTCGCGCAGGACAACTGGCGCGTAAACTCCCGGCTGACGCTGAACCTGGGCGTGCGGTGGGATCTGCTGACCTGGCCGTATGAAGAGCACAATCGTCAGGCAGCGTTCGACATCAATACCGGGACGGTGTTGCTTGCCGGACAAAATGGAGTGTCCCGCAGCATCATCAACCAGAACTACCACAACTTTGCGCCGCGCCTGGGTTTTGCCTATGACCTGCACGGCGACGGCCGCAGCGTGTTACGTGGTGGCTATGGCATCTACTACTTTCCTGACTACGGCGGCATCGGCAACCAGCTCGGCCAGCAGCCTCCGTTCGGTGGAAGCGTGGATTATCTGGCGAAGAACGGAGATTGCATCGCGTTCACGGGCCAGACCACGCCGGGCACAGGCTTTGGCTCCTGCCGCGTCAGCTCCAATGGCGTGACCAACCCACTGCCCGCGCCGGGATTCCCGAACTTCAATCCAGCGGCGCCTCCGCAGGGTCTCAGCATCAATTCGGTCGATCAGAACAACCAGAACAGCCAGATTCAGCAGTACGATATCCAGCTCGAACAGCAGTTTGGCACCAACACAACCTTCGACATCGCCTACGTCGGCACCAAGTCGAACCATCTTTCCACCTACTATCCGTACAACATCTATCACTTCGGGACCGCTTTCCAGGCGTACCCGAACCTGGGCAGCATCAACTACAACATCTACGAAGGCACCTCCAACTACAACGGCATACAGTTGCACGCAGAGCACCGCTCGACCAGCCTGATCACCACTGCGGCGTACACCTGGTCGCACACGCTGGATGATTCGCCGCCACCGGATCAGCCCTCGGTGGCGCCGCTCTACTATGATCCGCACGCCGATTATGGCAACTCCACGCAGGACCAGAGAAACGTCTTCAGCTTCTCGACCGTCTACTTCCTGCCGTTCGGCCGGGGGCAGAAGTTCGCCGGAAATGTCTCCCGTCCGATGGACTGGATCATCGGAGGCTGGCAAACAAATCTGATCGCGCTGGTAGCGACGGGAACGCCGTTCGATATCTCTGCCGGGGAAACGCAGTCGTCAAACCGGCCAGACCTTGTCGCTCCCATCGAATATCCGAAGAGCATCAGCGGATACTGGATGAATCCCAAGTCCTTCTCCGTTGCGACTATCCCGCAGGTGACACCGATTACCGGCATCACGGTGTTCTCTCGGCTGGGTACGCTGCGCCGAGACCAGGTCTACGGCCCAGGAACGCGAACCGTCAACTTCGGCCTGCAGAAGGACGTGCACGTAACAGACCGCGTGAACCTGGAACTGCATGGAGACGCGTTCAACGTCTTCAACACACCGCAGTTCACCAACCCGGACGCCAACGTGCACGATGGCGCGAATTTCGGCAAAATCCTGGCAACGCAGGAATACACAAACCGGCAGATTCAATTAGCGGCGCGGATGGTGTTCTAGCCGCACCTGGCAATACCTTGAAAAAACTCTCGCCACGGCGGCCCTGCAGCCGTGGCGAAGTTTTTTGAACCCCTTGGATAATGTTCATGTCGAATCGGACTCGTGCCCTCCCGCTCCTTGCTGCGCTCGTTTTTGCCAGCCTGTCTATCACGTGTTGGAGCGGCGCCTATGCTGCTGACCAGCGCGCCGGAAAGCCTGTGATTACCAAGGTTGATCCGCCGAACTGGTGGCTGAACCTTCCGAATCCCATGCTGCTGCTGCATGGCGCCAATCTGCAGGGCGCCAGCGTCACCGTGCAGCCCCGCAGCGTTTCAGTCATGCGCACCAAGGTCTCGGCGAATGGCCACTGGCTGTTTGTATGGCTGGACACAAAGCAGGCGTCCGCTGGCGTCCTGCATCTGCGGGTGAAAAACGCCGTTGGTGCGACCACCGTTGACTTTCCGCTGGCTGCGCGCAAGCCTGCGTCGGCGGGCTTTCAGGGCTTCTCCTCGCGCGATGTGATGTACCTGATCATGACGGACCGCTTTGCCGACGGCGACCCCGGCAACGACAGCCCCGCGAATGGTTCTGCGCCGCAGGACCGCGCCAAGCCGCGCGGCTGGCATGGCGGAGATCTGCGCGGCATCCAGGACCATCTGGGCTATCTGAAGCAGCTCGGCATCACGACGATCTGGACTACGCCGGTCTATGACAACGGCGCCACGCCGGAGTCCTATCACGGCTACGGCGCGGTGGATATGTACGGCATCGACCCGCACTTTGGCACGCTGCAGGATTACCAACACATGGTGAACGCGGCGCACGCGCAAGGGCTGAAGGTTGTGATCGACACCGTG
>JAKAUB010000071.1 GCA_021827845.1 Acidobacteriota bacterium | reverse complement strand
CTGGAAGCTGGACACGCCGCTACCGGCGCGCATTGCCGCCATGCCGGTCTCGCCGGCCACGCCCGAGAATGCTCCGAAGATTCTCTTCGCGGCGCTCGATACAGACATTGCCCGCGATTTGGAACCGAAGTTCGCGGCCGCCGGCTGCGCCGTCATCTCAAACTCCAGCGCCTTTCGCATGCAGGCCGACGTGCCGCTCGTCATTCCAGAGGTCAACCCCGAACATCTGACGCTCGCGACCCAGCAGCGCTGGGGCGCCAACGGAAACCGCGGCGGCTACATTGTGACCAACCCTAACTGCTCCGCCATTGGCCTCGTGGTCGCGCTCAAGCCCCTGGCAGAACGGTTTGGCCTGAAGTCTGTCTTTGTCAGCACCATGCAAGCCGTCAGCGGCGCCGGTTATCCCGGTGTTCCGTCGCTGGACATTCTGGGCAACGTTGTCCCGTTCATCCGCAATGAAGAAGAGAAGCTGGTCGAGGAGACCGGCAAGCTGCTGGGCACATTGCAGGACGGCCGCATCGCGCCGTATCCGGTGCGCATTACGGCGCACTGCAATCGGGTGGCGGTGGAAGATGGCCACACTGAAAGCGTAAGCGTGCAGTTGGCCGCGAAGGTTACACGGGAAGAGATTCTCGCTGCGTGGCGCGAGTTTCAGCCACTGGCAGCGGCCAGCCTGCCGACTGCTCCAGCGCAGCCGGTGGAGTTCGACCCGGCGGAAGATCGCCCGCAGCCGCGGCTGGACCGCATGCGTGGCCGCGGCATGACGGTCACCGCTGGCCGCCTGCGCCCCTGCACCCTGCTCGATTGGAAGTTCACCATCCTCTCGCACAACACCATCCGCGGAGCGGCAGGCGCTGCGCTGCTCAACGCGGAACTGCTGGCATCGCAGAACCGGCTGTTGCCCTCGGGAGCGGCGGAATGACAGACGACCTCAGGATCGTCGTGATGAAGTTCGGCGGCACGTCGGTGGAGAACCCCGCCGCCATTCGCCGCACGGCGGAGATTGTCGAAACACGCCGCAAGCGTGGACAGATGCCGGTCGTAGTCGTCTCGGCCATGTCAAAGGTGACCGACCAGTTGCTGGCGGCGGCGGCGGCGGCGGAGCGCGGCGACCGCAACGGGGCGCTGGCCATCAGCTCCCGCCTGCGCAACCGGCATTTGGATGCAGCCTCTGCCCTGCTTTCGCAGGCGGCGCTGACGGAGATGCGGCCGTGGCTGGAAGACCAATTCCAGGCACTAGACGACCTGCTGCGCGGGCTGGCCGCGGTGCAGGAGCTGACGCCACGCACCACCGACCTGGTCGCCTCCTATGGCGAACGGCTTTCCAGCCGCATCATTGGCTGGTACTACACGGAGTGCGGGCTGAATGGCGCGTATGTGGACGCGCGGACCTGCATTCTGACAGACGATCAGCACGGAAAGGCGACGCCGCTCGAAGCGCCCATTGAGCAGTCGCTGCGCAATCACGTACTGCCTTTGTTGCGGGCGCGGCATATTCCTGTGCTGGGCGGCTTTATCGGGTCCACGCAAACAGGCCTTACAACGACGCTGGGCCGCGGCGGTTCCGACTACACCGGCGCGCTGGTCGGACGCGGCTTGAACGCGGACTCCATCGAGATTTGGACCGACGTCGATGGCATTATGACGACCGATCCGCGCGTGTGCCCGGATGCCCTGCGGGTCAAGACCATCAGCTTTGAAGAGGCGGCCGAGCTGGCTTACTTTGGCGCCAAGGTGCTGCATCCTGCCACCATTCTGCCGGCCGTGCAGAAGAATATTCCCGTCTGGGTGCTCAACTCCCGAGACCCGGAAAATAACGGCACGCAGATCACCGCGGTCGCGGCGCACTCGCGGACGCCGTTCAAATCCATCGCCATCAAGCGCCGCCTGACCATCATCGACGTGGTCGCCAGCCGCATGCTGATGACGCATGGCTACCTGAAGGCGATCTTCGAGGTCTTCGATCGGCACAAGTGCCCGGTGGATATGGTCTCCACCTCTGAAGTGAGCGTATCGCTTACAGTGGATTCCAATGAGAAGCTTCCGGCGATTGCGGCGGAGCTGAGCCGTCTGGCCGACGTGAAGTATGAGGCCAGCAAAGCCCTCATCTGCATGGTCGGCGGCAATATCCGCGGGCAGCGCGGCATCGCCGCGCAGGTGTTCACCGCTATTCGTCACGTGAATGTGCGGATGATCTCCCAGGGTGCGTCTGAGATCAATATGAGCTTTATGATCGAAGAGGAAGACGTGGAGGAAGCGGTGCGCGCGCTCCATCAGCACTTCTTTCAAGACCCGGACCCGGAAGTTTTCGACGTCACGAGCCGGACGCCCGCCACAGCTTCCACGGAGAAATAAGCGATGCGCCTGTTGATTCTTGGCCGGGGAAAGACCGGTCGCCTGGTCGCGGAGATCGCCCGTGAGCGCGGGCACAGCCTGCATGTGCTGGGGCATGAAGAAAATCAGGACGCCGCCTGGCTGACGCCGCCGAGTTTGGCGTCCTTCGATGCGATTATCGACTTCACCACGCCGGAAGCTGCCGTGAAGAACGTGCGTGCCGCACTGCTGGCGAGCGCGAAGATCGTGGTCGGCACAACCGGCTGGTACGACAAACTGGACGACATGCGCGCGCTTGCGGAGCGCCGCGGCGGTGCCCTGCTCTATGGCGCAAATTTTTCCTTCGGCGTGCAGTTGCTGTTGAAACTGGCGCAGGTGCTCGGGACCGACGGCGCCGGCTTTACCTTCCACATCGACGAGACCCATCACACGGCCAAGCTCGATGCACCGTCGGGCACGGCGCTGGAGTTGCAGCGCGCATTGCACGCCACCCCGCACGGGCGCTCCGTCACCATCGAGTCGCACCGCACGGCGGATGCCATCGGAACGCATCGCCTGGAGTTGACCAGCGCGGAGGAGCGGCTGATTGTCGAGCACCAGGCGCTGTCGCGCCGCACCTTTGCCTACGGCGCGGTTCGTGGGGCCGAGTGGCTTGCCGGCCAGACCGGCTGCTTTAACTTTCAGGATGTGTTCCCCGAAGTGCTGGCATAACAGGGTCTGCCAGTTCGGCTTCCCCGGCCGAAACCTGGTTCCGGACTTCCCCTCCCGCCGGGGGAGGGCCGCAAACGATCGGTCCCGGAGCCAACTGGAATCTGCACCCAAACCAGGTTTTCCACAGGCCCCCGACCAAAACTAGCCGTGCAGATTGCATCTCTTCTTGATAGCCACTCCACGCTCTGCTACGGTTTGCTGATTACCGATCAAGTTCCCGTTTGCACGGCCTGGCTGGTCAGTGCTCTCGGGAACAAAGACGCGGTCGTACCCTCCCCTGAACGTTCTGGCGTGGCGCAGCAATCTCTCAGGGTTTGGGTTATGAAAGTCTTCCGCTGGCTCTTTATCGTTTCTGTACTACTACTACCGCTACCAGTTTTTGCCAATGTTTCCGTCAGCAGCCCGGCAAACGGGGCCACGGTTCACTCCCCTGTGCAGTACACCGCCACTGCCACGACGACCACCTGCGCCAAAGGGGTAGCCTCCATGGGCGTGTACGTCGATAACGTGCTGACGTATGTCTCCAACGGAACCAGCCTGAACACGACGCTCACGCTCAATCCAGGCTCGTATCATACGGTGGTTGAAGAGTGGGATTACTGCGGCGGGGCCACCTACACACCCATTGATATTTCAGTGACGAGTGGAACACCCGCACCGCCGGGCGTCACTGTAACGTCGCCGGCTGCGAACAGCACCGTCACTTCTCCGGTCACCTACGTTGCCTCCGCCAGTACCAACACATGCGCCAAAGGCGTGGCGTCCATGGGGATCTACGTCAACAACCAGCTTGTCTACGTGACCGATACGACGACGCTGAACACCAGCCTTAAGCTGAACACAGGATCCCAACACACCGTCGTCGAGGAGTGGGACTACTGTGGCGGAGCCGCCTACACGACCGTCAATCTCACTGTTGAGGTGGCGTCAGCGCCGACCGTCTCCCTGACAGCGAATCCCCTTACCATCCCTGCCGGCAGCTCATCGAAGCTGAATGTCATCGCGACGAATGCCACGCAGGTGACGATCAGCGGATCCGATGGCAGCAACTACACGCTGTCGTCCACAGGCGGAACGCAGACGGTTACCCCGACAGGGACAACAACATATACAGCAACGGGAACCGGATCGCTGGGAACCACCACGGCCAGCGTAAAGGTCACCGTAGATTCGACGGCCAGCGTGCAGGCCATCCAGCATGTCATCTTCATGCTGCAGGAGAACCATACCTTCGACAATTACTTTGGCATGCTGAACCCCTACCGCGAAAGCAATGGCTGGAATGTCGGGGACGACGGTGTCACCTATAACGTGGATGGGATTGACGACAAGCTAACGACAATCAGCAATGAGGATGATGAAGGCGTTTCGTTCCCGCTCTTCAAGTTCACCTCCACGTGCATCGACGACGAGACCTCGGACTGGCTGGCAAGCTATGGCGATGTCAACCGCTACGACTTTCTGAACACCCGTCCCATCAATATGGATGGTTTCGTCCACAATGCGGAAGGCTACGCCAAGAGCTGCGCCGTGACGGGCAGCACCTGTCCCGGGAGTTTTACCGATCTGACCGGGCAGCGTGCGATGGGATACTACGACCAGGGACTTCTGAACTACTACTACTACATGGCGTCGCAGTTTGCGGTGTCAGACCGCTGGTTTTCTCCCGTCTCCAGCAAGAGCATCGACAATCGAATCGCAACATTTACGGGCGGCACGACGCAGGGGCTGGTCAAAGATCCGGGCAATGACGATCATCTGCCGCAGCTCGACATCAATAACATTTTTGAAGAACTCGACCAGGCAAATGTGTCGTGGAAGATTTATTACACAGTCACGGATGGCTTTTGTCTGGCTGGCGGCCCTTGTTCCGGCTCACCTTATCCCGCGACAGATTTTACGGCGCTGAGTTACTCCTATCTCTATCTCCACGAGAATCCAAGCGGAGCCACCTGCGCGGCGCCTACCCAGCCGTCAAGCGTGGTCGGGGATTCGACCAACTCCTTCTGCATCGACCCGAACCATATTGCTCCGCTGTCCCAGTACTTCACTGACCTGAGCAACGGCACGCTGCCAAGCTTTGCGTTCATTGAGTCGGGTTCGGGAGTGAATGATGAGCATCCTGGCTCCGGCCAGTCGATTCTGCAGGGACAGATGCAGGTAGCTCACATCGTGAATCAGTTGATGGCGAGTTCTGCATGGGGCAGCTCGGTATTTTTTCTGAGCTACGACGAGGGTGGAGGCCCGTACGATCACGTCCCGCCCGTTCCCGGCCACTCCAATGCAAACACGGATGCATCGCTGGGCAGTATTCCAGATATCTCCCAGATCGCAGTCAATCCAGATAGTTACAATCCCTGCCTGCCTGCAGGCGGTGTGCCTACGACGCATTGCGACCTGACCACTTCGCTCCCTGGAGCCAACGCAAGCGACGCCGCGGCGATCAACGGCTTCGCCGCGCAGCTTGGCTTCCGGGTGCCGAACATCATCATCTCGCCTTTTACGCGGAGGCACTACGTGTCTCACACGCCCATGGATCACACCGCCGTGATCAAGTTTGTCGAAAATCGCTTCATCGGTCCATCGGCACATCTGACAGCGCGCGATGCGGCGCAGCCCAACCTGCTGGAGTTTTTTGACTTCAGCGCGATTCCCTGGGCAACGCCGCCAACGCCACCGGCGCCGGCCGACCCGACGAACACCTGCACCCCGACAACCATGGGTGCGGGTGTGCAATAGTCACCGGATATGCACAGACTTTGAATTGCACTGGTTTCGCAGCCTGCTCTTCGTTGTAGACTGCGGACATATGGAGCTCTCCGGCTGTGGAACGGCACTGGTCACCCCCTTCACCCGCGCGGGCGGTGTTGATGAGGCGGCGCTGCGGAGTCTGGTCAACTGGCAGGTAGAGAGCGGCATCCGCTTTCTGGTCCCCACAGGTTCGACGGGCGAGGCCTGCGCCTTGAGCGAAGAGGAATTTCTTCGCGTCGTCCGCATCGTCGTTGAGGCCGCCGATGGCCGCGTGCCGGTCTTTGTCGGCTGCAGCCACAACACCACGCGCCAGGCAGTCGAGCGCGTCAAGACCCTGCAGAAGGTCAGCGGCGTCAACGGCGTGCTGACCGCCAACCCCTACTACACCAAGCCCACGCAGGAGGGCCAGTATCAACACTTCCGTGCGATTGCGGAGGCGACCCATCTCTCCGTGCTGATCTACAACATCCCCAGCCGCACCGGCATCAACCTGCTGCCAGAGACAACCGCGCGGCTGGCCGACATTCCCAACATCGTCGGCGTCAAGGAGTCGTCCGGCAATCTGCAGCAGATTACCGAGCTTATCAACATGGTGCCGCGGCGCTTCGCCGTGCTGTCGGGCGATGACAATCTGGTGCTGCCGGTACTGGCCGTCGGCGGAGCGGGCCTGGTTTCAGTGGCGGCCAACGCGATTCCGGCAGAGATGTCTGCCATGGTGGACGCCGCGCTGGGCAACGACTGGGAGCGCGCGCGATCACTGTGCCGCAAATACTATGACCTGATCCTCGCGAACTTCTCCGAGCCCAATCCCCAACCGATCAAATGCGTGCTGGCGATGATGGGCCGGATCGAGGAGCTGTACCGTCTGCCGCTGCTACCCGTCGAAGCGAAGACCCGGGCGCGGCTGGAGCGCGTGGCGGAGCATCTTGGGCTGGTGACGCACGCGCACACCCACGAACTGCACGCCAAATAACAGAGAAAAGTTCGTCGTTCTGAGCATTTTCTCTGTAGGGTCAAGTTCGACATTCTGAGCGGAGCGAAGAATCCAGGTATTCGCTTTTTTCGGCACTCTTAATGTTGTAATGGAGTGAAGTTCGTCATTCTGAGCATTTGCATTGTAGCTGTCGAGTGAAGTTTGTCATTCTGAGCGGAGCGAAGAATCCCGGCATTCGCTTTTTTCTGCAATACTTTTTTGCGATACAGAGATCCTTCGCTACGCCCAGGATGACTCTCGATAAGACCAATAAAGCCAAGACTTTATGTAATTATCCCAAGGAACTACTTTGCCTTTTGACGCCACTCCATTGGAACGCCGGATTGACGCCGCTTTTCAGTCCGCGACGCGGGAACCGGATTCCCTCCCCGCCTTTCTTGCACTGCGCGAGGCGCTGACCCACGGCCATGTCCGCGCGGCCGAACCCGACGCGGCGCAGCCGTCGGGCTGGCGCGTCAACGCCTGGGTCAAGCGTGGCATCCTGCTCGGCTTCCGGCTGGGTGAGATGCAGGAGATCCCCGGCAGCTTTCCCTTCATCGATAAAGACACGTACCCGGTGCAGCCATTTACGCTGGCGGACAAGGTGCGTATCGTGCCGGGCGGCTCCGCCGTGCGGACGGGCGCGTATCTGGCGCCGGGCGTGGTCTGCATGCCGCCCATGTATGTCAACGTGGGTGCATACGTGGATGAGGGCACGATGATCGACTCGCACGCGCTCGTCGGCTCCTGCGCACAGATCGGCCGCCGCGTGCATCTGAGCGCCGCCGCGCAGATTGGCGGCGTGCTGGAGCCGGTGAACGCGAGCCCGGTGATTGTCGAGGACGACGTGCTGATCGGCGGCAACTGCGGCGTGTATGAAGGGGCTCTGATCCGCAGCCGCGCCGTGCTGGCCGCTGGCGTGATTCTGACGCGGGCCACGCCGGTCTATGACATTGTCCGCGGGGAGATTCTGCGCGCGACGCCGGAGACGCCGCTGATTATTCCCGAGGGTGCGGTCGTTGTTCCCGGATCGCGCGCCATTACGCGTGGCAAAGCCGCCGAGTGGGGACTGTCGCTCTACACGCCCGTCATCGTAAAGTATCGCGACGAAAAGACAGACGTCTCGCTGGAGCTCGAAGACCTGCTGCGCTAGCGCCCGCCTGTCTCACGCAGCACTGGCGGCATCGCGCAGGGTCCGCGTCATGCTCACCACGGTAATGTCGTCTTGCTGACCGAATTTCTGCGCCGCATCGGCAACAGTGGCTGCGGGACGGGTGGTCAGCGTGCGCGCCCGTTCAAACCCGAACAGCTCCCGCTTCTCGTTCTGCGCCTCCACGACGCCGTCAGAGAGCAGCATCAGCCGGTCGCCAGGAGCCAACTGGAAGTGCATCACAGAGAACTCCGCGCCCGATACCATGCCCAGCGGCATCGCGCCTTCCATCGCCATCTCATTGCCGTTCAGGTAGGGCGGCAGGTGCCCGGCGTTGGCCAGCGTCGCTGCGCCGTCGGCGGCAATGCGCAGCGCCAGGCAAGTGGCCTGTGCGTTGCTGCGGCCCAGCAATCGCCGATTCAGCGACTGCAGCAACGCGAGCGGTTCATAGCCCCTTTCTGTATGTTCGCGAATCGCCCCCACAATCAACGACACCAGCATGGCCGCCTTCAGGCCGTGACCCGTCACGTCCCCAACCACGATCAGCACGCTGCCATCGGCCTTGTCCGGGAGGATCTGGAAGAAATCTCCGCCGACGCTTTGTGCTGGACGGTATTCGCTTTCCAGCGTCAATCCGGGAACCACCGGCAGCGCTTCGGGAATCAGCATCTGCTGCACCTGTTTGGCCTGCTCAATCTCCAGCCGCCATTGCTCACGCTCCTGCTGCGCGCGCAGAAACCGCCGCAGCAGCAGCACGGTGACAGCCGATAGAGACAGCAGAGTGGCGACCTGACCCACATTGATGAAAACGCCGAAAAGGAAAAAATATGGACGGAAGTGAAGAAAATCACCCACAAAATGCCAATACTGCCAGAACGCCATCAGCAGGGCCGCGGGCAGCGCAATCCACCCTTCCCGCTGGTCTTGGCGGATGCCGTACACCGCGACCGCCAGCACCAGCACGCCCAGCAAGGCTGTCAGCGCATCGGTAAGAGGCAGCAGCCAGACAACGGCCCCGACGGGAACCACTGTTCCATAGAGGGGCCCAAACACCATGGCAGAACTCAGGCCGGACAGGGCCACCACGGTCCATACAGAGGCATGGATACGGCCCATGCGAGGCATCCGGAACCAATAAGCCCAGAAGAGCACCCATGATCCCGTGGAAATCGGGCCGAGGACGGCTCCTCCCAGAAGGGTCGTCAGCGTTGAACTCATCCAGGTTGTGTACTGGGCACAAAAGATCACGAGCAGCCATAACAACAGCCCGGCTGTCGCTACGGTAAGCCATCGATAGGCCGGCTCCGCAGCATCCAGCACCGAAAAACAGCCGGCCACAAGCATTGCCAGCAGCAGAGCCAACGCGACCAGAATGTAGCCGTACAGCGACCGGTCGATCGCATCCCAGTCCAATTGTAGGAGTCTGACAATGGACGCGGCGCGGCCCAGTACCGGCGGCCCATGCAGGCCGCCAGCATCCGGACCCTGCACTGGGGTTGCGGGCGACATCCAGACGCGGATGGCCAGGGTGGTCGGCCCACTGAGATCTGCCGCCGGTAAGGCAAAGATGCGCGGCTCATCGCCGTACGCCGTGACGCCATGCGCGGTGAACTGGCCAAATTCTCCGAGGAGATGGCCGTTCGCATAGACCTGGTAGGCATCGTCAAACAGGTATGGCATCTTCAGCGCCAGCGTGCGCAGGTTGCCGTCGATGTTGACGCGCAGCCGGTACCAGGCATAGCCGGAGTAGCCCGGGTAGCCGCGCGCCGTCCAACCCGGAATGAAGCCGCTGCTGCCAAGCGTTGGATCGTACGATCCCGCCGGCGGCGTCAGGTCCATCGTGCCCCAGGCGGAGTCGTCAAAGCCCGGCTGCGCCCACGCCATGTTGTCCCCGATGTGGAACTTCCACAGGCCATCCAGCGGCACGGTCGAGTTGCCCAGCACCACCTGCCGCGCGGGCGGCTGCGCACTCGGCGGCACGATCGAGTTGCCGAGCGTGACGCCTTGCTGCGCATGGGCAAATGGCGCGAGGAGTGACAGGAGGACGGATAGAAGAGAGACAGGGAAACGGTAGCGAAATCCTCGCATGGCTCCTTGGCCGCCTGAAAAAACCGATCTGGACCTTGCGCACCTTATATCACAGCGTTCACAGGAAGTCGGAAGAATTGTTTTACAATAATTTAAGAACTTTCCAACGTAAAGGTAAGCCAATGCGGTCGACCGCTGTGATCAGTTCAAAAGGACAGGTTGTCATCCCCGCCAATCTGCGAAAGAGATACCGGCTGAAAGAAGGAACGACCGTCGTCTTCCAGGAAGACCGGGGCCGCCTGGTGCTTGAAGCGAACGACTATCGAACGATCTACGCCCTGCAGGGCAGTCTGCGAGGGCTCCCGCTGGAAGCCGACCTGGAAGAAGACCGGCGCGATGCGCGAAAACGCGAGAACGAGCGATGAAAGACTATGTTCTCGATGCCAACGCCATTTTGCGATACTTCGGGGTCAACGAAGGGCTGGGCGTAGAGAAAGTGCGCGATCTGTTCGAGCAGGCTGAGCGGAGCAAGGCGCGCCTCTTCATGTCTGTCGTCAATATGGGAGAGGTCTTCTATGTCCTGCTGAAACACGTGGGCGAGGAGAGAGCGCTCCAATACATACACGCCCTGCAACATGCTGTCACTACGATTGAGGCGGACGCGACCGGGGCAATGGAGGCCGCGATGTTGAAACATCGGCATAAGATCGGCCATGCGGACAGCTTCGCGGCGGCGCTGGCTTTGCGGTCCAAAGCAACCCTGGTGTCTGCCGATCCGTCGTTTGAAAAAGTTGGACGGCCGCTTAAGTGGTTGAGGCTGCCAAAATACGATCCAAAGGGTCGCTGACCCATCTGCTCCCAAGCTGGTCGCATGAACGGCCTCTCCAGACCGTGCTAGCATCGAGTTTCGTATGAATGACGGTACGCTGCAGATAATTCCGCTCGGGGGTCTGGGCGAATTCGGAAAAAACTGTCTTGCCCTGCGCTGGCAGGATGACATTGTTGTCATCGACGCCGGCCTGATGTTCCCAGACGAGGAACTGCTCGGCATTGACGTGGTCGTCCCTGACATTACCTACCTGCTGGAGCACCGTAAGAAGGTGCGCGGCATTGTGTTGACGCACGGCCACGAGGACCACATCGGCGGCCTGCCGTGGATTTTGTCGGAGCTGCAGGTTCCGGTCTACGGCACGGAGTTCACGCTGGCGTATGTGGAAGGCAAGCTGGAAGAGCACCGGCTGCTGGAAGAGACCGAGCTGATCGAAATGGTGCCCGGCGAGACATTCTCTCTCGGCATCTTTAAGATCACCCCGGTTCGCGTGACCCACAGCCTGGTGGACTGCGTGGCGCTGGCGATTGAGACGCCGGCCGGGCTGGTGATTCACTCCGGCGACTTTAAGATTGACCTGACGCCGCCCGACGGCCGGCCGTTCGATCTGCATGCCTTTGCCGAGTACGGCAAGCGTGGCGTGCTGGCGCTGCTGCAGGACTCCACCAACGTGGACCGGCGCGGCCATACGCCCAGTGAGCGTGCGGTGCGACCGGCGCTGGATGAAGTGTTTGCCCGCACCAAACAGCGGCTCTTCTTCAGTTGCTTCTCTTCGTCGATTCACCGCATCCGCATTGCCAGCGAGCTGGCAGCGGCGCATGGCCGCAAGCTCTGCATCACCGGCCGGTCCATGCAGAACTCGTTTGAGATTGCGCAGGACTACAACTACCTGGACGTGCCGGACCACCAGATGATTGCGCCCGGCCAGTTGAAGGATTACCCGGCCGATAAGGTCTGCGTGCTGATCAGCGGAACCCAGGGTGAGCCCATGTCCGCGCTGACCCGCGCCGCGGTCGATAATCACCGGCAGGTGAAGATCGACGCCGGCGACACGGTTGTGCTTAGCTCGCGCGTGATTCCGGGCAATGAGAAGAGCATCTACCGGATGATTGACCATCTCTACCGGCGCGATGCCAACGTTATCTATGACGACGGCACGGCGGGCCTGATCCACGTGAGCGGCCATGCCAGCCAGGATGAGCTGCGGCTGATTCTGCACCTGCTGAAACCGCGCTACTTTGTGCCCATCCACGGGGACTACCGGCACCTGAAGCTGCATGCCGAACTGGCCACGCAACTGGGCGTGGTGGAGAAGGTGCATCTGCTGGAGAACGGCGATGTGCTGGAGCTGACGAAAAATTCCGCGCGCAAAGCCGGCAAGGTGCCGGTGGGCCGCGTGTGCATTGATGCGGGTTCGACCGCCGGTGTGGTGGAGGATCTGGTGATGCGCGACCGCCGCCACCTGAGCGAGAGCGGCATTGTGCTGCCGATTCTGGCCATCAACCAGGGAACGGGCCGCGTCGAGAGCATTCCGGAGATTGTGACCCGTGGCTTTGCCGCTGGCGAAGAGTCACTGATCGACGGCGCGCGACAGGTGGTCTCGGCGACGCTCGATGGATCGAGCGCTGAAGAGAAGGCCGACTACGGCGTCATCAAGGAAAAGATCCGGCAGGATTTGAAGCGCTACATCCAGAAGAACACCAGCCGCCGGCCCATGATTCTGCCGGTGATTCTGGAGATTTAGAAGCGCCCGATGCCCCGCATCGTCCGCAATCCCCATGCTGCGCAGGCGCCCCCGGACGGCCTGGTCAGCCTTGCTGAGATTCTTGCAGCGCGGGATCGCATCGCCGGCGTCGCTGTCTGCACGCCTCTCGTCCGCGCAGAATTCCCCGGCGTAGGCGCCATCGCTCTCAAGGCCGAGTCCCTCCAGCCCATCGGCAGCTTCAAGCTGCGCGGAGCGTATAACAAGGCCGGTTCCCTGCCCGCCGATCTTCTGGCGCGTGGCCTCATCACCTACTCCAGCGGCAACCATGCCCAGGGCGTTGCCTATGCGGCGCGCGCGCTGGGGACAAAAGCGGTGATTGTGATGCCGTCGAATGCGCCCGCGATCAAGCGCCGCGCGACCGAAGCCTTGGGCGCGACCATCGTCACCGTCGGGCCGGGCAGCCAGGAGCGCAGACAGCGCGCGGAAGAGCTGGCGGCGGCCGAGGGATACACGATTCTTCCGCCGTATGACGACCCAGCGATCATCGCCGGTCAAGGCACCTGCGGGCTGGAGATTCTGGAGCAGTTCCCGGATGTGGAAGTCGTACTGGCGCCGGTGGGCGGCGGTGGACTGATCAGTGGCGTCGCCACGGCGATCAAACGTCAGCGCCCTGACGTGATGGTGTGGGGCGTGGAACCGGAGCTGGCCGCCGATGCAACGGAAAGCCTGGCGGCAGGGTCCATTGTGACCTACACCGCGGAGCAGACCGCACGCACCATGGCCGATGGCCTGCGCACGCAGCATGTCGGCGAGCGGAACTTTGCGCATATCAGCGCCTTTGTGGACGGCATGGTCACAGTGACAGAGGCCGAGATTGCCGCCGCGGTTCGCGCCATTGCGCAGCATGCACGGCTGGTCGCAGAGCCCAGCGGCGCGGTGGCCTGCGCGGCGGCGCTGTTCCATGAGGCTGCCATTAGCGCTTCCGGCAGGCGCGTCTGCGCAATTGTCAGCGGAGGCAATGCAGAGCCGGAGATTCTGGGCCATATCCTTTCCACCAGACATGATTAACAGCAGGTTTCATTTCACGCGAGGCGAAATCTGCGCGTGGACCCCGCAGAAAATTGAAGAAATGTTTCACCCTCCTGCGGCTTTTTGACGGGCTGCTGCGTCTTCTTTAGTAGCTGCACGATGATTCCCAAATTCCTATAAGGAACCAATTGTCAGTGCCCATTCGAGCCTCACGGTTTGTTGTGTTTTTTCTTTTTTTCTCATGCCTTTTCGGTTGGCCCGCATTTGTGCGGGCGCAGCAGCGACCGGGCAGCCTCCACGGCCATGTAGTGGACCCGTCCGGAGCGATCATTCCGGGCGCGTCGGTGGTTCTCTCCGGCAACGGCAAGCAGCAGACGATCACCAGCAACGGAACCGGGGCCTATCACTTCAGCAATCTGGCACCGGGCACCTACTCCCTGACCAGTACGATTGATGGCTTTACGCCATTCGAAAATCCCAGCCTGACGATCGGGCCGGGGCAAAACCGCACGCTGGATATCTCCCTGCAACTGGCCGTGCAGCAGCAAAAGGTGCAGGTCAACGCAGAGACCAACACCATTGACACCAGCCCTGACACCAATGCCAATTCGGTCGTCATTAAAGGCAAGGATCTGGACGCTCTTTCGGATGATCCCGACGAGCTATCCAATGAACTGCAGGCGCTTGCGGGGCCAGGCGCCGGTCCAAACGGCGCGCAAATTTACGTCGATGGTTTCAGCGGCGGCGAGATCCCGCCCAAGTCTTCAATCCGCGAAATCCGGATCAACCAGAATCCGTTCTCTGCGGAGTTTGACCGTCTCGGCTATGGCCGCATTGAAATTCTGACCAAGCCCGGCACGGGTCAGGTGCATGGGCATATTTTTTCGCGCGGCAACTACTCGGCCTTCAACGCGCAAAACCCAATTCTAAACTCGGCCCGCTCGCCCGGCCAGCCGCTGCTGACGGAACCGAGTTACTATTCGTATTTTCTGTATGGCAATATCGGTGGCCCGATCAACAAGACCTCCGCGTATTTCTTTGATCTGTTCCGCCGTCAGATTGAAAATGTGCGGATTGTGCAGGCGATTGATCCCGCAAGCATCACGCCGACAAACCCGAATGGTTTGTTTCTCAGCCAGACTGTCAGCAACCCCAGTTCCCGCACCGATGTCAGCCCTCGCCTCGACTTTCAGTTCGGCCAACGTGATACGCTGACCGCCCGCTATTCGTTCTACCGGACACTGCAGACCAATCGCGGTGTGGGACAACTGGCTTTGTCGACGCAGGCATACAACAGCGAGAACATGGAAAATCAGTTGCAGATCAGCAATGACATCGTTCTCAGCAAAAACTTTGTGGACAGCATTCGCTTCCAGTACCGGCGCATTCGTGATCTGCATGCCGCGCAGTTCTTCACGCCAACAGTTACCGTCCAGGGTGCATTCGTTGCCGGCGGCAATAATACGGGAACCCGTCAGGACCATCAGGACGACTACGAGTTCCAGGATTATTTCACTGGCTCCAAAGGCGCCCATGCCTTAAATTTTGGCGCCCGGCTGCGCGCCTACCGCGATGCCAACTATACCAACGCCGGTACGAATGGCGCCTATGTCTTTCAGTCGCTATCAACGTATCTGGCGAAGAAGCCGCAACAGTATCAGGTAACTGTCGTCAACAACAACCAGTACACGGCGCGCACGATTCCCTTCGATGCTGCACTGTTCTATCAGGACGATTGGCGGCTTAGCCCGAAGCTGACCTTTAGCTATGGCCTGCGCTGGGAAACGCAGAACCAGATCCACGACAAAAGCGACTGGGCCCCACGAGTGTATGTGGCCTACGCGCTTGGTCACGACAAAGGACGCCCGAAAAATGTCGTGCGCGCCGGCTATGGGTGGTTCTATGAGCGCTTCACAGTTCCCAACGGATCCTATGGCGTGCCCTACATCATTAACACGATCCACTACAATCTGCCGCCGAATCCATCCACGCCCTCAAACCAGCAGATTTACATCGTGACGAATCCGCCGTACTCGGAGACGAGCCCGGGCAATGCCGTTAAACCGCCCAATCCAAGCTCAATAAACGGCGCGCCCGCAGCAACCTATTACACGATCGATCCACACTTTAAGGCAGCACTGGATATGCAGGGCGCGATCGGACTCGACCACCAGGTATCCAAAAACATCACCAGCAACGTGACGTATCTTTATAGCCGCGGCATCCACCAGTATTTGACCAACAACATCAGTGCGCCGTTCTTCGATGGCCCGGCCAACGTATACCCGACGGCTCCGCTGACGCCACCGACCCAGAATATTTATCAATATCAGGCGGGCGCCGTTTATCGGGAAGATCAGGTGATCGCCACGATCAATGCTCGTCTTAAGAATTTCAGTCTGTTCAGCTTTTACACCTACACGCACGCGCGGGGCGATACTAGCGGCGTTTCCAGCTTCCCTTCCAACGCGCACGATCCCGGTCAGGATTACGGCCGCACCACGTTCGACGTGCGCAACCGCTTTCTGCTGCTCGCAAGCTGGATCGCGCCGAAGGGATTTGCCGTTGCGCCGATATTCGTCTACAACTCCGGCACACCGTACAACATCACGACCGGCAGCGATCTGACCGCCAACAATCAATTCAACTCGCGGCCTACGTTCGCCAATCCGGCCAACGGCTGCGTGGCGCCGCTGGTTCCGTACGGCCACTACTGTTTGAACCCCGATCCCGTGGGAACCAATCAGCAGATCATTCCCTACGGCTTCGGTACTGGGCCCAGCAATTACAGCATCAATATGCGAATCAGCAAATCCATCGGCGTGGGACCGCGCATCGGCGGCAAGAATGGCGGGCATAGCTTTCACGGCCATGGAAACGGTCTGATGGGACGCGGGCTCAGCGGCAACACTGGCGGCCCGGGGCCGATGGATGCCTCCGTACAGCGTAAATACAGTCTGACGTTTTCCGCCTATGGTGAGAACCTGTTCAACCACCAGAACCTGGGAGTGCCCAACGGAACGCTGACCTCGCCGTTCTTCGGCAAGTCGCAGTCGCTGGCGTCCGGGTTCTTTCAGCCCGCAACGGCTGGCAACCGCAGCATCTTTTTGCAGACTTCGTTCAACTTTTAGAGAATTTTTTCTATACGTATGAAATGCATGCGCCCTGATCGCAGCCATTCTGATCGAAGCGAAGGGCTCGGCATGGCTGGCGAGAGAAAAATGCGAGGGTTCTTCGCTCCGAAGGACGGTTTCGTCTCGAAAACAATAGGCGAAATTCTGTAGCGCGCGCGGAGCTACTGCGCGGGTAAGGAGTGGGGCTGCGGTTCGTCGGCCACCCGCACGGCAGAGGCGACCAGGCGAGGCAGACGGACGATGAATTCCGTACTGCCAGGCTGGCTTTCAAACTGGATCGAGCCACCGAAGTTCATCGCCACAATTTTGAAGGCAATACTGAGCCCCAGCCCGGTGCCGATCCCGACCGGCTTGCTGGTGAAAAACGGCTCGAACATCCGTTCGCGAATGTTCTCGGGGATTCCTTCGCCGTTGTCGCGAATGCCGACCAGCACATCTTCGCCTTCGGTCCACGTCCGCACACGAATCTCGCCGCCTTCGGGAGCCGCATCGATCGCGTTATCCAGAAGATTGGTCCATACCTGGCCCAGACCGCTGGCCTTCAACTGCATCTGCGGGACAGTGGCGTTAAATTCCTTTACTACGTGAAGCTGCTTCTGCCGCAGCTTGTACCCCAGAATGATCAGTGTGCTCTGCAGGCTCTCATGCAGGTCAAACAGCTTGCCGGCGAACTTGCCTTCGTAGGAGTAGCGCTTGACTGCCAGCACCAGTTCGCTGACGCGCGCCACGCTCTGTTCCAGCGTCTGCAGCTGCTGCATGCTGGAAACCACGGCTTCCACCCAGTTCACCGCGTGAATGAGGACATGCTTGCGGAAGGTCTCCGGCACGCAGGCGATGTCTGCGCTGTCGAAGCCCGCAGCAACCAGCGTGGCGGCAAACTTCCACGCATCGGGCACGCCGCGCCGCTCCAGATACCCGGCAATCGCCTCTTCGGCATCCGCCTGTTCCATGGAACCCATGGCCGGCTGATGCCGGCAGCCCAGGACATGCTTTTTCAGCTCCGAGAGACAATCGAGCTCCTGCTGATTGAAGCCGGCACGCAGGTTTTCCAGGCTTAACGACTCCAGCCTCTCCAGATTTTCCCGCAGCAGCGCACAGGCCCGCTTGGCGGCGGTCCCGGGATTGTTCAGCTCATGCATCAGACTGGCGGCCATTGTGCCCAGGGAGGCCAGCCGCTCACGCTCCAGAACCAGGGCCTGCAGCGCCTCCATCCGCAGCGCCATATTGGCCAGAATATTGCGCCGCACCACCGGACAGCTCGTCATCAGCACCCAGAAGTCATCTTCATCCAGGCGAAGCAGCCTGCTGTCACTGGCGACAACACAGGAAGCGCGATTGGTGGTTCCTGCGAGCAGTGCCACTTCACCAAACGTTTCCGGGCTGCGATGGATCGCCAGCACGCGCGTTTCGCCGGCTCGGTCATGCGACTCCACCCGTGTCGAGCCTTGCAGCAGAATCCAGAAATGCGCGACCGCCTGTCCCTGCTCGAGCAGCACGCCGCCTTCCTCAGCTTCCACCAGGTGAGCGTTTTGCAGGCAATCGATGACGCTCTGCTGCATTCCGCGGAAGACGGAGATCTTCTCGACCTGCGCCAGCAGCGCGGCTTGTTCCGACGGCGGCAAGGAGTTCAGTGTGCCTAAATCTCTCATGGCTGTTACAAACACCCGAATGATATCGCCCGCTAAAATCCCGCGAGGTATTGATGCACAAACTGCACCGCAATCGAACCCTGTCCCACCGCAGATGCCACACGCTTCACGCTGGCGTATCGCACGTCGCCCGCCGCAAATACGCCGGGGACGCTGGTCTCCAGCAGATACGGCGGACGATCGGGCGACCAGCGGAAGGCACTGCCGGCCAGCCGCAAGTCGGGCCCGGAGAGCACAAACCCCTTGCTGTCGCGCAGCACTTCCGGCGGCAGCCACTCCGTCTTGGGTTCCCCGCCAATCAGGATGAAGAGCGCGGAAGCCTTCTCGGTAACTTCTCCCTGCGGGGTACGCAGCCGGATCGCTTCCAAGTGCTCTTCACCATAGCAATCGAGCACCTCGGTACACGTGCGCACCTCAATGTTCGGCAGCCCAGCGATCTGCTGGATCAGATAGTGCGACATGCTCCGCTCGAGTGAATCGCCCCGCACCAGCATCGTCACCTTCGCTGAAAAATGCGCAAAGTGGACAGCCGCCTGTCCCGCGGAGTTTGCGCCGCCCACGATGAAGACGGTTTCATCCTTGCAGGCCATCGCTTCGCTCATCGCCGCGCCGTAATAGACTCCTGCACCGTTCAGGCGCTGCATGTTGGGCGTATCCATCCGCTTGTAATCGACGCCCGTGGCGATCAGGGCAGCGTGGCAGGAAACTTCAGCGCCACCTTCCAGTTGGATGAACCGGTACTGGCCATCGACTCGCAAACCGGCAGCGCGCTGGGAGAGAAACTCGGCGCCAAAGCGCCGCGCCTGGATCGTAGCCCGTCGCGCAAGATCGCTGCCGGTCAGGCCTGCGGGAAAGCCCAGGTAGTTTTCGATCTTGGACGTGCTGCCCGCCTGACCACCCGGCGCGGATGGCTCAATGACAAGTGTCTTCAGGCCCTCGGAAGCTCCGTACACGGCAGCCGCCAGCCCTGCCGGCCCGGCCCCGGCGATCACAAGATCGTAGAACTCGTGCTCGGCCTGCACCCGCATGCCAGCCTTCTGCGCCAGATCGGCCAGCGAGGGCTGAACCAGCGCCTCGCCGTCGGGAAAGATCACAACGGGTAAGCGAGAGCCATCCAGGTGGTGACGGTAGAGAAGCGCATCCGTCTCCGTAGAGCCTTCCGGGGAGCCGGCCGAGGCGGACTGCGGCTCAACCCACCGGTAAGGAATCTGATTTCGCAGCAGGAAATCCCGAATCGCATGCCCGGTTGGCAGCCACCGCGAGCCCACGACCTGCAATCCCTCAAAAGGAGCCTGCCGGCTGGCCTTCCAGCTCTCCAGCAGGTCGTCCAGAACCGCGTACAGCCGCTCCTCAGGAGGGTCCCAGGGCTTGGTCAGGTAATAGTGAATCTTCGCCGCATTAATGGCGTGGATGGCCGCGTCCGTGTCGGCGTAGGCGGTCAGCAGGGCGCGCCTCGCATCCGGATAAAGCGGGATGCTCTTTTCCAGAAACTCCACCCCGGGAAGGCCCGGCATCCGCTGGTCGGAGAGGATGAGAGCAACCTCCTCGCCGCGCCGCTTCAGTTCGGCCAGGGCATCCAGGGCTGCCTGGCCGGACGTGGCGCGGATGATCCGGTAGTTGCTCCCGTAATGACGGCGCAAGTCCTGAACCAGCGCCTCCAGCACGCTGGCGTCATCATCGACGGTCAAAAGGATCGGCTTACCCATAGAAGAACGATTTATCCGGTCTATTGGATTGCGCCAGGCTGCAGCTCGGTGCAAAGATGCACACCCACCGGCAAGCGGCCGGAAAACCTGTGAAAAAAGCTAGGAAATTGGGCTGTCTCGCGCTACTCTGTCGTAGCAATCATTGTACGTTTGGCTGTAATTTTGACCACTGTCTTGGTTCGCCGCGTTCCGCGCCTTTCCCCAAAGGCCTCCTGAGCCCGGAGAACCGGTAGCGCCAGCCGAAGTTCTGGCGTAATTTGCCGATATAGCACAACAGTACGGCAGCGCAGCTTGTTGATCCTGACCGCGGGCCACACCCGCGCGACAGAAGCAGCACACGGTGTCCGCATGCCTGAATTTGCTATGAAAAAAATCATTCTGGCTGATAATCAGTCCATCTTCCGCGCGGGCGTTGCGAAGACGTTGGCCCTGCAGGATGACATCCGGATTGTTGCGCAGTGTATGGATCCGGAGAAGTTACTGCAGGCCGTTCGTACCTTTCGCAGCTCCATCGTGTTATTCGCATCGAGCCTTCAGCCCGATGTCCCCCTTTTGATTCAGACCTGTCAGTCCGCAGGCAGCCGGCTGGTCGTGATCGCCGAGAACACCGAGTCGCTGCACACGTATTCGAGCCATGGATTCGACGGAGTGGTCTTTCGCGACGTCACCGGGCCGGAGCTGGCCGAGTGTGTGAACGACGTCGCCGCCGGGCGCAATCATCTGCAGCAGAAATCCGGGCGCTCTCTCACCGAGGAGCCGGATGCAGTAGGCGCGCGCGTCCGCGACCGCCTGACGGCCAAAGAGATCAAGATCGTCGGTCTGATCGTTCAGGGCTGCAAGAATAAAGAGATTGCCGCGCAGCTTGGCACTACGGAGCAGGTCATCAAGAACTATCTGCGGAACGTCTACGACAAGACGGGTGTTTCGGATCGGCTGGAGCTCGCTCTATTTACGATCCACCACCGCACCCTGGCAGAGGCGGCGGCCCAGGCTGGCGGCGCGCTGCAGATGCAGACGGTTCAGGCATAAACGGAGTGCGCGCGACCGAGTAACCGTCATCCTGAGCGTATCGAAGGATCTCTGTATGGCAAAAAAGCAGCCAATATCCAGGTTCTTCGCTCCGCTCAGAATGATGACCTTGACTCCACGGCAGTAGTGAAAATGCTCTGGAAGGATCAGGTGCGCGCGCGCCCGCTCCGATTGGCCTGCGCCTCGCCCGTCCGCAACAGCGCCTCCACAATCGCGACGAGCTCCGTCGCATCGACCGGCTTTTCCAAATAGATATCTGCCTGAGGTTCCGCTGCTCGAAGGGCGTCCATGCAGTAGCCCGAGACGACGACCACCGGCACATCGGCGCGACGCTTGGCGGCCAGCAGAATCTGGCGGCCGCTCTCCTCGCCCAGCTTCCAGTCAGTCACAACGGCGTCGAACCGTTCCGTTTCCAGCAGCAGAATCGCCTCGTTGGCTGCGCTCGAAACCTTGACGTCGTGCCCGGCATGCTCCAGGATCGACCGCTTCAATGCAACGGCGGAGGCTTCATCATCCACGCATAAGATTCTCGCCACTGGCTTCCTCCTGCCGCTTTCCCGGTCAGGTGCATCTCCGGACCCGCCAGGCAGCTAGCGGGTAATCTTCTCAGCAATCGATTTCGCCTGCGTAAACAGGTAGAGATAATCCGCTCCACCCGCCTTGGAATCGGTCCCCGACATATTAAAGCCGCCGAAGGGGTGTGCGCCAACCATGGCTCCGGTGCATTTCCGGTTGAAGTAGAGATTGCCCACGTGGAAGTCACGGGCGGCGCGCTCCATCTTTTCCGGCGATGACGTGTACACCGCTCCAGTCAAACCATACTCGGTATTGTTTCCGATGGCTAAAGCGTGCTCAAAGTTGCGTGCCCGGATCACGGCGAGGATCGGCCCGAAGATTTCTTCCTGAGACAGCCGCGCCTCCGGGGCAATGTCGGAGAAAATCGTGGGCGCGACAAAGTAGCCCTTTTCTTCGTTCTCGATGGCTGCGCCGCCGGCAATCAGGCGGCCTTCCTGTCGGCCAACCTCAATATAGCGAAGCATCGACTGATAGGCCGACGCGTTCACGACCGGTCCCATGCCGGGGTTCAGGGCCGGGTCGCCGACGGAGATCTTTTGCGCACCTTCGCGCAGCCGGTCGACAAACACGTCGTAGATCGAGTCCTCAACGATGGCGCGGGAACAGGCCGAACACTTCTGCCCGGTGAAGCCAAATGCAGACTGCAGCACGCCCGTGACGGCAGCGTCGATGTCGCTGTCCGACTCGAC
>JAKAUB010000003.1 GCA_021827845.1 Acidobacteriota bacterium | reverse complement strand
TTTCGCGCCGGGTACTGTGCAGTCCAGCTTTGAGAACGTCAGCGTCTGATTCGCGAGGGAAAAGGTGCCATGAACGCTTATCGGTACAGATTTTGGAGCGATGTCCGGCGCCACTCCTTGCGCTAGTTCGCGCGCTCCGCGCACGTTCCCCTGGCTGCGCAGGCTCAGCTCTTCCACGCTGCGCTCCCATTTTGGATTCGTGAAAGATGCCTGATCGACCGCAAAGTTGCCCTGCAGGGCCAGGCGATGGCTGACGGATCGCGATCCTGATGGCAGGTCGAAGCGGGTCGTCAGCCGCACCGGTCCGTCCATTACCGGCGGCTGCGTCGCCGTGCCCAGGCGCAAAAGATCCTGGATTCGCCCATGGTTCAGCACAATGTTAAGGACAATGTGATGCCCATTTCCATTGGCCGCGCGCACCACGTATCCGGTTGCCGTCAGGCGCGTCTGCAAAAACCGCGCCTTGACCGGCTGCAGGTAGGTGTTGCCATTGGTCCCGTTCACAATGGCGTGGAAGTCCGTATGCAGCGCCACCTTCTGGCCGCTCACGTTCACGCTGAAGTCGGGAGTGTCTGTGTGTCCATCGACGGCGAGAGAATCCAGTTGGCCCGAGAAGCGGCCCTCGGACGACAGAGTTCCAGAGATGCCCTTCGTGGTGCTCAGGTCAGCGTTCTGGAAGGAATACTTGCCGTCCAGTGGCGTCTCGTTCGGATGGTCCGCGTTCCAGGGGCCGAAATGCCCGTCGGTCTCGATGTCTCCCACGGGTCTGGGATTAATCAGCAGCGCATGGAACAGCATAGGCCGATGCGAGCCCGCGCGCTTCAGCGTTAACCCATGAATGGTGAAAATCATCGGCCTTTTTCCTGGCGTACTGTTCAACAGCGTCAGCAGCGCGTGATCGCACTGAATGGTGTCGATGACAACCGGCAGATGCGTCCGCCGGCCCTTTTTGTTATGCGGCCACTGGCGCTCATTTTTAGGGGGCACATTGAGTGTTAAACCAGAGAGTTGGACGAGGTGAATGTGCATCGGCTTCCGCAGCAGTTCCAGAACGCTGGTATGGAAGTGGAAGTGATCCACGATGAGCTGCGGTGGAAGGTCAGGGTCACGGTTGGAATGGAGCACCAGTCCGCCGCCGCTCACATCCAGGCCGTGCCGCACAGAGACGTCAAACTCGCTGAGCTGAACCTGGCTGTCGAAACGTTCCGACAGACCTTGCATCACACGCTTCCGGACAATTTCAGGAGCGTGGCGGATCGCAATCTGTAGAGCGATCAAAAAAGCGCCGGCAAAGGCGGCGGCGATGACGATGGCAACAGCGAACCGCCGAAATCGCCTCTTTGCCGCCTCAGGGCTCTGCGAATCGTTCACGCAACCATCCTCAAGCGGAAGCTGGGGCTGCTTCTTCCGACGCAGGAGCAGGCCTCCGCAGGCCACGTCCTCCACAGGAAGGAACGGCGCGTCCGAAGACGCGCCGTAATGTCACTGTTTTTTGATGCGATTAAACGGCGGAGAGTACCTTATTTTGCGGTGCATCCACCAGCGCGGGGCCAATATCAGCGGCCACGCGCTCGGCGGTGAAGGCTTCGAGGACATCGCCAACCTTTACGTCATTGAAGTTGGCAACGCTGATGCCGCATTCCATGCCGCTGCGGACTTCGCTCACATCGTCCTTGAACCGCTTGAGAGAGGCTAGCTTGCCCTTGAAGACCTGCGCCCCGTCGCGGAGCACTCGGACTTCTGAGTCGCGGCGGAACAGCCCGTCGAGGACACGGCACCCAGCCACCGCTCCAACCTTCGGAATGCGGAAGACATTGGCCACTTCTGCACGTCCCTGGTAGTGCTCCCGGACCGTGGCGTCCAGCAGCCCCAGCATGGCCTTGCGCATCTCGTCCTGCAGTTCGTAGATGATCGAATGCAGGCGAATCTCCACGCCTTCCTGGACAGCGAGATCGGCCGCCTTGCGTTCCGGCCGAACGTTGAAGCCGATGACGATCGCATCCGAGGCGGAAGCCAGCAGCACATCGCTCTCCGTGATGGCGCCCACGCCGGAGTGAATGACCTTGACGCGAACCTTCTCGGTAGACAGCCGCGGCAGCGCCTCGGCCAGCACTTCGACCGAACCCTGCACGTCGCCCTTCAGGATGACGGCAAGCTCCTTCACGCCGGCCTGCTTGATCTGTTCTGCCAGACCCTCGAGCGACGCGCGCGATGACTTGGCGAGCTGCGACTCGCGCTCCTTCATCTTGCGATATCCGGCGACGGTCTTGGCCTTGTCGCGATCCGAGACAGCGGTGAAGGTATCGCCCGCGTCCGGAATGCTTTCCAAGCCCAGAATCTCTACCGGCGTTGAAGGCCCGGCTTCCGTCATGGCGCGGCCACGATCGTCGAACATGGCACGAATCTTTCCAAAGGTATTGCCGACGACAAAGCTGTCTCCCAGCCGCAGCGTTCCGTTCTGTACCAGCACGGTCGCCACCGCACCGCGACCACGATCCAGCTTGGATTCGATGACGGTGCCAAGCGCCGGACGGTCGGGCGATGCGCGCAGGGAACCGACGTCGGCTACCAGGCAGATCATCTCCAGCAGCAGATCGAGATTGGTGTGTTTCTTTGCCGAGACATCGACGAAGATCGTGCTGCCGCCCCATGCTTCCGGCACCAATCCACGGTCGCCAAGCTGCTGCTTGACGCGGTCAGGCTGCGCATCCGGTTTATCGATCTTGTTGACGGCTACGATGATCGGCACATTGGCCGCCTTGGCGTGGTCGATCGCCTCAATCGTCTGCGGCATCACGCCATCGTCCGCCGCTACTACGATCACAACAATGTCCGTGACTTTTGCACCGCGGGCACGCATACGCGTGAAGGCCTCGTGACCCGGCGTATCCAGGAACACAATCTCGCGGCCAAAGGCCGGTGAGTCCGACTTCGAGATGCGAACCTTGTAGGCGCCGATGTGCTGGGTAATGCCTCCGGCTTCGCCCGCCGCGACCTCTGTTTCGCGGATAGCGTCGAGCAGCGACGTTTTGCCGTGGTCAACGTGGCCCATGATGGTGACAACCGGTGGCCGCACCACTTCGAGTTCGCCGGTCGTCTCCTGCGTCAGCAGGTTTTCGAGCGCCTCGTTCGCCATCTGATCTTCAAAGCTGATCACTTCCGCGTCAGCGCCAAACTGGCGCGCTACATCGCGCACAAGTTCGCTGTCGAGCGACTGGTTGACGGTGACGAAGACGCCCCGCTGCAGCAGGGTCGCGATCAGGTCTTTGGCGCGAACATCCAGCTTTTCGGCCAGATCCTTAACGCTCACGCCTTCTGTGACGGTAATCTTGCGCGTAATCGGAACGGGTCCCGTCGGCACCTGAGCTGCACCAAGCCGCGGCGCAGTCAGCCCCTTCATCGGGCCTTCTTTGGACTTTTCGTAGCGATTATTGGCGCCGCGACGCTGCTGATGCCCGCGTGCCGGACGGTCGCCCGCACCAGGCGGGGGAGCCATGCCGGGAGCGCCGGGAGCCATTCCTGGGCGAGCGCCGAAGCCGGGACGGCCCGGCATACCCGGACGCATTCCGGGGCCGCCGGTCGGATGCTGACGCGTCGGATGCATCGGGCGGCGCGCACCGGGACCCGCTCCCGGACCGCTCGAACCTGGGCGAGCGCCGAAAGGCGGTCCTCCCGGTGACTGCGGCCGTGGCCGCTCAAAAATAGGACGTCCGCGCTGCATGCCGCCGAGCGTCTGGGCCGCACCTTCGGGTGCTTTATAAACCGGCCGCGGGCCAGTCTGCGGCATAATCATGCGCTTGGCGGGCGGTGCGGCCGGCCCGGGAGCGGCCACCGTGGCGGCTGGTACGCTGGCGACGGGCTCTGGCGCTGGCGGCTCCGGTGCTGGCGTACTGGCTGCTGCAACAGGCGCTGGCTGTGTGGGTGGTGCGGCCACCGGCGGCGGAGCCGGGGTAGCCGCGACTGGCGGCTCGGGACGCGATTCCGGCTTGCGTGGAGCGGCGACGGCCGCGGCTGCGGCTGCCGAAGGTTTCACAATGACCGGGCCCGACGGCGGACGCGAGGCGATGGCCGGAGCGGCCGGTGGAGGCGCAACAATGGCCGGCGCCTGCCGGGGCTGCGGAACGATGCGGCGGGGTGCTGGCGCGCTGCTGGCTGGCGGTGCTGGACGAGCGGTGACCGGAGCCGACGCGGCTGGTTTGTTCACCACCGGGGCAGCCGCTGCCGGCGGGCGCGGCGCTTCGACCGTACCAGTGGGAGCAGCAGGCCGGCTAACAGGAGGCGCTGACACGACGGGCCTTGGCGGAGGCGCATTCCGCTGTTCTTTTTGCTGCTGAATGGCACGCAAGACATCGCCCGGCCGGGAGATGTTCGACAGATCGATCTTGGGCTTCTGCTCGACCGGCTGCGCGGATCGGTGTCCACCTGCGCCTGGCTTTCCAGACTTCCCCAAAACAGTGCGCAGACGCGCCGCTTCGTCCTCTTCGACAGAACTAGAGTGGGTCTTCTTTTCTGTAACGCCGATCTCCGGAAGCAAGTCCAGAATCACCTTACTCTTGACTTCCAGTTCACGCGCCAGATCGTTAATTCGAACTTTACTCATCCGCCTCTTTCGCCCTTTTGCTGAATCCTTCAGCTGCTCATAAGCCGCCTCGTCGCCTGGTTTCAGGTACGTGCTGCAAGTATTATCCGCCCAAACTCGCGATCAATCTGCGAATTTTCGTGGCGTCGGCGGCTTATGGCTTTTCCTTTTCTTCCCAACGGTCCAGTGCAGGTTCGCTTGCTTCCGGCGCCTCGACATAGGCCGGGTCGTCCGGATCCTCGGTCCCGGTTGCATCCCGCAGCGCATTTTGTGCCAGATTGTCAGCCTCGCGGCCGGTTTCCGCCTCGGAGAGGTCAGCGATCTCGTTCTCATCCTCGCCTACAAGCGACCCTTCCGCGATGTCTGGCTCCGGCTCCAGATTCTCGACCTCGCCCGGCTCCAGACCCTCCGTTTCGGCCGCAGGCTCCGCACCGGCAGACTCCGCATCCATACCCGCTCCGGCTTCCTTGTCCAGCGCGGCTTCGTTGGTGTCTTCCGCTTCGGAACTGGGCGCGCCCATCGGTCCGGCGTCCGCCTGCTTGTCCAACTCGGCGAAGTAATGCCGCACAGCGACGCCAATCTTCTCGAGCGTCTTCTCGCCGATGCCCGGCACTTCTTCCAGTTGCTCCGGTGTCATATCCGCCAGCCCTTCCACCGTGGTGATTCCCGCGGCAATAAGCTTTTGGATGGTGCCCTCGCCCAGTTCGGTGACCTGCTCAATCGGAGTTGTCACCGGGCCCGCCATGGCCTGCATCTGCTGCTCGACCTCCTGGCGCTTTTCTTCTTCGCTCTTAATGTCGATCTTCCAGCCCAGCAGCTTGGCCGCAAGCCGGACATTCTGCCCCTTCTTGCCGATGGCCAGCGAGAGCTGCGTGTCGTCCACAATCACTTCCAGCTGCTTTTCGCCCAGGTCGGCGATGCTGACGCGGCTGACCTTGGCGGGCTGCAGCGCCTTTTCGGCGAACGTCGTAACTTCCTCGCTGAACTCGATAATGTCGATCTTTTCGCCACGCAGTTCGCGGATGATGGACTGAACCCGCATACCCTTCATGCCGACGCAGGCCCCGACAGGGTCTACATCTTTATCGCGCGAGACGACCGCGATCTTCGTGCGCTCGCCGGCTTCCCGCGCAATGGCGCGAATCTCGACGGTATTGTCGTAAATCTCCGGGACTTCACTGTGGAACAGATTCTGCACCAGCTCCCGCGCCGCCCGCGAGACGATCACCTGGGGTCCGCGCGCGTTGCGGTCTACGCGCAGCAGAACCACGCGGACGCGCTCCCCGATGGCAAACTGCTCCAACCGCGACTGCTCCCGCTTGGGCATGCGCGCCTCGGCTTTGCCAATGTCGAAGACGATGTCCTGACCCTCAATCCGCTTGACGGTCGCATTCAGGACCTCACCCACGCGATGCGCGTATTCATTGAAGACCGTGTCGCGTTCGGCTTCGCGCACCTTCTGAAAGATGATCTGCTTGGCCATCTGAGCCGCGATGCGCCCGAGAACGCCGGTCTCTTTGTAGTACCGAATCTCGCCGCCAATCTCGACCTCGGGCGCAATGATGCGCGCATCATCCAGATGAATCTGGTTGATGGGATCTTCGACCAGCTCGGGCGATTCCACCACCGTGCGATAGGCGTAGGCCCGCAGCGCGCCGGTCTCTTTGTCGAATTCGCCGCGCATGTTCTCGGTTGTCTTGTAGTACTTGCGCGTCGCCAGCGCGATTGCCTCTTCCACGGCGGTGACCACAATCTGTGGATCGATGCCCTTGTCGCGGCTCAGTTGTTCAATCGTTTCGTATAGTGCGCTTGCCATCTCTTTTGCCTCTGGTGCTGGATTTCGCCGTCACCGGTATGGGATGCAACCGGGGGGTGCGGCACGCCGGGTGCCGCAATTCAATTTGCTTCAGAACTCTGGTTCCAGGTTCGCTTTAACAATGTTCGACAATGCGATGGTTACAGTGGCCGCCGCTGCTGCAGAAGGCTTGCCCTTTTTCGCTTTCTGGGCAGGCAGTTCGAGCGTAATCGTATCGGCGGTCACGGCGGTCAGCCGTCCCTGCCAGTGGGAATTGCCATCGACCGCGGAGGCGGTCCGCAGCTTGACCAGGCTTCCGGTGAAGCGTTCGAAGTCGCCACGAGTCCGCAGCTTGCGGTCAAGCCCCGGTGAGGAGACCTCCAGAGAATATTCGCCGCCCGGAATCAGGTCATTGACGTCAAGAACGGTCCCAAAGTCCTGGCTGAACTGTTCGCAGTCCTCCACGGTGATGCCCGCCAATTGATCGGCGCCGACGCCTGCGGGCAATGCGATCTCGCCCCCTTCAACCGCCAGAGCCGCCCGGTGCGCTGCATCTTTCTCGATGTACACGCGGAGGGTGCGATGTTTGGCGCTCCCCAGAAACTCGATGTCGACGACGTCCAGACCGTGCGACGCGGCAACCCGCACCGCCGTTTCACGGATTTTGTCGAGATCTAATGCCATAAGGAATGCAAAGCCGGATTTTGGGGCAAATAAAAAGTGGGCTCTCGCCCACTCATTTCTCCCGCCCGGCTCCAGCTCAGCCGGATCGCCCAGGACAAACTCAGGACATCTCCTGCCCTTTTAGAATACGCCCGCCAGGGACGGATTACAAATCGGTGGGCGGCTGCTCGCGCAGGCGGCGGGAGGGCTCATCGGAGGCGATTTCGCCATCGCGGATGTGCACCACACGATGCGCGTACTCCGCGATGTCGGGCTCATGCGTCACAACAATAATGGTGTTGCCGCGGGAGTGCAGTTCGTCAAACAGCGCCATAATCTCTACACCGGTTTTGGAGTCGAGATTGCCGGTCGGCTCGTCGGCCAGGATGATCGATGGGTTGTTGATGAGCGCCCGGGCGATGGCGACACGCTGACGTTGTCCGCCGGAGAGTTCGTTGGGCTTGTGATACATCCGCGTGCCCAGGTTAACGGCGGTCAGGGCGGCCTTCGCCCGCTCCAGCCTTTCCTCTGACGGGGTGCCGTTGTAGATGAGCGGCAGCTCAACGTTATGCAGGGCTGTGGCGCGCGCCAGCAGGTTGAAGGTTTGGAAAACAAACCCGATCTCCTTGTTGCGAATCCGGGCCAGCTCGTCGTCATTCAGATCGCTGACGCGATGACCGTTCAGCCAGTATTCGCCGCTGGTTGGGGTGTCCAGACAGCCGATCACGTTCATGAACGTTGATTTTCCAGAGCCGGACGGCCCCATGATGGCGACATATTCATTGTGCCGGATGCGGAGGTTGATGCCGCGCAAGGCGTTGACCTTCTCGGACCCCATGTCATAGGTCTTCCAGAGGTTCTCAACGACGATTACTTCGTTCGCTGCGGGCGCGGCCCCGGTTCCCACAGCGCTCCCAACCAATGCTTCGGATGCCATCCATCTCTCCTGGCGCACACCGCCGACAGACTGCGCGCTTTTACGATGCGTCGGACGGCGTCGCCGTCGCAGGCGTCGTATCCAGCTTTACCGTGGCGTTGTTCTTGAGCGTACGAAGCACGCGATACGGTCCAACAATAATCTCATCGCCGGGCTGAACGCCGCTGGTCACTTCAATATCCGAGGCGCCGGTGATGCCGGTTTGCACGGGAACAAACACCGCCCGCTGCTTCCGTCCCTCTTTGCGGACGACAAATACACCCTGCGCCGGCTGAGGTGCAGGCTTCGATTCCAGGCTCGCGTTCACTGCGTGCGCGCCCTTCTTTTTACCGGTGTCTGGCACTTCCATCACCAGCGCCTGCAGCGGCACTGCAATCACATTGTCCTTGTGGGCCGTTGTGATCTTGGCGGTTGCCGAGAGGCCGGGCCGAAGTTCAGGGGATGGATTATCGAGCGTGATGACGACCTTAAAGTCCTTTGCCTCTTCCGACCCAGTTGTGCTCTGGCTGGTGGAAACCCCGGTCGAGCGAAGCAGCGCCTGATCCCCAACCTCTGTCACGTGGCCCTTAAAGACCTTTCCCGGAAGCGCATCGACGGTTACATCAGCAGGCTGACCCAGTTGAACGCCGGTGATATCCGTCTCGTCGACTTTTACCTCGGCTGTGACGGTGGACATATCTCCCAGTGTCATCAACGTGCTGCCCTCGGCGTTCTGGATGCCTTCGACAACCGTCTCACCCTCACGGACGGGGAGGTTGGTGACAATTCCGTCAAATGGAGCGATGCTGATGGACTTGTTGTACGCGTCCAGGTCACCGAGCAGCGTCTGCTGCGCGCTCGTCAGCTTGCTCTTGGCCGATGCGGTCTGCGCATTGGCCTGCGCCAGCGACGCCTCATCCTGTGCCAGGGTCGCGACGGCTATGTCGTACGCCGCTTTCTTGGCGTCAAAGTCCTGCTTGGCGATCAGTTGATCCTTATAAAGTTCCTGGGCGCGCTTGTAATCCAGTTGCTTCTGCTCGAGGTCGGCCTTGGCGTGATCCACATTCGCCTGGGCCGCCTTCTGGGCAGCCACATCTGCGGTGATGTCGCGCTGGGCGGAAGTTATTGAAGCGCGCTGCGCTCCAACCGCCGACGATTGCGGAACATTTTCGATAACCGCCAGCACCTCACCCTTCTTTACGCGATCGCCCTCCTTGACGTAGAGGTGGGTGATGGGTCCGAATGCGGTTGCGCCCACGTTGACGTAGTTTTTCGGCTTGATTTCGCCGGTACCCGTCACGATGCTGGACAGATTTTCCCGCGCCACTTTGGCCATCAGGACCTTTTGCGCGTCCGAACCACTGCGATAAATGGTCAGACCCACGACGGCGGCGCAGACAACGATCACTCCCACAACAATGGCAACGGTCTTTTTATTCATCGGAGAAACCAGCAAAACCCATGTCCGCCGGCGCTCGCCGCAGCCCGATCTTCGGGAGTCGGATGGCGCAGCCCGGACCCTTTACTCTACCTGTACGCAGCCGTCCGGGGCGCGGTTCCGTCAGAATCAGCGCCCCTGAGAGCTTTCGTTCGCCGGGAAGAAATCCATTTTTTTATGGATGGCCGAAGCCGTGTTGCGTCGCAGGCAAACGCTTGTATCGGCGGAGCAGAAACCATACAATTCAGGATACAGAAGTTGAGGTTGCCGTACATGCTCCGTATCCGCTTCTCCGTCGTCCTGGCTTTGCTGGCGATGGCCTCCGCAGTGGTTCCCGCCAGAGCCCAGGATCAGAACTCCGCCCAGTCGGGGACCTCCTCCGATTCGCAATCCAGCCCGCTCAAGCGCCGGCTCAGTGATAAGGAGATCCGGCAGCAGCAGAAGGAGCTGCGGCAGGAGTTGAAGGGCGCCTACAAGAAGTGGCTCGACCAGGACGTCCGCTGGATCATCACCGACCAGGAACGAAAGACCTTTATGAGTCTTTCGAACGACGAAGAGCGTGACGCCTTCATCGAGCAGTTCTGGCGCCGGCGCAACCCTGATCCCCAATCGCCGGACAACAGCTATCGGGAAGAGATCTATCGCCGCATTGCTTACGCAAACGAGCATTTCGCGGCCGGCAAACCCGGTTGGATGACCGACCGTGGCCACATGTATATCGCCTGGGGTCCGCCGAACAGCATCGAAGCGCACCCGTCCGGTGGCACCTACAACCGTCCCATGGCGGAAGGTGGAGGCGAAACGGAGACCTATCCCTTTGAAGTGTGGAATTACCGGCATCTGGATGGAATTGGCGACAACATAGATATTGAATTTGTCGACAGTTGCATGTGCGGCGACTACCACATGACCATCAATCGCGCCGAAAAGGACGCGCTGCTGCATGTTCCCGGCGGCGGCCCGACGCTGTGGGAGCAGATGGGTCAGGCAAAGAAGGCCGACCGTTTCAACGGAGGCCTGGAGCAGCTTGGTCCCGGACCGCTTTCGAGCGCCCAGGGTTCCAAGGAATTTGATCGTCTGACGCAGTATGCCAAGCTGCAGGCGGCGCCGCTCATCAAGTTCAAGGATCTCGACGAGTTCATCACCAGCCACAAGGTGCTGACCGGTCCGTTCTTTCCATTCGATGTGCGCACAGACTTTGTCCGGGTTACGGACGACACCGTCCTGGTCCCAGTTACGCTGCAGATTCGCAATCGCGATATTACCTACAAGACGACAGATGGCGTCTCGCGCGGGGTTGTGAACATTCTCGGCCGGGTTTCGACTATCACGGGTCGTATTGCTCAGACCTTTGAAGACACCGTGGAAGTGGACGAGCCATCCGAATTGCTTCCCGGCACGATGAAGAGCAAGTCGGTTTACTGGAAGGCGCTCCCTCTCCGTCCGGGCCGCTATCGTCTGGATATCGTCATTAAGGACGTCAATAATCCCGACCATATTGGAACCTATGCGCGGGCGCTTACGGTTCCGGAGTATGACGACGACCGCCTGGCGGCCTCGTCGCTGATTCTGGCGGACAAGATGCGCGAAGTCCCGTCCAAGGACATCGGCACCGGTCAGTTTGTTATCGGCAATACCTTCATCCGGCCGCGCGTCAGCGGGACTGCCGCCCAGCCTGTCAGCTTCAAGCGCGGGCAGAACCTGGACTTCTGGATGCAGGTCTACAATCTGAAGATCGATCCGAAGACCCGCAAGAATGACGCGATCGTGCATTATCAGGTGACGGATCTCGCGAATAACAAAACGTTGCTCGAGACCAGCGAGGCCGCCGGCAAGATCAACCCGAACTCCGACCAGGTGACGCTTGAAAAATCTATGCCACTGGCCGGCTTGCAGCCTGGAAAATATCAAATCACCATCAGCGTGAATGATGGAGTATCAAAACAGCAGTTGGCGCAATCCGCCCCCTTCGAGGTGACGCAATAAGACCCTCTGCGTCGAATGGACGCAGAGGAGTAAATCTCGTGCGCGGTCGGTCCGGGTTTCCCCGACCCTACTTCCGCGGCAGATAAGGGTTAGCTCGCTGATTCATTCAATCGATTGCTGATTCGGACGCACATTAAACGCGCGCTCGCAAGCTGCCTGGTGGCGGCTCTGCCTGCGTTCGCCGCGGCTCCGCCCAGCATCAGCGGCGTTGTACAGGACCGCAACCACGCGCCGCTGCTGGGTGCCATGGTGGAACTGTTCGCGGCCTCGCCCTTTCCGGTCTTAACCGCGTTTACGGATATCCACGGCCACTACGTCTTCCGCAATGTTCCGCCGGGCCGCTACAACGTCCGCGTGCTGCAGGCCGATTCTCTGCCGGGGCACCGTGGAGAGATTCGCATCACCGCGTCCAGTCACGCGATCGTGAACCTCACGATGCTTTCGTTAAGCGACGCACTCAACTGGTTTCCCGCCGCGCGTCGCGCGTCGGATGAGCCTGGGGATGAGTGGAAGTGGGCACTGCGATCGGGCGTCAATCGACCCATGCTTCGCTGGCTGGATCAGGTCAGCGGCCAGTCGCTGATTGAGCATCCGCAGCAGCCCCACGCCAGCGTCGATCATCCGGTTGCAGGGCGAGTGGCATTAGCCAGCGGTTCTCCGGAGTTCGGTCAAGGTGGTCTTCAACAGCAGGCGCAGGTTGAAATGGCGCAGGGAAGCGCCAACACCGCGCTGCTTCACCTGCAAACATCCACCGCTGGCGCAGCCTTTGTCGGTGGCGGTATCGAGCGCAGCCCCGCGCCGGGGGATACGTCGCGCGCGGTTGCGACCTTCCGCACCCTCCCCGTCGACAATGGACTGGGCGTGGGGCGCATGCAGGTTCTATCGCTGCGCGGTGGTGAGCAGTTGGCGCTGAGCGATTCGCTGGTGGCCCAGTTTGGCGCTGAGTCTGAAGCTGCCCAGGCGGGGCAGAATGTAACCGCAGTTCTGCCGTTTATGGCAGTTCGCTTCGGCGATTCCAACTCCAGCGTCAGCTATCGGCTGGCGACTGCGGATGACCTCCAGGACCTGACAGATCTGGCATCCTCGGCCACGCTGCCGGACGTCGCCATGCAGAACGGCAACCTTCGCATTGCGCATTATCTGCACCAGGAACTGTCCGTGGGGCGCCACATGGGCGGGCTCGACCTGCAGGCAGCCTATTTTTACGATCACGTGACCGACCCCGTTTTGAATGGATATGGCGACAGCGCCGCGGCGGAGTTTGCGGCCGGGGATGTCCTGCTGGACCCGGTGACGGGAGCCTTTCGCACTGCGGGTACGGGCTATTCAGGCGGCGGCGTTCGCTTGGTGGCGTCGCGCCAGGTGCATGGGAATCTCTGGACGTCGGTGGAGTATGCCGAAGGTCCGGCGCTGTCCATCCCGGCCGCAGATCTCCTCGGCAGTCCGATCTTCAGCCAGGCAGTTGCCGGTGTTGCTGCACAGCGGACGCAATCGCTGCTCGTCAGTATGCGGGGTCTCCTGCCGGGCTCGGCCACGCGATGGAACGCCGGGTATCGCTTGCAGCCGGAAGCGACCGTGACTGCGGTTGACCCGTTCAATACCGGAATGTCTGCGCCGTATCTGAGCGTGGTGCTTCGCCAGCCAGTGGGCCCGCAGGGCGACTCACCCGACCGGCTCGAATTGGAAGTCGTCATGCAGAACCTGCTGGCGCAGGGCTACCGGCCGATTTACGTCGTCGCCGGGCAGACACTGTATCTCGCGCAGGGGCCGCGACTGGTGACCGGCGGACTGGCCTTTTCGTTTTAGCGATTGGCGCGGCCTACGGGCAGGCAGATGTTGCTCGCGTCGCTGAAAAAGTGGTCGTCACGCTGTGATATTCTTTCGTCAGCGGCAATCGAACGGCCGCTCCCATCCTGCAGTTTCCCTTCGGACGCGTAGCTCAACTGGCAGAGCATTCGACTCTTAATCGACAGGTTGTAGGTTCGATTCCTACCGCGTCCACCAATCCTTTTAACAGTTTACAGGATTGGAAAAAATGCACTTGGAACCGTTTGGAACCGTTGTGTTGTGAGCTTTGACGTCTGTGCACAGGATTGCCTGCGTTCTGCTTTCCAAAGCCTCCACCACGCTCTGTGGAATCTCCTGCATATAAACATTGCCAGTGGTCTGGATGTCGGCATGCCGCAAGATTCGCTGAGCATCTTTGATGCTCCCGTGGTGCTGCAAATCGGTTCCCAACGTGCGTCGCATTACCTGGAAGGTAACCAGGCGCTTGGGAATGCCGAGCCGCTCTGCAATCGGGTGAATGCGACTCCGCAGGAAATTATTGCCGTCGCGCGGAACCATCTGGCCCGCTCGATTTCTTTTTCCCTTTGCAGGAAACATCAATGCCTCCGAAGATGCATCCATGCAAACCAGCCGCCAGGCATCAATCACAATTCTGACGGATGCTGGAACCGGAATCGAATCCCCACTTCTTGCAGTTTTCAATTTGCCCTCGTAAAAGACCCCTTCATAGTGGAACGGGTAACGTGCAGTTAGAGGTTCTCGATATCCACGTCCGACCACTTTAGAGCCAGCAGTTCGCTCACGCGCAGCCGGTGAGAATGTCGAGAAGCACGGCAGTCTTCCCCGGCTCTTTGAGATATTCGAGCAGCGACTTGAGCTGCTCGAATATTCAACACAAGCGGAAGTGTCTAACCTTCAACTTGTCCCAGTGTTAGCCTGGCCCATCAGCCTTCGGCTGTGAATCATTCGCCCTGCAGTCTGGTAATTATCCCTTCGTTCTCTCATGAAAGGCATTTTGTTCGCACAATCAGCTCCAATGATTTAGTTCAAATGGACAGCTTATTGAAGCTTCATAGCTTAGGAAATCACCAGAGGCGATCCCCAGCAAAAGCCAGCGAACCATGCGGCGAAGCAATACGCGATGGGGTACCAAGCTGGTTTTTATTCTGTTCGCAAGGCGATCATCGGTTCCGTGCTGGCCGCTCGGCGGGCGGGAAGCAGAGCGGCGGCTCCGGCTGCCAGCGCCAGTGCCGCAGTCGCCAGCAGGATGCTGACAGGGTCATAGGGTGTTACTCCATAAAGCAGGCTGTCAATTGAGCGTGCACCCAGGAGCGCCCCAGGTATCCCAATTGCGAGACCGAGCCCGACCTCTGCAAAGGCTCCTCCCAGGACCATGAGCAAAATCCGGCCGCGTGTCGCTCCCAGCGCCATTCGTAATCCAATCTCGCTTGTTCTGCGCGCCACCCTGTATGACGTAACACCATACAGGCCTATCGCCGCCAGCATTAACGCCAGCAGGCCAAATAGCATGGCCAGCCGAGAGATCAGCCGGTTTTCGGTGAAGTTGCCGTTCACCTGATATTCCAGCGTATGTAGACCATCGACGGTCAAGTTCGGGTTGATGTCTCCCAGGATCCTGCGCACGAGCGCATCGACATTCCGCGGGGGTGTCTTGAAGTCCAGGATGATGGCTCGGTTAAACAATGCTTGCGTTTCGTTGGCCGTCTGAGCGGGACTCAAGCCCGGGACCCGCTGCATGGGCGGCAAGAAGTACATAGGATGGGGCTCGGTCGCTGGATCTGCGAACTTCGCGTCGGCGACGACTCCAATGATCCGGTGGGTATCGGAACGCCCAGGCTCGGCTCCGAACGATCGCCCGACCGGGTCCTCGCCAGGAAAGAACTCCTTCGCAAACTGCTGATTGACGACAGCCACACCTTGGGAGGTTGGGGTGTCAGCGTCGTTGAAGACACGTCCCCGCAGCAGCCGTTCTCCGATGGCGGCAAAGAATTGCGGGCTGACGCGATCCATGTCGGAAGTCATCTGATCGCCGGCCACGGGATCTGGGCGTCCAGCGATGTTGATGCCCGTGGCCCACCGTGTCTCGGAAAGAGGGCTGTAGAGGGCCAGGCCCACATTCGCGACGTTCGGTAGGGCTCCAAACCGATCCTGCACCGCCCGATAGAACGCAGGCAATGTTTCGACCGTGTACCCAGCGCCAGCCGGATCGATCTGTACGACATATCGATTGGTGGTCTGGAACCCGAAGTTCTGACTTTGCAGACGGACGAGGCTGCGCGTCAAAAGACCGGCGCCAACCAATAACACCAGGGAGAGTGCGGCCTGAAAGACGATCAGCGATCGTTGCGGCAACGAGACACGATCTCGTGTGGACCGGTTTGCACCGCGCAGCGCCTCCGCAGGGTCGGCGCGGGAGGACATCCATGCGGGCGCGACGCCGAAGATGACGCCGGTCGCCAAAGACAACAGGAACGCGAACCCTAGCACGGGCAGCGAGGGACTCGCGTGGATCGGAAGGTGCGGCGAATCGGGAAAGGCGAGCGACAGGATCAAACGGGTGCCCTCATACGCCAGGGCAAGACCGACCGCGCCGCCAAGGCAAGAAAGCAGGACACTCTCGGTCAGCATCTGGCGCACGATGCGGCTGCGCTGCGCCCCGAGCGCGATCCGGAGCGAGGTATCTGCGCGCCTGGCCGAACCTTTTGCCAGCATAAGGTTGGCCACATTGGCACAGGCAACCAGGAGGACGAGGCCAGAGATCGCCATCAGCAGATAGAGGCCGGTGCTTTCCTGGTGCTGCAGTTGCTGAATGCCACTCCCTCCGGGAAAAAATCGGATCCGCTGCTTCGCAATCAGCGCGGCGCCGCCGTTCCGCGTGTAGTCCGGCTGTGTCGCCAGCCAGTTCCTTACATTTCCCGTCATCTGCTCTTCCAGTGAGAGAAGGCTCGTGTCCGGCTTTACTCGGCCCAGCAGATACAGCCAACTGCTGGTCGGACTGTGGAGGATGGAGAAGCTACCTTCAATCAGAGGTTCGACTGCGAGCGGCAGCCAGAATGCAGGCGGCGAGGAGCTGACCCGGTCGCCATAGAAACCCGCGGGCGCAATACCAACGACCGTGATCGGATGGCCCTGGAACGTGAATGCCTTGCCCAACACGCTCGAGTCACTGGCATACTCCGCCTGCCAGGTTGCATAGCTCATCACTGCCGCTGGCGCTGCCGCAGGAGTGTCGTCTTGTTGGCTGAACATCCGGCCCGCGAAGGCTCCAATGCCGAGCGTCGAGAAGTAGTTGCCGGACACATATTCTGTGCGCTCGGATTTCGCCAGTTGCTGCCCCTCGCGCACATTCATTCTTTCGCCACCGGACTGCATGGCGGCAAGCTGGTCGAGACCGGGCGTGGTTTCGCGCAGGTGCTTGTACAGATCGTAGGAGAATGTGGACAAGTTCCCGCTCTCCGGCAATGCGCTCATCACGCCACCGCGGCTGGTGTCTGAACCGACGGTATAAAGCATCTTCGGATCACGCACAGGCAGGGAACGCAGCAATACGGCATGCACCAGCGTAAAGATAGCGGTGTTGGCGCCGATGCCGAGCGCGATGGTCAGAACGACGGTGACGACAAAGCCGGGGGCTTTACGGAATACTCGGAGCGCGGCGGATATCTCATGCATGGGGAATTCTCCAGATACTCTGTACGCTTATGCACTTCAGCGTCCGTTCTGTTTTGCCGTAAATCCTTTGCATACATGGGTCCAATTGCTTGCGAGAACTCACGGGCTGTTCACTTCTGGACAAAGCGTCCGCAAGTGGACATTGCAATCAATCCGGACGACGCATATTTTTCAATGCTTAGAATTTGAACCACGGTCGAGTCTTCCGTCGAGAAGACCGCTTTGAAAAAATCGCACAGTCCGTCGGGGTGCTGACCTTGTGTCACAGCTGCGCGGTCTCTTATCCTGAAGCCTTTTATGTCTCTCCTTGCGTCATGTGTGTTTCAATAGATTCGTCATTTCAGTTTGCCCGTGCATACGGCGAAGCGCGTCCCATCGTCGCGTTAAGACTATCCGCTTTCTGAACTGTCCAGATGTATGTCAGTTAATTTCCATAAGAAGTAACGTGACATCATCTTCATAGGTTTTCCTGCCAGCATATTTTGAAAGGTCTTCTACAATTCCCTGTTTCAATAGTCCCAGGTCCCGATCCTCTCGTTGTTGCAAGAATGAGCAAAGCCCATCCACGCCCAATTGTGTCCCGGCTGAGTTTTCACACTCTGTGATTCCGTCGGTATAAAGCGCAATACGGTCTCCTGAGTGCACTTGGAACACCGTCTGATCGTAAAGAGTATTGGGCAGAGCGCCCAGAGGAAGATTTGTGGGACCGGAAGAGAGCGGTGCGTCCAGCCGCTTCCAATTCGATATGCCAGCTTCTTGACGAAACAATACTGGCGGGTGTCCACCGTAACAAACCGAAAGACTGAAATCCTGTACATAGAAGCCTGCGACCACAGCGGTTGTCAGTGCTTCAAGTCCGTGACTATGGATTAGCTGATTCAGCCGCTCCAAAATGATCGAGCCATCCAGAGTGTCCATGCTTTCGTCGAGCGCCTTATAAACCCACTGTCCGATTTGGGTCACCGCCGCACCATGACCCCGCACATCCGCGATAACAGTACGCGTCAATATATCGTTACCACAGAGTGCCAAGTAATAGATGTCTCCGCCCTGCTCGGCATCGCAAGCGGAGGAATATATGCTGGCCGTTATTCCGCGGGTGCACACGTCGGAGTTAGTGTTGCGCATGCCTCCCCAGACCTCGGAACAGCGCATACGATGAGGAATCGCTTGCATCATTAGCTCCATTCGAAACACTCTCTGCCAGATTCTTTTTGGCATATGCATAGGCACATAGCGCACGATATTGCAGTATGTAGATATAGAAGCTATCCGAGCGGGGAATGTGGTCATGAAATAGGCGCAGCAAAACTAAGATCTGTACATGCCCTATGAAACACGCGTATTCACGAGACGCTGCCGATATATTGTTATCGTAGATTCTTCGCCTAAAGTGCAGGTGCTGCTTGGTTACGACGAGAACTTAGAATGAACTGACCGCCCCTCCCTCGTTGTCGTTCACCTCGAAGACAGTTACGAGGTTTGTAATTAAAAGCAAATCACTGATTCTCTTCGTAACACTCATATGCCTCAACTCGCCCAGAATCGTTACATCATTAATCGTGCGGACAGCCAACGTCATGCTCATCCCTCATTCTCCTTTCGACGCACGCTTTTCCGCATGGTTCTTTGAATCGGAATTTTCGGTAAAGGTTACAAAGAAGGTGTGCAGCATTGCCGAACATTCTAAAAGAGATTTGCTTTCGACCGTCAGCTCCGTTTCAACCTGCTTTTCCTGAGTGACAAGACCCGACCGCGAGAATCGATCGTCGACCGCAAAACGATAAGCGAACATTCAGGCTCAATGCGACCGGCTGTCCGAAGTGTGGGTAGAGGTTGCTGCGCTCGGAAAGGAGCCATTGCGCGAGATGCTAGAACCTGTCAGAGACGAGGCTTGAATTCCGGCAATCTGCGTTAGGTGGATTGAAAGTGCAAATGACCATAGACGAAACCACGAACGTCGTTCGAGTGCCTATGGTTTTCTCGTGGAACTCGCTCCAGGGTTGATCTCTCGTTCCAGGCGCGCATGAAGGCGCTCGCTGAAGCCGACTGGAAGTTCGAAGACTCGGTCATCCGCCATCAAAACTATAATGTTGCGCGTCGAGTCAAAAATCGCCGAGCAGATCTCGCAATGATCTAGATGCCTCTGAACCAATTCTTTGGTTTCTTGAGGTAGAGTATCGTCCAGATATCCGGAGATGTAATCCCAGACATGCTTGCATTCTAGGACCATTGGAACCACCTCTTCTTCGGATTGTGGTGTTCCAGTTGCGGTGCCAACCTCTTCTGCAGCATGACGCGCGCCCGATGCAATCGCACCTTTACGGTTGCGATGCTGATTGTAAGTGCTTCCGCTGTTTCGGCGATACTCAGTTCTTTCACATCACGCAAAAGAAAAACCTCGCGATAAAGGTCCGGAAGACTTTCAATCGCCTGCTGTAACAGGTGTCGGATCTCTTGACGCTCGAGAGCCTCGGACGGAATCTCCCTCCAGTCCCGCAGGATCGCCGGTGATACCCGACCACTTTCTTCAGGGGTTTGATCGATAGATTCCATTCTCACCGTTCCTTCCCGTCGGAGGCGGGTCCGTGCTTCATTCAAAGCGATGCTAACCAGCCAGGTACCGAACTTCGCCTCGCCACGGAAGCTTGCGAGGTGGCGGAAGGCTTTCAGGAACGCCTCTTGTGCGGCGTCCTCCGCATCCGCCTCATTTTTCAAGCACGAGAGAGTCATCATGTAGACACTGTGTTCGTAGGGACGAATCAGATCGTGAAACAGATGTGTATCTCCAGCCAGAATGGCCGCGATCATCTGCATCTCGTCTCTGCCTGGGGTAGCCTTCGTCATGAATCCTTGGTCAACTTCTTGAGGCGCTTTACAAGGAGTGCATCTGGCGAAAACGGCCCTGCACCAAAAATAAGCACCAACAGAGAAGAGAAGAGAAAGGTGTAGGGTGCAGCTGAATAGAAAGTGCCGGGGTCGGAGAAAACCGAGGCAAGGGCGTGGGGGCCGGACGTCCAATAGGCAACGAGCATGGCAAATACGAACAGGAGACCGATAAGGCGAGATTTCAATCTAAGGATGGGCAGCAGGCCGCCGAACAACTCGAGACCTGAGACAAAGTAAGCGTTGGCTGCGGGAAACGGAATATTAAGGCTCATGAAGAGTCTTGCAGTTCTGACGATGTGGTGTAGTTTACCCTGTCCGGTTTGCGCGAACTGCCAGAGCCAGGAAAGCCGTACAGCCAGCAGGAACGGCGACTGGAGGTTGACGAATTTATCAAAGATAAGGCGATCGTAATGAAGCAGGTGTCTCAGTGGTTCGGCTTCTCAGTCGAATTCAGAGCTGCGATCGACGACCGATGCGCGGCTGCAGAGTTCCGAATGTTTTATCTATAGTGTTAGATAGTCGGGCTATGTGAATAGTTACAGAAAATGTGGAACCCAAGGCTTTCCCTGCTTCCGCGCCGATAACGAACTGAACTTTTGATCTCGATTCCCATGCGGCACTCTCAAAACTGCTGTAACCTTCGGCTTCCTGTTCGCGTCCGATACACAGCTCGCAAGCAGGAGAGAGTATGAATCGACCCTGGAAACAACTGATTCTCATGACATTCTCCGCTTGCTCTGCGGTTGGGCGCCTCTCGGAGCCCAAGCTACACAAGCAGCTGGATCGAATGTCCCGTCAGACGGAGCTGTTTTGGTGGAGCTGTTTACCTCCGAGGGTTGCTACAGTTGCCCGCCTGCCGATGCACTCCTTCGGCAAATCAATGGCCGGCGGACAAATACAGGCCAGCTGATCGTTGGTATGAGTGAACATGTCACCTACTGGAACAACATGGGGTGGTCTGACCCATATTCCGCGGAGATATTTACCGCTCGGCAGCACTTCTACAGTAATCGATGTCGGTTGGATAGCGTCTACACACGGCAGATGGTGATCGACGGCGCCGAACAGATTGTCGGCAACGACCCAGGAGCGCTTAACCGGGCGCTGCTGCATGAGGCGGGCCGTCCTCGAATGCCCTTACACATCTTGTCCGTGTCAGTCTCCAGCGGCGCCCTTCACGTCAGGTTTTTCGCCAACGGCAGCGTTGCCCGTGGAGGAGCGGAAATCATAGCGGTGCTTACGGACGACTTCGATCAGTCGAACGTGGGTCGCGGTGAAAACTCCGGACGAACGCTGTCGCATGTGGCCGTCGCTCAATCGCTGAGGCAGATTGCAATCGTCCACAGCGCAACTGAGAAAACCGTCATGCTGCCCCTGCCAGTGTGGTTCCATTCAGGCAGCGGCGGTCATCATCTTATTGTCTTCGCGCAGTCGGCCAATCTGGGACCGGTTCTGCGCGCCGATACAAAGCCTATATAGGCGGCATCAAAAGATGTGGTTCGGACATTCCGGCAGTAAGGGCCGCTCGTGAAAATTGGAAATTGGACGAAGCCCTGTAACCTTTGTCCGGGAATTGCTTCCAATATTCGCACGACCAGACGCTCTCCTCTCACCCGCAATTTGCCGCAAGGCTGTGCCGGTTTGCTCGAATTTGTGGGCAACCGAATATCGAAAACATCCGGCGCATATGGCGCGCCGCCCAAATAACGGGCAAGGTGCCCGACAACCTTCGCAATCAACTCGGCATCGGGCTAGCGAAGCGCATTTACGCGGCATATCGGTCGCTGCTCGATTCAAAACGATGGCAGCGTCTCTATAACTTCGGAGCTCGTCCACAGCGCTTACTCTGGGCAAGCACCGGAACAAAGGACCTGCGGTTTCCAACACCCTGTACGTCAAAGCGCTGGCAGCATCACTGACTGTGAATACCATGCCTGAAGAAACGTTAAAAGCGTTTGCGGATCATGGAGAGGTGGGTGTTCCGCTGGTCGGCAGTCCCAGCGACGGGGAAGATACGCTGCTGCAGTTCACGGCTCACGGCATCGATCTCGATGCGCTTGCCATGGAGCTGCAGGATGCGGGATCAAAATCTTTCGTGAAGTCCTGGAGTGATCTGCTGAGCGTGATCGCCTCCAAAAATACTGCACTCGGTAAAGTCGACGAAGCGTCAGGAGATATCCCGATGAAGGCACTGGTCATCGATGTAGGCGGCACCCATGTAAAGGTCATCGCCAGCGGGCAGACCGAGTCGCGGCGTTTTGATTCCGGGCCAGACCTGCTGCCGGAGCACATGGTCGCCAGGACCCGCGAGATCACCAGTGACTGGAGGTATGATGCCGTCGCAATCGGCTATCCCGGGCCAGTTCTCCGCAACCGGGCAGTGGGAGAACCGCATAATCTGGCTCACGGCTGGGTTGGCTTCGATTTCACATTGGCATTTAAACGTCCCGTGAAAATGATGAATGACGCGGCCATGCAAGCTCTCGGCAGCTACAACGGCGGAAGTATGCTGTTTCTGGGGCTCGGGACGGGCCTGGGGTCTGCCATGATCGTGGACGGCATCGTTGAATCCATGGAGCTGGCACACCTGCCGTACCGGAAGCACACCT